>JAJDGX010000079.1 GCA_030265885.1 Ruminococcaceae bacterium OttesenSCG-928-L11 | reverse complement strand
GCACAAAAAAACACACTCAAGCGAGTGTGTTTTTTTGATCTGTAAATATTCTTGCATTTACCTGTCAAAAGGAGTCGTTGTGACAAGCAGCGTCCCCTCGTCGAGGGAGACTGTGACAGGCCCATCCAGAAACTCATTGCTGACGGCTCTGGCCTCATCAAACCGCAAATCGTACCTCTCCAACGGGTACTTTCCTCCTTGGATGGCGACATTTTTGCAAACACCGGAAAAGGCGAATACGGAGAAGTAATGCCGCGGCCTTGGCTGCAAAATCAACGCATTCCCCTGAGCAGACGCCGTGAGAGCATACACAGTGCAACGGCCATCTGTCATGTGGCACTCAATGCCACGGGCAGATAACCCCGCCAGGGTTTGCAGATTGGCCAGGGTGTGATCCAATCTGCCGCCGGAAAATCCCGCCAGATAGATCCTTTTTGCCCCTCTGGACACCGCCTCCTCACAGGCCAGGGCAGTGTCGGTGTAATCCTTATCGGCGGAAAGGCGGACAACAGGGACGCCATCCGGCAGCGCCTGGCCGATGGAGTCGAAATCTCCCACCAGCAAGTCGGGCTGACAGTCCAGGTGCCGGCAATGGCGATAGCCGCTGTCGGCGCAGATGATGAAGTCTGTTGCCGGCAACTCCTCTTTTACAGCGGCATAGTCCAAAATTTCTCCCCCGCTCAAAATCGCGCAGGTATATGTCGACATTCCTATTGCTCCCATTCCTTTAAATCCTTTAGTTCGCTATAAAGCTGCATATAGCTTTCGTGGCGGCCTGCATCGATGTCACCGGCTGCCACGGCCGCCAAAACAGCACAGCCCAACTCCGTTGTGTGGGAGCAGTCTGTGAATTTGCACTGCTCCAAATAGGGCTCCATATCCCGAAAGCACCAGGCCAGGCTCTCCTTGGTGATGGCGCTCATCCGGGTCACCTCTACGGTGGAAAAGCCCGGTGTGTCGGCTATCAGGGCGCCGTTATCCAGCTGGAACAACTCCACATGGCGGGTAGTGTGGCGTCCCCGCCCCAGCTTTTTGCTGATATCCCCCGTCTCCAGCTGAAAGTGGGGATCAATGGCGTTCAGCAAGCTGGATTTCCCCACACCGCTGTTGCCGGAAAAGGCACACAGCCGCCCTGCCAAAGCATCCTTTAATTCCGACACGCCTTGTCCGGCGGCCTCTCCCTGCGTATGTACGGCAAAAACCGGGTACCCCGCCTTTCGGAACCGGGCCTGTATGGCGGTGGAATCCCCCAAATCCGATTTGGTGATGGCGATAAGGGGTTCGATGTCCTTGTGCTCCAATATAGCCAGAAACTTATCGGTGACAAAGGCGTTGAAGGGGGGATCGGCAACGGATATCACCACTACCATATAGTCCAGATTCGCCAGCGGCGGCCGGATGAGATCGTTTTTCCGGGGATGGATTTCGTTGACGGTTCCAACACCGTCTCCATCCAGCTGAATGTCGACCATATCACCGACATACGGGCTGCGGCCCTCCTTGCGGAAGATGCCTCTGGCCCGACACTCAACCAGCGCGGTGTCGGGCCCTGTCCCTGTCTCCACGTAATAATATCCGCCTGTCGCCTTTATAATTCTGCCCTGCGTTTGTCCTCACCCCTTCTAAAAGTATGGCAGGGGCCTTTTACAAGGCCCCTGTTCGCTGTTGCGTTCCTGTTCAATGAGGCCCGTTACTGAAACTCCTCCGCATCCATGCGATTGGTCAGTTCCGTGCGGCTCTTTGTCTCAAAGTTCACGCTGTATTTCATGTACAGCTTTCCGTCGATGTAGATTTTCACTTCCACGTCCGTCATGGTCTCATCCCCGGGGATAATCGGTGTCCACACAGGCTTTTCGTCCTGGATGGGATTAAAGGTGTCCTCGGCGACCACCACATTGTCATCGCCTACCCGGGCCCGAATGGCGATGGTGCGGTCAACCTGGGGCATGGTGACGGGGATGGAGAGCCGCTCGATGCCCTCCTTGCTGATGACTACATTGACAGCGGTGTTCTGGGGCTTCATGCCGTCCTCCGGCGCGGGATCCTGAGAGATGATGGTTCCGACCGGCTTGTCGCTGACCTCCTCGGTAATGGTGCCAAGCCGCAGCTTGTATACCTCCAGCAGGGTCTTTGCCCCCTCCGGCTGCAGGCCGATGACAGAGGGCACTGTGACAGTCCGCACCTCCGGCCCCTGGCTGATGTAAACGGTGACAATCTCGTTGGAGGACACCTGGCTGTCCTTGGAGGGATCCGTGTACACCACGCTGCCGATGGGCACATCGTCGCTGTAGACATACTCCTCCCGGTAGGTAATGCCAAGCTCCTTCAGCTTGGATGTGGTCTGAATGGAATCCTTGCCGGTAAAGTTGGGCACAGTGGCAATTTTTTGGCCCAGACTGACCTTTACCTTTACCACCGAGCCGTTTTTCACATTGGTGCCGGCCCTGGGCCTTTGCTCAAAGATAATGTCCTTCCCATAATCGTCGTTGTACTCGTATTCCTCCACCACAATTTCAATGTCGTCGTGCTGGGCGGCCATGGTGTCGTACTTAAAGCCCACCAGATCGTACAAACCGCCCTCAATCTCCGCGACAATGGTAAAGGGGTTGTTGTAATATACCATCAGGCCGATAAAGCTGATGGACGCAATGACAAAGGCCATGGTAACGCCTGTCAGAATGGGGATATAGGGAGTGCGCTTTTTCCTTGGCATGTCATCCTCCTCCGCTCGGGTCTCCTGGATGGCGCGGTTGTATTTTTTTCGCTTGGCCTGCTCCGGCTCGGCGTCCATATATTTATAGGCAAAGGATATGGAGGGATCCTGCTTGAACCGCTCAATGTCCGAGATCATCTCGGCGGCGGACTGGTACCGCTTGGCGGCATCCTTTTGCATGGCCCGGATGGTGATTTCCTCCAGCCCCTCGGGAATGTCCGGGTTAAGGGAGCGGGGCCGCACCGCCTGGGTCTGAATCTGCTTGATGGCCACAGATACGGCGGTCTCCGCCTCAAAGGGCAGGCGGCCGGTCAGCATTTCAAAGAGCATGACGCCGACGGAGTAGATATCGGCTTTTTCGTCGGTGCTGTCGCCCATGGCCTGCTCCGGGCTGATGTAGTGGACAGAGCCGATGGCCCGGTCGGTGATGGTGCGCACCTCGCTGCGGGCAAAGCGGGCGATGCCAAAATCCGTCACCTTGATTTCGCCGTTTTGCAGCAGCATGATGTTGTGGGGCTTGATGTCCCGGTGGACAATCCCCTTGTCGTGGGCGTGCTGCAGCGCCCGCAGAATTTGCAGGGTAAAGTGGACAGATTCCTTCCAGGTCAGCACACCCTGCCGCTCGATGTAATCCTTCAGGGTGATGCCGTCGATGTACTCCATCACAATATAGTGGATGCTGTTGGCAAAGCTGACGTCATACACCCGCACAATATTAGG
Source organism: Ruminococcaceae bacterium OttesenSCG-928-L11 (assembly GCA_030265885.1). GTDB lineage: Bacteria > Bacillota > Clostridia > Oscillospirales > Ruminococcaceae > WRAV01. The sequence continues at coordinate 8,126 of JAJDGX010000079.1, read as the reverse complement.
GTGAGACAGCACAGCAATCGCCTTGGATTCGTTTTTAAAGCGGCGCAAAAATTCCGCGTTGTTGAGGAACTCATTGCGCAGAATTTTTACGGCGACAATCCGGTCGTCGATGATATCGTAAGCCTTGTAGACATTGGCCATGCCGCCCATGCCTATCAGCTCCTGTATTTCATACCGGCCTTCCAGCTTTTTTCCAATATAATTATCCATAGATCGAACCAATCAGCCTTTCAAAAGGTACCTGCCCGGGGCCAAGCGACAGACAGGATATATCGTACAACCATACACAGTGTTCACGAAAAACTCCCAGTTTATGCCATTACAATCGCCGTAATATTGTCGGAGCCACCCTGTCGGTTGGCAAACTGGATGAGGGGATCCGCCGACTGGGCCGCCATGCATTCCTGAATCAGGGGCTGGGTCAGACCAGGCTCCATATATTGGTACAGACCGTCGGAGCAGAGCAGGATAATCGAGCCCTCCTCCAGCGCCTCCACAATGAAATCTGGCTCCACCTCGGGGGAAACGCCTACCGCCCGGGTGATGTAATGGCGCTTCGGATGGGTTTTCGCGTCCTCCGGGGTAATTTCGCCAATATCCACCAGCATCTGCACAACGGTGTGATCCCGGGTCAGCTGGCGCTCCTCGGCACCGTTGAGCCGGTATACCCGGGAATCGCCCACATAGGCGATGTAGAGGGTGCTGCCCAGCAGCACAGCCAAAATGATGGTGGTGCCCATACCGGTCAGCTCCGGGTCGGCCTGACCCTTTTCGTAGACCAGGGCGTTTGCCCCGGCAATGGCAGAGGACAGCACCGAGCGCAGCGAAAGCTCGCCCATGTCCTCCTTCAAATCCCGCCGCAGCATTTGCGCGGCAAACTCCACGGCGACGGCGGAGGCGATGCCCCCTCCGTTTTCGCCGCCCATTCCGTCGCACAGCACGCCATAGGCCATGTTGTCCGATATCCGTTCGCAGGCAAACCCGTCCTGATTGGACGACCGGGTCAGCCCGGGATCCGTGCTGCCAAAAACGACTCTCATAAATCCTCCGTGCAGGCCCTTGGGCTTGCTTCCACAAGGGGAATACCCAACCTGCAGCCTTAAAAAAGTTTGGCCTGGGGCCTGTTGACATAAAGCTAATGTGGTGTGCCGGTGGAGGCATCCTCCCGGCGAAGCTGCCCGCAGGCGGCGTTGATGTCCGTGCCCAGCCGGCGGCGGACAGTGGTGGTGACGCCCAGCCCCTCCAGTATGGATACAAACTGGCCGATGGAGCTTTTTTCGCTGGCGCGGAACTGCTTGCCCCCCACCGGGTTTACGGGGATGAGGTTGACGTGGCAGTTCATACCGCGAAGCTTCTGGCCCAGTTCTCTGGCGTGGGCGGGGGTATCGTTTTCGCCCGCAATCAGGGCGTATTCAAAGCTGATTCGTCGGCCGGTGGCGTGGAAGTACCGGGTGCAGGCCGCCAGCAGCTCATCGACAGGGTATTTGCGGTTGATGGGCATGGTGCGGTTTCGCGCGGCATCGTTGGGGGCATGCAGGGAAACCGACAACGTCAGGGGCAGCTTTTCCTGTGCCAGCAGGTCAATCTGCTCCACCAGCCCACAGGTGGAGAGGGACACATGGCGCAGGCTCAGGTTCAGGCCATCCGGGGCGGAGAGAATGCGCAGAAACCCCAGCACATTGTCGTAGTTGTCCAGCGGCTCCCCAATGCCCATCAGCACAATGCTGGAGACCTTCTCCCCCGTATCCCGTCCGGCGCTGTAGACCTCCTCCAGCATTTCCCCGGCGGTCAGGCTGCGGACAAGCCCCCCAATGGTGGAGGCACAGAAGGCGCAGCCCATCCGGCATCCCACCTGGGTGGAGATGCACAGGCTGTTGCCGTGCTTGTATTTCATCAGCACAGCCTCCACTGTGTTGCCGTCCTGCAACTCATACAGGTATTTTACCGTACCATCTATGGATGACACAAGCCTTTTTTTGATATTTATAGACTCTATGTAAAATATTTCATTACATTTTTCCCGGAATTCCAGGGGAAGATCGCTCATTTCGTTGAAATTGCCGACCTGCTTTTGATGAATCCAGCGAAAAACCTGCTTGGCCCGAAATTTTGGTTGACCCAGCGCCTCGAACCGGGCGGTCAGATCGGGCAGGGGGATGGATTTGATGTCGATGCGCTTCATCGGGGCCTGCCCTCCTGTTCTCTCAATGTCATCGGCTTGCTCTCTGCAGCGCGGCCATAAAGAAGCCGTCTCCCTGCAGGTGGCCGATCAAAGTCCGCTCTGTCTCCGCGCTGTCGTCGATTTCCAGGGGAACCGGTACAAACTCCAGGTTTTCCTCCAGAAAGCGCCGGACAACGCCGGAGTTTTCCACAGGGTGGAGCGTACAGGTGGAATAAATCAGGCGGCCGCCTTCTTTTACATAGTGTGAGGCTGTACGAAGAATTTTATACTGAATTTCCGGCAGACCGGAAAATTCCTCCAGGGGCTTGTATTTGATTTCCGGCTTTCGGCGGATGACCCCGTAGCCGGAGCAGGGGACATCGCACAGCACCCGGTCAAACTGGCCCAGCGATGGGTCGAGAACGGTCATATCCGCCCGGCGGCACTCCATCTGGGAAATTCCCATGCGCTCCGCCTGCTTTTGCATCAAGGGAACGCGGTTCTCCCGCAAATCGGTGGACAACAGGGCACCCTCCCCCCCCAGATATTGGGCGATGGTCAGGGATTTTCCCCCCGGCGCGGCACAGGCATCCAGCACCCGCATGCCCAGGGCCACCTGCAGCGCCTTTACACAAAGCTGACTGGAAATATCCTGCACATGGAAAAGCCCCTCCTCAAACTCCGGCAGCTTAACCGCCGCACCCGGCCCGGATAAAATAAAGCAGTGGGCAAGGGCGGTCTCCTCGGCGCGATATCCCCGGGCCTCCAATCGGGCCAGCAGCGCCTCGTCGGTGGTGCGCAGGGTGTTCACCCGGATAAACTGGGGCGGCTGTCCCATGCTGGCCTGTAGGATAGCGAGGGTTTTCTCTTCTCCATAGGCCTCCAGCCACAGGGTCACCAAAGGCTCCGGCACGGAGTATTCCACGCCGAGAGCGGCGGAAAGGGGCTCCGCGGGAATGGGGATTCGCTTCTCATCCCGCAAAAAGGCCCGCAGAATCCCATTGACAAAGCCCGAGGTCTTGCCCATTTTCAGGGTTCGGGTCAGTTCCACCGCCTCATTGACAGCGGAGTGATCCGGCACCTTGTCCATATAGAGAAGCTGGTAAACGGTGATGCGCAGAATGGCGTGAATCACCGGCGACAGCTTGGAGAGTTTTAGCTTGGAGTGGGCGGCGATGCAGGCGTCCAGCGTCAGCTTTCGCTCCAAAACGCCGTAAACCAGGGCCGAGGCAAAGGCCCCCTCCCTGGGATCGGTGATGTGTTTGGTGAGCAGGGCGTCCAGGGTCAGGTTGGACCAGGACTTGCCCTCTTCCACTCGAAGAAGGGCCTCCACAGCTACTTGTCGCGCAGATTTCAATAAAATGGGCTCCTTTTTATCAGTGTCATTGTTCCCCGGAAAGATTCACGGTGCAAAACGTGCCCTTGCAGTCTCTGCGGCCGCAGATAAAGGCGGAGGCGTCCATGCATTTTTTGCCTTCCGGCTGTACGGAGGTGAACTCGATGGCGCCGTCGCCGCAGGCCACAATAAACCGCTTGTTGTCGAGGATTTCACCGGGTGCACCGGAGAAATCCGGCACAGGCCGGGCCTTCAGCACGCGGATCAGCTTCCCCTCAAAGCAGGTTTTGGCGACCGGTGAGGGGTTCAGCCCCCGGATAAGGCAGCACAGTTCCTCTGCCGGGCGGGAGAAGTCGAGAAACGCCATGTCCTTGCCGATCATGGGGGCATAGGTGGCGAGGCTGTCGTCCTGGGGGGTGCGGGGGCAGTTCCCCGATTCCAGCAGGGGCAATGTTTCAGACAGGCAATCCGCGCCCATGGCGGACAGCCGCTCAAACAGTTCCCCGGCGGTTTCCTCTGCGCCGATGGGGGTTTCCCGGCGCAGAATGGCGTCGCCGGTGTCGAGGCCCTCGGCCATGAACATGGTGGTGACACCGGTAACGGCATCGCCGTTGATGATGCTCCACTGAATGGGAGCGGCTCCCCGCAGCTTTGGCAGCAAGGATGCGTGGACATTGACGCAGCCATACCGGGGGATGGCCAGAATATCCGGCGGCAAAATGCGCCCGTAGGCCACCACGACAATGACGTCGGGGGCAATGTCCTGCAGCAGGGCGGCAACTGTGCCGTCCCGCATTTTAACAGGCTGGTGTACGGGGATTCCCTGCTCCTCCGCCAGCACCTTTACCGGCGGCGGAACCAGCTTGTAGCCCCGGCCCTTGGGCCTGTCCGGCTGACAGAACACGGCGGCTATCTCGTGGCCGTCCCGGATCATACGCTCCAGGCAAGGAATCGCAAAATCCGGCGTGCCCATAAAAACTGCTCTCAAGTTCATTCCTCTTTTCTCTTCTTTCTTTTGGAAAAAAGAAAGAAGCAAAGAAAATCTATCCGCTCCGCGATTACAGCCGGTGGCTTGCCGATATTAGAGCGGTTTTAGCGAATACCCAATGTCGGCAATCCGCGAAGCGGTGGGTGTGCAGATTCAATCTGCCTTTTGGAAAAAAGAAAGAAGCAAAGAAAATCTATCCGCTCCGCGATTGCAGCCGGTGGCTTGCCGATATTAGGGCGGTTTTAGCGAATACCCAATGTCGGCAATCCGCGAAGCGGCATGTGTCCAGCTTCAAGCTGGCGAAGCGGCATGTGTGCAGCTTCAAGCTGCCTGCTTCAATCTGCGTCGTCCGCGTCGATCATCTCGGTGACCAGATCCACAAAGAGGACACCGCCCAGGTGGTCGATTTCATGGCAGAAGGCTCGGGCCTTGAGGCCCTCTCCCTCTACGGTAAAGAGGTTGCCGTCGCGGTCCTGAGCCTCCACCTTTACCTTGAGGGGCCGCTCCACCATGCCGTACTGGCCGGGGAAGGACAGACAGCCCTCCGCTTCGCTGGCGGTTTCCTCCGATGTTTCGATGATTTTGGGGTTGATGAGTTCGATCAGATCCTCGCCGACATCCACGACGATGACCTGCCGCAGCACGCCTACCTGTACCGCTGCCAGTCCTACGCCGTTGGCACCGTCCATGGTTTCCTTCATATCGTCCAGCAGGGTGTGAAGGCGCTGGTCAAAGACCGTGACCTCCCTGCTTTTTTTTCGCAGAAATGCGTTCCCTTCCTGAATAATCTGCCTGATTGCCATAAATGTGTCCATGGCTCCTTTCCTGTGAATGATCGCTGAACAGCCACTGCCGGGGAAGTACTAAATGCGGTCGTAATGCATATCGATAAACGCGGTCACCGTCTTGCATTCGGTGTAGAACCATTCCAGCGCACGGCGGAACAGTTCACGGGTGGCGCGGTTGTTTTTGCATTTGATGATAAGCTTGCGGCGGTATTTGCCGGCCACCTTGTAGGTATCGGCGTCCACCGGGCCCAATACGCGAATGGGCAGGTCGGGGTATTCGCCGGCCAGCTTGCGGAACTGCTCCAGAAAGCGCTCGGGCCAGCGGCGAATCTCCTCGGTGGAGACGCTGACAAAGCCAATTCCCGCCAATGTGCAGAAGGGCGGGTACAGGTGGTGCCGCCGGGATTTGATTTCCTGGGCATAGAAAGCGGGATAATCCTGATTGGCCGCCTGTTCAATGATGGGGTGATCCGGGGAGAAGGTCTGGATGAGGGCACGGCCCCGGTGCTTGCCCCGGCCACTGCGGCCCACTACCTGGGTAAGCAGGGCAAAGCTGCGCTCAAAGCTGCGGAAGTCCATGGCGTAGAGGGACTGATCCGCGGCCAGTACACCCACAAGGGTGACATCCGGGAAGTTGAGGCCCTTTGCCACCATTTGTGTCCCAATCATTATATCATATTCTTTGCTGGAAAAGGCAAGAAATAGACGTTCGTGAGAAAATTTTGTAAGGGTGGTGTCCATATCCACCCGGAGAATCCGGGCATCGGGGTAGAGGGCCTCCAATTCCTCCTGGATTTTCTGGGTGCCAACACCGCTGAACCGAATCATCTCGCTGCCGCATTCGGTGCACTTGGCTGGGCGCTTTTTGGCATAGCCGCAATAGTGGCAGACCAGACTGTCGTTGGCGGTGTGAAAGGTCATGGAAACCGAGCAGTTGGGGCACTCTTCCACCGCCCCGCAGGCCGAACATTTGATGAGAGTGGAATATCCCCGGCGATTCAGCAGCAGAATGGATTGTTCGCCGTGGGTGAGGTTGTAGTGCAGCTCCTGCAGCAAACGCTCGCTGAAGGTGTGGGAGGTGGAAATGCTCTCCGCCTCCCGCATATCCACCATGTAGACATCCGGCAGCTGGGCATCGCCGAACCGCTCCTCCAGCGTGATGAGGGAGTATTGACCCTGCTTGGCATAGTAGTAGCTTTCCACCGACGGCGTGGCCGAGGACAGCAGCAGCAGGGAACCGGTTTGGCTGCAGCGGAATTTGGCCACGTCCCGGGCGTGGTAGCGGGGGGATTTCTCGGAGTGATAGGTGTGCTCCTGCTCCTCGTCCAGCACAATGAGACCCAGATTTTGCACCGGGGCAAACACGGCGGAGCGGGTGCCTACCACAATGTCGGCATCCCCGGCCCGGATGCGCTTCCACTCGTCCATGCGCTCGCCCAGGGAAAGGCCGCTGTGAAGTACCGCCACCCGCTTGCCAAACCGCATGTGAAACGCCTGTACGGTCTGGCCGGTCAGGGAGATTTCCGGCACCAGCACGATGACCGACTTGCGCTTTCGCAGCACCGATTCAATGAGGGCAAGAAACACCTGTGTCTTGCCCGATCCCGTCACGCCATAGAGAAGGGCAGGCTTTGGCTTTGGCTGAGACAGCTGCTCCTGCAGCTGCTCCAGGGCGGCCTGCTGCTCACCCGAGAGAGGGGGGGGGCGCCTCCGGAGCAGTGGCGTTGTCCCCATAGGGATTGCGAAAGCGGGGGATGTCGTAGTATTCCAGCACGCCCTTTTCCCGCAGCTTGTCGGGGACAGCGCGGGTCATGGCGTTGTAGTAGCAAATTTCCCGCAGGGAGGCCGTGCCGTTTTCCTCCAGAAAAGCCATAACCTCCTCCTGCCGCTTGGTGAGGGCACCGGGCAGGGGAGAGTCGCACAGGCGCACCATGACAACCTTTTCATCCATCACCTTTTGCTTGAGCAGTTCCTCCCGCCGGACATAGCCTTGTCGAACAAGCCCCAGCAGGCTTTCATCCTGGGGCAAAATATCCAGCCGCTGGCACAGGGTAGCCTCCTCCACCGGCTTCTTTTTGCCGTTCAGATACTCCATAATGGCAAGCTGGGGAGAGGGCAGACTCTCCCAATCCGGGGCGCCATTCCCCCGCTTCACAGCCGAGTAGACCAGCCGGGGTTTGACACCAAGGCCGGAGGGAATCAGGGTTTTGAGAGCGTCGAACCAGGTACAGAAGGTGCATTCCTTGAGATAGCGCAGCAAAAGCAGGCCGTGATCGTCGAGGAGGGGTTCCTCGTCCAGCAGGGAGGCGACGGGCTTTAGGTTCCTTTCCCGCTGGGGGACGGATTCCAGCGCCAGCACAAGGCCGGTGCGGCCCCGATTGCCCCGGCCAAAGGGAACCCGGACACGACAACCGGCCCGAACAGATGCGGTCATCTGCTCGGGCACCAGATAGCTGTATTCCTTGTCGAAGCAGTAGGAGGCGTCCTCCACGGCTATTTTGGCAATGGTATACACAAGTTCCCCCTCTTAGCAGCTTAGCAGCTTAGCAGCTTGAAGCTGCACACAAGCCGCTCCGCCAGCTTGAAGCTGGACACATGCCGCTTCGCGGATTGCAGCGGGTAGATTGGTTGGAAGATTAGGCGGGAATTGCCGGCGGACGGGAGTCCGGCGACGACACCGACAGGTGGCGGGGTTTCGCGGATGCGAAACCGCAATTCCCGGCGGGCTGCCCGGTTTGGCCGGGCTAAAAGCCAGCGAGCGAAATCTCCGGCTTTACCCGGAGGTGGAGCGAGCGGACGAACAAAGGGCGCCAGTAAAAGGGCACAGGGCATGGATGCATGCACCAGCCAAGA
>JAJDGX010000078.1 GCA_030265885.1 Ruminococcaceae bacterium OttesenSCG-928-L11 | reverse complement strand
TTTTATCAAGAGAAAGAAAAAGGAGAACACTTATTGAAATATGCAAAGAGCATCCCCAAGTCCGATGAGGCCGTAAACTCACAGTACATGGAAAACGGCTGGCATAAGCTGAAAGAGCCGCCCAATCTCGTTCTGGCTTGTATAGCATCGCTTCCATTTATGTTAATTTGCGGTGCAATCAATCTCGCCCTGTTGGCTTGGATAAATCCAGCAATGTTTGACTTCCTTAATGCCGACGCCCTCAAAATAACATTCCAGTTGGATCAGCTTCTGCTCTGTATTGTGGTTCTTTACGCATATATGTTTCTCCATGAAATGCTGCACGCTGTGCTAATTCCGGGGTTTGCACACTCGGACAAGACTGTGTGGGGACTACGGGCAGGTTTCGGCTTTGTATATACCGCCGAGGAAATCACAAAATGGCGATTCACTGTGATTAGCCTTGCGCCGTACTGTGTGCTTTCTGTCATAGCAACGCTGGTATTATCTGCATTGAACCTGATGAATGGTTACATTGCTTTCATCCTTCTGGCAAACGCTGCTGGCTCCTGTGTGGATTTTCTGAATGTGATACTTGTTTTGGTTCAGGTTCCCCATGATGGCAAGATCGTTTCAAACGGGAATCAAACATATTATTCTGGCAAATAGAAGTACGTCTTATTGTAAATATGGAAAGGATAGTAATAATGGAGAATAAATGCATTAAATGCAATGGTAACATGCGAAAGGCTCTACTTAGCAGCAACGCTGCATTTTGTCCTCAGACAACGAGAAAGGGTGCAAGCCCGAAGCTGTGCAATGTTGATGTGTATGTATGCCCGGAATGCGGTTATATAGACTTCTATGCTGAAAAGCCCGAGATATTCAAGGGGGAATAGTTGCCTTTTCGCCGGGAGTTGGCGGACACCGTAAAATAGGAGGATTTGTGATGCAGGTATATGGGATTGTGTATCTTGAAAAAAAGGATTCTGGCCCACAAGGCTATCTATCCATCGAGGGCGCGAATCTGCGGTTTGTAAAGGGAAAGAATCAGAATGCTGGGATTCGGCTGATGCCGATCTTTTGGCTGCTAAATAAGCTATTTTCATCGTTGGCAAGGGAAAAGGAATTGCTTTCATTACCTCTGTGCAGCATCAGTGAGGTTATCTACCAGCCACCTTATGAGGAACGCCGTGTGTTGATGTTTGGCGAGATTCATATTGTTGCTGATGGAAAGCTGTACCGTTTTGCATTTACGGGGGATAAAGCAACCGAACCATATGTTGCCTTTTGCGAAGGGTTGAAGGAACGTATCCATAGGTAGTTAGCTTAGGTTGAAATCGAGATACCTATATATGTTTTTAACGCCAGAGGGTACCCCGGCTCCCTTCTGCAATCCTCAAAGTGGGATCACAATTATTTTGAAATGAGGAATTAAGTTTGAACTATAAAAAATCAAGCAAATATACAGACCTGAAAACGATATATCAAGAGTGCTCCGGCCCCGGCGGACTCCAGCTTACCGAATATATGGCCGAAAAAATGAAGCTTGAAAAGGGCAAAAAGCTTATAGATATTGGCTTTAACCGTGGTTATCAGACATGCTTTTTGGCAAAGGAATACGATGTGGATATTGTCGCAATAGACCCGCTGGATGATTTAGACACTGGGTTGCCACACAGCGATTATCTCATGAAAAATGCAGAGGCTTTCGGCGTAGCCCATAGAATCCTTCCCGTGAAAACCGGCGTTCCTGAAAGCCTGATGCCAACTGGGTATTTTAACTATGCTTACAGCACAACAACCTTGGAGATGGTGCGAGGGTATGCCGGGATGGATATGTATATCGCATCGCTTAAAGAAATATACCGCATCCTCAAACAAGGCGGCATCTTTGGACTGGGAGAACCCATGCACTTTGATGCCCCCGTTCCCCATGATCTTGCAAAGCACGTCAAAAATAATAAATGGGAAGAATGTTTCGCGACGATTGAGGAAACGAAGCGGGCCGTATTGGAGGCTGGCTTTACCGTGCTGGAATCCGGATATTGCGATGAGGCCGATGAGTGGTGGCGAGAGTTTGCTACCTATGAGCCGGGTTGCGACCCGGACGATGTGGCAGTCATTCAGAATAATAATAGACGGTGGCTATCGTTTGGTTATGTGATTGCAACTAAATAGCAATTGTCAATATAGCGGATAGTTCACGATTTTTCGGAGAGGATGGGATGCCATGAAAGAATCAAACAAGGCTTTGTTTGCAGTTTTGTTGATACCGGCATATCTAACCATAATTATCGTTTTGTTAGGATCAGCGATGGGAAGTATCCGCTGGGGATATACGGTAATTGTATTGCTGCTCCTTGTAATCGGTGCGTGGTTTGCAAGCCATCGCAACAAGATGATATTCAATGCCATCGGCTTCATTTCCTTCTTAATCTCAGGTGGGTATATTATTGTAAGTAGTATGCTCAAGCCGGGCAATCAAAAATCCGGTTTTGAATACATTGAAATTGCTATGGGCGTAATCGTTGTACTGTTTGGGCTTATACCCTTGCTTTACCACATATTAAAAAAGAGAAGCACGATTAAAAGAACATAGTTCGTCAGGTTTTAAAGGTGTAAGTATTTAGTAGGCTTTCGGAATATGAACTGAACGGGAGGAAACGCTATTTTAGGTTTATATTTTAGTGGGACGGGAAACACAAAGCATTGTGTCGAAACCTTTGTGCAGCAGAGCGATAAGACCAGCTCTGCTATTTCCATTGAAGCACTTGATTATCTCGCGGAACTTTCGAAGCATGAAACGCTTGTTTTAGGCTATCCCGTTTATTATAGCAATATGCCTAAAATTATGCTGGACTTTATCGTTGAGAACAAAGAGTACTTTGCCAATAAAAAGGTATTTGTCATCGCTACAATGGGGTTATTTAGCGGAGATGGCGCAGGCTGTGCCGCTCGACTGCTCAGAAAATGCGGAGCCGAAATTATTGGTGGTCTGCATTTAAAAATGCCTGATTGCATCGGAGACGAGAAAGTGCTCAAAAAATCCGGTGAAGCGAATAGGCAAATCATCTCAAGGGCAGACGATAAAATCACCAAAGCGGTACATAGGCTTAACGCAGGGAATCCCGGCAAAGAGGGGTTGAACTTCCTTTGCCATTTGACATGTCTGCTCGGTCAAAGGCTTTGGTTTTACAGAAAAACCACCTCCTACAAAAAGAAGCCCGATATTGACACACAAAAATGCGTTGGATGTAGTCGCTGCATCGAACAATGCCCAATGAAAAACATCACTTTAGAAAATAAAAAAGCTGTTTCGCATAACAGATGCACATTATGCTATCGTTGCTTTAGCCATTGCCCGACACAGGCATTAACTATTTTAGGAAAACGAGTGCATGAGCAGTACCTGTTTGAAAACTATTAACAGTTTGAATTGTAGCATTAGACTATCACAATTAGTGGAGGTTTATATTGAAAATGCTAATTATAAACCGTGTGAAGCAAATAGCATCCTTTCTGTTAGCCGTCTGTTGCTTTATGGTGATAACAGGCTGTGCAAAAACTGACGAGCCAGAATTTTCAGACCGGCGGCCTATGCTTATGGTTGAAGATGCAATCTATATGGACACAGGCCGAGAAGTGTCGGCCAAAAGCGTTGAAGTGGTAATCCTGGGGACGATTACCTCATCGGTTTCAGCAACTGAAACCCCCACAGAAAATGGTGAGAGCAACTTTGGCAACGAGGGTGCGGAATATGCCTATTATGATGATGGTCTCGTCGTCAATTTGAAGGACAAGTGGATTTTTTTTGAAAAGGAAAGTGGTAACGATTAGTTCGGCTTCGTCGAACAGTAGCCAATGTATTTGTATCAAACGCCGATGCCAGTGAAGCAGAGTTTAATGCGATGTTCCTTGAATAACGTCCTTCCCATATGCTGAACCGTAAATTCCAGATTATCTGGTTGATGTAGTTTCGCCATGTATGAAAGATGCCGTGTAGCCGTGAAAGGAGTCAGATAGATGGACTACGAGGGCCAGATTTGTCGCCCACCTATGGAGAGGTCGGCTTTTATGCTGGGTGTAGCAGTGGGCTGCGCCTATAATCGGTGTCGGTTCTGCAACTTGTTTAAGCACCTGCGTCACCGGCTACTGCCGCTGGAACAGTTGGAGCATGAACTGAGGCGCGTTCGGGACTTAGGCGGAAACCCTAAACAAGTGTTTTTGGGTGACGGAAATGCTTTTGGAATGGAAACCTCCCGCCTGCTTACAATCTTGGAGATGGTCACACGATATTTTCCCGCCTGCGAAATGATTAACATGGATGCCACTGTCAGTGATATTCATTGCAAAAGCGATGAAGAATTACGCCAGTTAAAACATGCCAGGGTCGGGCATCTGTACTTGGGCATCGAAAGTGGATTGGACGACGTGCTCGCCTTTATGCAAAAAGACCACAATGTTGATCAGGCATACATGGAGATTTCCCGCTTACAGGATGCTGGGTTCTGGTACAATGCTCACATAATGACGGGCATTGCTGGCACAGGGCGAGGGCGTGAGAATGCCGAACATCTGGCGTCATTCTTAAACCGCACAAAACCACAGCGAATCATCAACTTTTCGCTGTACTTGTCCAGCGATACACCATTATACCGCGACGCTCTTGCTGAGCGCTTCAAACCTGCCAGCGAAGTGGAGAATCTGCGTGAAGAACGCAGGCTACTGGAACTTCTGGACGTGTGTGTTCAGCAGTATGATAGTTTTCATGACGCAATTGAGGTGCGTGTGCGGGGTACGCTTCCCCGCGAACGGCATAAGATGCTGCAAACGCTGGATGATGCCATCAAGAACCAAAATATGATGCAATAGATAATGAGTTGGCTATATGAACAGGCCGGAGCCGAGTGAGATAAGGGACAGCCAAGTAGAATGGCAAGTAAGAACTTTCGAATTGGAGGGGTTGAATGAGGCATTGGAAACCCTCGGCGTTCCTTTGTTTGACCAGCAGACAGCAGCCTTGACAAACGGACTGATTGAGGGCGATAGCCCCGTTTGGTTATCGGACGCTGTGCAAAAGGCCGTAATAACCGAGGATGAGAAGGGTACAACAGCGGCGGTAGTCGCTGTCATGGCGGCAGTTGGTTCTGCGATGCCAGAGCCTACGAAACCATTTGAGATGATTTGCGATAAGCCTTTTGCATTTATTCTGTGCGACAGCACTTATGACGGCGGGACACAAATACTGTTTACCGGGATCGTCAATCAACCTGTGTAAAAAGAAATAATTGCAAGCTCGTATCGCTAACATTACTGCCACAAATCTTTTTTATAATGTAAAACACGGAAAGGGTGAATGTATATGACAGATAAGTGGGTGCTTTGTCCCAGATGCGAGAATAAGACGAGGATAAAAATCCGGGAGGACACCGAGCTTAAAAACTTTCCGTTATTTTGCCCTAAATGTAAACAGGAATCGTTGATCAGTGCTGAAAAACTGAATATTTTCATCTTAGAGCCAGACGCAATATCGCAGTAACAACCATGCGGAAAGACGCAGAGCCGAAAAGCGTAGAATATCCACGCTTTTCGGCTCTGCGTCTTTCATTTTAGAAAGTATTATCCGTTAAGGCTACTCTTTAGTTTGGCTATCCAATGCGGCTTTTACAGTTGCTCTGACGATTTGAATGGAGCGTTCATCGCAATTGTAAAGCATACGGATGAGATCTTCTATCCGGGAATCTTTGGACGGCTTCTCCGGGTAGAAGATCAAATCCGGTTGAATGTTAAGTTCCCGGATGATTTTAAATAGCAAGTCATAGCTGGGTTTTTTACGAGAGCTTTCAAGATGCATTATGTATCGTTTTGTAACCTTCAGTCGTTCGGCAAGCTGATCCTGCGTCATATTCAGTGCATTGCGAGCATTTTTCATTGTAGTGCCAAGGCTTTTCTTAACATCGGACACAATTAATTCACCTCCATCTGCGCCTTACAGTCCCGCATGGGTCTGGATAACACAAGGCTCCAGAGAAGCGCGAACTAATAGTGTACCATAAATGAGCTCAAAACGGCGATCCCGCCACAAAAAAAACTCGGTTTTGGCGGGACGCATTCACACGCCTATCCCTCCAATCCGATGTATTTGGAATGGGGGGATTTCATTATGCGGTGGCCTGCTTCCTGTATTTCGCTTCTTATCAAAAGCAGCGCATATGAATCTAAGTAAGACAAAGGCTTCCTGATGGTACATCGTTAAAAAAAGCCATATTTTTGCATGGGGCCTTTGCGGTCATCGTGTAGAACTTTCAGTAGCATACAAGGACGAACTAATAGGAGCATTCGTGTATCGGCTTAATCAGCCAATACACGAATGCTCCTATTTATATTGTGCCAAGGTTAAACCCCGATGCCGCTCCCCACCCCTCCAATCTGAATTTCAAGAAAATTCAGATTGGAGGCAAAGACAATGGCTTACAACAAAGCCAGGGAAGAAAAGAAGTGGCGTCAATGGAAAGAGGCCGAGGAAAAGGAACTGCGTCGCTTGGGTGTCAGCGAAGATGTGATTGCGCGGCTCCATGAAGCGGATTGGGACGCTTTCAAAGTAGAGCGCCGTTATTCTGAGCGTAACAGCGACACAGATACATACATCGACTGGCAGGCGGCTGACGAGGTTCCACCTGACATACGAACCGTGCAGAATTTGCTCGATGAGATTGACAACGAAGAACTGTACCGGATTCTTTTGACGGAGGACAAGCTCACGCTGCAAATTGCTATATGGAAGATGGAAGGCTACACAAACATCGAGATAGCTAAGATAACCGGCATCCCTGCCAACGCCGTGAATGTCCGAATTTGGCGTCTCAAGCAAAAAATTAAAAATATTTTATAAGTATGTAATTTTTGGGGGGTTCCCAGCGGCTATAGGGTGAAAGGCCATCGCGCTTTTCACCCTATAGCCGTTTTCTGCGGTGAATAGGGGCGCTCATTTACAATTGAATACCCATTCATCAAGCACATTCCCATTGCTATTGCGAGAAGCATAAGCCACGTTAGCGGTCGCGCCATGATGTCGGGTGGAACCAACAGGAAACAGGGTCACATATTTGATTTTGCCTGCTTGTCCGTGATTCCTCCTGATGAGCGACCAACTTCCGGCTATAAGTACCGGGTTGCCCCCGGTTTGGCGATAACAGGCAATGGGGCGATACTCCCGTCCAGTCACAGCCCCGCGCAAGCGGGATCACGCAATGAGGGCGGCTCGGAGAGATCCTCGGAGGGGTGGAATTCCCGTGGTGCGGTTTAGCTGACCGCCGTTTGATGACTTCCCACTGTCTTGGGGTGTCGAGGACAAATAAAGACAGTTCATATATATGCCAAGCGCAAAACCAACAAAACAAGGGCGATTTGCGCCATGTTGAGTTTCAACAGATTTGGAGCTGCGCTTGGCTCTACATATTGTAATAGGAGGGGTTTGCACATATGAACAGGAAAATGCGCAGAGGCGATATGTTCTACGCCGATCTGACACCCTCGGTCGGCTCCGAACAGGATGGGATTCGTCCCATCCTCATTATACAAAACGACACCGGCAACAAGCACAGCAAAACAGTGATTACAGCCATCATCACCAGCAAGACGGCAGGCAAGCCTAAAATGCCTACGCACTGCCCTATAAGAGCGCAGCAGGGGCTTGGGCGGGATTCTCTTGTTCTGCTGGAGCAAATACGGACGATTGACAAGGTGCGGCTGAAGGAGTATATCGGGACGCTGGACGCGCAGAGCATGGCTGCGATTGACAAGGCGTTGACCGTCAGCGTGGGGCTAAAACAAGGAGGCGGAGGTAGCATATGAAGCGAAAGGATTGCATTGACAACACAATCATGCCGGAGCAAACCAAGGGCACACGGCTTGACATGCTCGTGGACGGTTGCAAAGTGCAGCTGAATTTCCCACATGAATCTGAAAATTCGGCAGTCGCAGTCAATGATATAAAACGCATGATGCTCAGCGGCGCGGTGAACCCATGAGCTCTCGATTTGTATATTTTACATGACCGGCAGACTATGAGATAATGGCATTGCGTGAATGGAACACGCAATGCACCTTGACATTTTCATATTGGCAAAAGTCAAAAAGAACTGCCATTATCTCAACCTTACGAAAGAGAGGATGACGGTTCAATGCAGAAAATAGCATATAATCTTTATAGGGTGTCCACGAAGAAACAGCTGTACATGAGCGTGGACAACAAAGAGGACATACCCATGCAGCGCAGAGCCTGCTGTGAGTTTGCACAGAGGATGGGCTGGAGCGTTGGCAGGGAGTTTGAAGAAAAGGGTGTCTCCGGCTCAAAAGTGTCCGCCGACAAGCGCGACGCCATCCAAGACCTAAAGGATGCTGCCCTGCGAGGCGAGTTTCAAATTCTTCTGGTATTCATGTTTGACCGCATCGGTCGGATAGATGACGAAACACCCTTTGTCGTGGAGTGGTTCGTTAAACACGGCATTGAGGTCTGGAGCGTCAATGAGGGGGAACAGAAGATTGAACAGCATGTTGACAAGCTGATGAACTATATCCGCTTTTGGCAGGCAGCCGGAGAAAGCGAAAAAACCTCAATCCGCACAAAAACACGTTTGGGACAGATTGTGGAACAGGGCTACTTTCGAGGCGGCACGGTTCCCTTCGGCTACCGACTGGAAAAACAGGGGCGCGTGAACAAAGGCAATAACGAGGTCAATGAAATCCTAATAGATGAACGCGAAGCGGAGATTGTTCGCACCATATTCGACCTGTATATTACGAAAGGATATGGTTCCCAGCGAATTGCCACTTATCTTCTTGAACATGGAATCCTTAACCGCAAGGGCAATAACTTCACCAATGTAACCATCCACCATATGCTCGAAAACAAAACCTACATTGGTATCCTGAAAAGTGGTGAATCGCAGTCAGACATCCTTCCGCATTTGCAGATTATTGATCCATATACCTTTGAGACAGCGCAGAATATACGCCTACAGCGCTCAGCGCAGTGGAACGAGCGGCGAATTCCGCTCAATACCAGAGGCAGCTCGCTCTTGTCGGGAAATATCTTCTGCGGCCATTGCGGCGCGCGCATGATCGTCACCACAAACGGCAAGAAGTACCACCGGCGAGATGGTGAAGTGACTGTCACTCCCCGGACGCGCTATGTGTGCTATAACAGGACACGTCACGCCCACCTTTGCGACGGGCAGACCGGCTACACGGTGCGAAAGCTGGACACCGTGGTGGACAGTGTTGCACACACCCTTTTTGAGCAGCTGAACGATGTTCCGAAGGATGCTCTGATCGCCGAGCGATACGCCAACCGAATTGCCGAGTACCAGACGCAGCTTGTTATGGCGAAAGCGGCTTTACAAAAAGACACGGCGGAAGTGCTGGAGTATGAGGCCGAGGTGATCAAGGTCATACGCGGTGAAAGCAAATTAAACCCTGACCTGCTCAACAAGCTGCACGAGGATGCCAAAGCAAAAGCTGCCGAATCAGACCAAGCTGTAAAAAAGCTGGAGAAGCAAATCCGAGACAGCGAACAGATGAAGGATTCATTGTCGCGACAGTTTGACACAATGAGGACATGGGCCGATATGTACGACGGATGCGATACAGAAACCAAAAAGATGATTTTGTCGCGTATCATGAAGTCCGTAAAAGTCAGGCGGGGCTATGATATTGAGATTGATTTCACTGTGGATTTTGAGCAAATCAGGGGGTCTGGCTCACTCGGGGCAAATGCCGGATAATCGCTCGATTTCCCCGGTCGAGAGCGTGACAGAGCTCCATCAGCATCTGTTTTGTGGCAAGGGAAAAGCCTTGAAAACGTGATGTTTTCAAGGCTTTATGGTGGAGACGATCGGGATCGAACCGACTACCTCTTGAATGCCATTCAAGCGCTCTCCCAGGTTATATGCTAAACCACCCCCAAAAACGAGAAGTTTTCAGGGGTGGTTCTCTTTGACAAAATCCGGAATTCCTTTTCTGTAAAAGGTTTTTCTGCTTTTCAGCATATTCCAGCTGCATTGTTTTGGATGGGAATTACAATGCTTGGCCGCTGTTTTTCAAATGATGAAGCCAAGGGAATCACGGCTACCATGACGAGCGAATGAATGGCAGTGACCGGGCGCATGAATGGCATGAAAACCCCGCATGAATGGCATTGCAATTTTCCAAAAGCTGATCTCATCGTTACATAGAAAGCCCTTTATTGAAAGTTGACCATTCGACTAATCGAATGGTCAACTTTCATGTTTCTGACAGCTATTATTATAGCAGCATCACATCTTTTGATTAGGAGCCATAAACCATGAACACAGTGAAAAGCACCATCCATAATGAACTGCCCCAAATTGCATACGAGGGAACAAAAAACGGCGCTGCCACAATTACTGAATCATCAGAAATAGATGAGCTTGTGCAGGAATATATAAAAAGCGTCATTTTGGCGAGTATCATCCCTCCGCATGTCGAGTGGGAAAAGGTCTCTAAACATCAAATCCACTCAAGAACCGCCGAGAATTATATATTCCTCTTAAAGAAGCACTTTCTCCAGCAGTTTTCTGGCAGCTTGATATATTCCATAAATACATGGGAGCTGCAAAATCATTTTTTCTGCCTCGCGCAGCGATACAGCAATTCCCTGCTTATCAAAGTGCATTTTCTTTTATATAGGATGTATCGTCGAGCACATATCAAATGGGGCATTGAAAATCCCCTCAAT
The DNA here is from genome assembly GCA_030265885.1 of Ruminococcaceae bacterium OttesenSCG-928-L11. Lineage (GTDB taxonomy): Bacteria > Bacillota > Clostridia > Oscillospirales > Ruminococcaceae > WRAV01. Next base: position 1,016 of record JAJDGX010000078.1, on the reverse strand, counting down.
TCCGATGATTTTCGATTGCCTGCATCCATGAAAAAAGACAGGAAGATCGAGCCGTATAATGATGAAGAAATGCTGAAATTGCTTTCAGGAGTTGAGAATCATCCGATTCTAAAGCCAATTATTAACCTAACATTCGCTACTGGGTGCAGAATCCAAGAAATCTTAAATTTGCGCTGGAAGCACATTGATCTTGACAGCGGGTGCTTGCGAATCGAAAGAGCTTTAACGCTCCATGTGGCATTTGACGGAGATGGGAATACTTTGAGTCGGCAAACGGTAGACGGGCGGACAAAACGCCGGAGCAGCGAACGCACGCTTTATATTGACGATTATACAGTAAAGCTCATTGAGGAATGGCGAGCCTATGCCGCTCTATATACAAGGACAGAGTTTGACCCAGGCGGCCACATTTTCGGAAACAGACAAAACAGCTGCTATACTTATGGCGGGTTTCGAGCAGTGTTAAACAGGCACCTTGTCTTACAGTATGGGAAAGGCCATAATCTGGCCGCACTTCACCGGATTCGGCATACTGTCGCCACACGAGCAGCTGAAGAAGGTGCCTCTACGATTGAGCTCATGCAATTGCTGGGGGATAATCAAGAGCGCAGTGTGCTGCGGTATACAGGCAAAAGCCAAGCCATTGCCAAGAATAACCGTGATCGAATCAGCAGAAGCATGGTATCAATTCGAAGCTCATAATTGGTAGGCAGCGTATGTCAAATTATGTTATAATGTCTCTAAACCGGTTTAAGTCGCTGGATTTCCGTTTTAAACCTTTTGTTTTCCCGTATCAGTTCTACACAAGACCTCAATTGATAAGCGGTCATTGGTGTCTCTCCACGCGCATAATCAATCGTATCATCAAAACGGAGCTGTTCTCTAAGCGATGTCCATTCTTCAAAGCTGACTTGAATAATCAACTCATCACCATTCATTATAGAAACAGTATCGCCTTCAAGAAGAACTTGTCCATCAAGCGCCGGGAGTATGAGTTTTTCTGCCATTTCATCACC
>JAJDGX010000077.1 GCA_030265885.1 Ruminococcaceae bacterium OttesenSCG-928-L11 | reverse complement strand
TTGGATAAGCAAATCCGCCCTCAGCATGTATGTGCCGAGGGTGGATTTATCTATTTGTTCTGTGCAACGGGTTGGTTTGTATCAATCAGGTTGCTTGTATACTCGATCTCACCGGCCAAAATGCGGTCAAAATACTCCTGCTTGTTGTTGATATAATCAATGCTTTCGCTGAGTTCAGCGATCTGTTCCAGCAAGTATTCCTTTCGTCCCGCCAACAACTTTTTCCGCTCCGGGATAGACGATACCCCCTCCATGCAGAGGTTCATATAGTGTTTCATATCCTTTATGCCCATGCCACATTTCTTTAAGCATAGCAGGCTTTTCAGCCATGCGACATTCCGTTCGTCGAAAACGCGATAGTTGTTGCGATCCCGCTTCACATTCGGCACAAGCCCTTCATTGCAATAAAAGCGCAGGGTTTCATATTGCATGCCCAACTGATCGCAGACATCCTTCATCGAATAGTCCATAATGAGCCTCCCCAAAACACGTGAAATATGCAGCCAACTCTATCCCTGTAGCAACTACAGGGATGTACAATGACAGTATACCACATGAAAACGTGATATCAAGGAGGAAAAAAGATGAGCCGACTGTATTTGACTTGAAATGACGGGAATACAATGCCTGGTTTGGATTGGATTCATTTCTGATCTTGTAGGAACCAATGCTGTTGTTATGGGGATTGACCTGCATGTCAGTTTCGAGAAATTCACATCTCTGACCGAGTCCGATCTCGAAATTGCCGAAAAAGAAAAGATGCCCGCCTAAGCGAACATCTTTCTTATGGACCGTAAGGGGATCGAACCCTCGACCTCTGCATTGCGAACGCAGCACTCTCCCAGCTGAGCTAACGGCCCGAACAATCACCCATATATAATATATGATTCCCGCCCCATAGTCAAGATTTTTCTCAGAAAAATCCGCCCCAACGGGGGAGTCACCATCCCGGGTTAGGGAAGCGGGTTCAACCGCTTCCCCTCCTGCAGACGTTCATTGTTGGCGTCGCGGATGACCGCCGTGCCGGCAGAAAGCCCGCGCACAACATAACCCTCCCGGGTCTCCACGCCCTTCTCCACCGGCAGGCGGGTCAAGAGTCCATCCTGCACCGCCCACACAAAATCCCCGCCGTCCGCCTGGAACAGAGCGGTCTTGGGCAGCGCAACGGCGTTCTCCTCCCGATAGACTGTAAACCGGACATCCACCGTATACCCCGGCCGCAGGGCGGAGCCATCGGGTCGGATGAGAACCCGCACCTTCCGCTCCTCTACGCCAAGGGCGGACAGCTTAACCTGCGCCTCCTCCTCCACCAGGGCGATGACACCGCCAAAAACCTCCTCGCCCTGCCGCTTATCCAGGATGAGATCCACCGCGTCACCGGCGGCGATGCCGTCAATTTCCCGCACGGGAACAAAAACCTCCACCATGCAGTCCCCGCCGATGACAGCCGCCGGCAGCTGTTGAGAAGCCAGATTGCCGTCCTTGGCAGGCAAGTCCTCGATGACGCCGTCCATGGGGGCCGTGATCTCCGCACGTCCCAGATTGGCCTCCATCTGGGTGATGGCCAGGGCAGTGGCGTCGATCTGGGATTGATACGCCTGCTGCATACCGGCGGCATAGCTTTTGCCCATCTGCCCGTTTACCGCACCGATTTGGGCTTCCAGCGCGTCAATCTGGGCGTTGTACAGCGCGTCGGACACCTCGCTGGATTTCAGCTGCTCCAGCAAAAGCTCGCTTTGAGCCAGCACGCTGCGGGCCGAGTTCCATGCCTGCCGGGTCTGGTTCATCAGGGTGGAGTCGCCGTCCTCCCGGGCGTCCTCGTAGTCGCTTTTGGCAGCCCGCACGATGCCGGCGTTGTGGCCCACCACCCGCTGCTGAATTTCGATTTGCGTCTCCAGCGAATCGATGCCGTCGATGTGGGTCTCCCGCTCGGTGCGAACCGTGGCAAGCTGCCCTCGCAGCGATTCCAGCGTCACACTCAGATTGTCCCGCTGTTGCTGCTCCTGCAGGCGCAGATTGGCGATTTGCCCCTCATACCCGGCAATGGAGGCCTGCAGCTGCAAAATCTGGTTCTCGAAGTCAGAGGCGTCCACAACAGCCAGAACATCGCCTTTTTTCACGGCGTCGCCGGGCTGCACCCGCACCTCCCGGATTGCCCCGCCCACAAGGGGATAGACAGAGTATCGGCTCTCGTAGTCGTACACGCCCTGCTCCGTAAACGTCACCGTCACGGTGGAGGCCGTAGCAGTGACAGCCTCCGCCTCAATGGGCACAGCGGCATAGCCGATGCCCCCGGCCACAATGGCAACAGCCACAACCCCCGCCAAAATCAGTTTCACATGCTTCTTCATCACTGTACCGCCTCCCTGTAAAGGTCGTACTTTCTTTTTGAATCAAAAAAGAAAGTACCAAAGAAAAAATGTCCGCTCCGCGATTCCCGAGGGTGAATTGTGCGAGATCTATATATGTATTTGCTTGTGTGGGATGGTAATTTGCCTACTCCCGCTCCTTCAGCACCTCTACCATGTCGAACCGGCCGATGCGCCGTCCGGCCAGCAGGTTGGAGAGCAGCACCGCCGCGCCGCAGAACACAGCCGCCATAGCGTAGCTGGAGGGTGCCGTATATACCGGCATGGAAAAGAGGTCGTTGTCAATCATCCCGCCCATGGATTCCTTGAATAGGCGGGTGAGCAGAATGCCAAAGGGCAGAGACAACGCCGACAGCACCCAGTATTCAAACCCGACCACCCGGCCAATTTCCCGGGGATGCATTCCCAGCACCCGCATGGTGGCGTACTCCCGCTTCCGCTCCGAAAGGGAGATGGAGGCAGTGTTGGTGATGATGACAAAGGCCACGCCGGTGCCGCACAGCTGCATCATATAGATAAGCGCCATGTAGGAATCCAGCAAATCCACATACGTTTGCATGGTTTCGGCGTTGTCCATTACGGCGGCCACATTGTCCGCGTCCGTCAGGGCCTTCTTGATGGCGGCGGGGTTTTCCGCGTCCAGCACAATGACGCTGACCGCAGGCGGCAGTTCTACCAGCTCCCACAGCGAATCCAGCTGCATATAGGCGGCCCCGCCCAAATTGGTGTTGACCACATCCAGCACAGTGGTGGAAAACTCCCGGTTCCCGGTGTAGGGTGTTGTTACGGTAACGGTATCTCCCCGCCGAAGCTTCAGATTTTCCGCTACAGAGCTGGACACCACCATCCCGCCACCCGGCAGAGGGACAACCGCGCGCTTGTCGCTGTCATACAGCTTATACAGCGCGGAATCCGAGGGGATGCCGGTGATGGCCACTGCATCGCTGAGATGCTCGTTGCGCAGCCCCACCGGCAGTTCCAGCGCTGCCTCTGCCTTGCGAACGCCGTCAAAGCTATAGCCGCTTTCCAGGGCCTCTCCATAAGGAACATAGGTGTTCAGGCTGATTTTCAGGTTAAACAGTTCCGCCTTGGTAAACTGACTCAGCAGCAAATCGTCGAACAGCTCCCCCATGGAGGCCATAAAGGCGGTCAGGGCAAAGGCAAAGGCCATGCCCAGCACCACAAAGGCGCTGCGGAACCGGTTGCGGGTGATGTTCCGCATGGCCATGTAGCCGTGAGAAGCCAATATGGCCCGCAGAACGGGAATGCGCCCCACAATATCCCGGTGAACCGCAGGGGGCGAAGGGGGCCGCATGGCCTCCGCCGGATCCAGCCGCAGAATGCTGCGGGTACCCATCAGGGCGCCTGCAAGCCCCGATGCCAGCGCAAGCCCCAACCCGGCCAGCAGATACAGGGGATTCGGCGGCACCCGAATGGCCGGCAGCTTAAAATATTCCAGATACAGCGAGGACATCCCGTCTGTCATCAGCAAACCCAGCGCAAGCCCCACCACCCCGCCGGCCAGTCCTGTCACTGCGCCGTAAAGCAGATAGTGACCCAAAATGGCCCGGTCGCCAAAGCCAAAGGCTTTCAGGGTGCCAATCTGCATCCGCTCCTGCTCGATGATTCGCTTGAGCATGATATACAGAATGATGACGGCGATGAACACAAACATCAGCGGCAGGCTGGAGGACATGGAGCCAATGCTGTCCACCTCCGTTTTGAGCATGGCGTGGCTGGGCTGATCCTTCCGGTCGTAAAGGGAGCGCAAGCCATAGGGGGCCAGCAAATCCTCCAGCGCATATTGCACCGAGGAAAAGGCGACACCCTCCTCCAGCTGAAAGGCCAGATTGGTGGCGCTGCCGGTCTTGCCGGTGAGAGTCCCCAGCCGGGATGCCTCCATATAGGCAAACCCAAAGGTGCGATCGTCGGGGAACAGGGTGGAGGCATCCGGAATCACATAGACATATTCCGGGCTCTGCACAATCCCCGTTACTGTCAGCTCCAGCTTTCGCCCATCCAGCACGGCTGACAAGGTGTCGCCGACGGTGAGGCCGTTGGCGGCGGCAAACCCATTTCCCAGCAAAATGCCGCCGTCGGTGGGAAGGGCCCCCTCATCCAGGATAAAGTCGTTGAGCCGCTGGGGCGCTGCCGGGTCAAAGGAGGCAATGCGCAGGGTGACAATTTTGGTGGTGGTGTCGTCCAGGATGCGGGCATCGGTGACGATGGTGGCGTCCACCCGGGCCACACCCGGCACCTCCTCCAGCCGCTTAACGGCGCTGAGAGGAATCTCCTTTACCGCGGCAAAGGCATCGGCGAAGCGCTGGCCGGTGTACATGCTCTCCATAGCGGCGGTCAAATTGGCAAACAGCTGATTGAAGGAGACAAAGGTGGCGATGCCCACCGCCATCAGCACAATGCAGGCCAGATAGGATTTTCGTCCCCGCCACATGCTGCGCAGGGCCTGCTTGAGAAGCGTCACCAGGCCACCTCCTCCGGCTCCAGGGGCGTTTCGTTGACAGTCTCACCCGCCACCATGCCGTCCCGAATAGTCAGCACCCGGTCGGCCATTTCACCGATGCCGGCATTGTGGGTGATGATGACCACCGTCTTGCCGTAGGTGCGGTTAAAATCCCGCAACAGCCGCAGCACCGATACACCGGTGGAGACATCCAGGGCGCCGGTGGGCTCGTCGCACAGCAGGATATCCGGGTTTTTGGCGATGGCCCGGGCAATGGCAATGCGCTGCTGCTGCCCGCCGGACATCTGAGAGGGAAAATGCCCGCCTCTGTCCGCCATATCAATCTGCGCCAGCAGCTCCGCCGGGTCAATGGGGCTGGCGGACAGCTCCGCCGCCAGCGTGATGTTTTCCAGGGCGGTCAGATTCTGCATCAGGTTATAGAACTGAAACACAAAGCCCACGGCGCTCCGCCGGTAGACCGTCAGCTGCCTGGGGGTGTAGGCGCTGATATCCTGGCCCCGGTAGCGGATTTGCCCACCTGTGGGGATATCGATGCCCCCCGCAATATTCAGGATGGTGCTCTTCCCGGAGCCGGATGGCCCCAGAATCACTACAAACTCCCCCTCATGGATGACCATGTCCACCCCACGCAGGGCATGCACCACCACCTCGCCCATGTGGTATTCCTTCCGCAGTCCCACAATCTCCAAAATAGCAGCCATACCAGTCCCTCCTCTCCTTAAGACCCTTCTTTTTCTTGAGGAGAAAAAGAAGCAAAAAGACCTTTTCACAGCGCATCGCGGCACCCATATAAGGAATCGCGGAGCGGATATTTTTTCTTTGTTTCTTTCTTTTTTGATTCAAAAAGAAAGAAAGGTCTTTAACAGCCTGGGGTTTGGTCAGTGTAGATGCCGTTGCGGAGGATGAAGTGGAGGTCGTCGACCATTTCGTCGATGGTATCCTCGTTGATGTCGGCGATATCGCTGGAGATATAGCGGTGCAGCAGGTACTGCCCCAGGCTGACCAGCATAAAATTCAGCAGCTGGGGATTGACACGGCTATCAATTTCCCCCTGGGCCATTTCATGCTGAATAAACTCCAGAAAATAGGTGCCGACCTGGGGCTGATACCGCGCCAAAATCCGCTTGTGAACAGGCTCATCCTGGTGTTTCACCATATCCAGGGCAATTTTCATAATATGGGGATTCTTGTTGAACTCACTGATCTGCTGGCGAAATACAAGCCGCAAAAACTCGGTCAGCGACAAATCCTCCAGCCGCTGTTTTTCCTTTTGAAACACCATAATTTTCCGGTCGGCGATGTAGGTGGTGACAATGTGGATATAGAGATCATCCTTATCCTCAAAATACTGGTAAAAGCTGCCTTTGGCGATGCCGGCCTCCTGCACAATGTGGGTGATGCTGGCCTCCTTGTAGCCTCGCTCGGCAAACTCTGCCACCGCCACCTGAATGATGAACTCCCGCTTGGCGTCGGGCAGGTTAAAAAACGTCTGCTTTGGCATTGCTATCTGTCCTTTCCAATGTCATATGACCGCGTAGTCACATCTGGCGGTGAAAAGAAGCAGGAATGGATGTTCCCGCGTGTCGGACAAGGCATGTGACCGGTCAGTCATATCGGTAAACCCATTATATGACCGGGTAGTCATATTGTCAAGAGGCAAATTTGAACTTTGTGAAAATTTCTACGGGGCGGGGACAGGCTAAAGGGGAAATCCGGGGTGTCAGCGCTTGCGTGGGGCGGGGCATGTGTGTATAATTAATGCAGAAAATGGATGCGGCGGACAGTTCCGCCGAAAACAGAGAGGATGGCGCCCTTTGAACGATCATTATGTCAGCCCGTTTTCCACCCGCTATGCCAGCGATGAAATGCAGTACCTGTTCTCCGCCGACAAAAAATTCCACACCTGGCGCAGGCTCTGGATTGCCCTTGCCAAGGCGGAAAAGGAACTGGGATTGCCCATCACCCAGGCGCAGATCGACCAGCTGGAGCGGTTTCGGGACGATATCAACTACGACGTTGCCATCCGGCGGGAAAAGGAATGCCGCCACGATGTCATGAGCCATGTGTACGCCTATGGCGTACAGTGCCCCGACGCGGCGGGCATCATTCACCTGGGGGCCACCAGCTGCTATGTGGGGGACAACACCGATGTTGTCATCATGCGGGAGGCACTTGTGCTTGTACGGCGGAAGCTGGTCAATGTCATTGCGCTGCTGGCCGATTTTGCCATGCAGTACCGGGATATGCCGGCGCTGGCCTACACCCATTTGCAGCCCGCTCAGCTGACCACCGTGGGCAAACGGGCCACCCTGTGGGCCAACGAACTGGTGATGGATCTGGAGGATTTGGAGCACCGCATCGACGGCCTGCGGCTGCTGGGCAGCAAGGGCACAACCGGCACTCAGGCCAGCTTTGTGGAGCTGTTTGGTGGTGACCGGGAGAAAATTCGGCGGCTGGAGGAACTGATCGCGGGGGATCTGGGCTTTGACAGTGTGGTGCCGGTATCGGGCCAGACCTACTCCCGCAAGGTGGATTTTCAGGTGCTGAGTGTGCTGTCCGGCATTGCCCAGTCCGCCTCCAAATTTGCCAACGACCTGCGGATTCTGCAAAACTTCAAGGAGATGGAGGAGCCCTTTGAGTCCCAGCAGATTGGCTCCTCCGCCATGCCATACAAGCGCAATCCCATGCGCAGCGAGCGCATCAGCGCCTTGTCCCGGTATGTGATAATCGACCTGCTCAACCCTGCCTTTACCAGCGCCACTCAGTGGTTTGAGCGCACACTGGACGACTCCGCCAACAAGCGCATAGCTGTGGCCGAGGGCTTTTTGGCGGTGGATGCCATTCTGAACATCATGCTCAATGTCTGCGACGGGCTGGTGGTGTACCCCAAGGTGGTGCGCCAGCGGATTATGCGGGAGCTGCCCTTTATGGCTACGGAGAATATTATGATGCAGGCCGTCAAAAAGGGCGGCAACCGGCAGGAGCTGCACGAGAGGCTGCGGGTGCACTCCATCGCCGCCGGCAAGGTGGTCAAGGAAGAGGGCGGCGACAACGACCTGATAGAGCGGATTTGCGCCGACCCGGCTTTTGGGCTGGACAAGGCGGAGATCGATGCCCTGCTGGATCCGGCGGCCTTCACCGGTCTCAGTGCCGTGCAAACCGAGGAGTTTGTGCGGGAGGTCGTGACTCCGATTCTGGCCCGGTATAAGGATGTGCTGGGAGAGAAGGCGGAGTTGTCGGTGTAGGGGGATTTTGCGGTAAGATGTGGATATGAGAAAAACCGATTCAAGGGTTTGAATCGGTTTTTTCTGCATTTTCGGCGAAGAGCTGTTTTGCATTACATCTCGGCTTCCGCCGGGAAAAGCCCCTCTGTGGGAATGGAAAAGTGTACGAAAACATCGTCGCAGCCCTCCACCGGGATCCAAAAACGGAGGCGCTTCTTGTTGTTTGTCAGGCCGTAGCAGGCCGTCCGCTCCCGCAGGGCCTGGTTGGCCAGACAACCGGCGTGCCCCTCCTTGGGCGGCTCCTCGACACACCGGACACCAACTTGGTTGCCCTGTGCCGCCGCTGCCTTGTTGACAGCCAAAACCGTCCTGTCCTTTTGGATTAACCGTGCCCGTGTGGGGAAGGAATCCCACATTGCGTGAAATGCCGCGATAATGGTTGCGTCTACTGCCATGTTGGTGGCCTCCTTTATTTAGGGAATCGCGGAGCGGATAAGTTTTCTTTGCCTACTTTCTTTTTTAAAAGAAAGTAGGACATGATCAATGCGTCCTCGGTGGGGGTTTGGTAGAAGCGTTTGCGGGTGCCTTCGATTGTGAAGCCCAGCTTTTCGTACAGGGCGATGGCGTTGTGGTTGGAGACGCGAACCTCCAGTGTGATAAACGCCAGTTGGTGGGCGGAGCCGTAGGCTAAGATAGCCTCCATCAGGGCGGTGGCAACGCCTTGGCGGCGAAACTGCGGGAACACCGCCACATTGGTGATGTACCCCTCATCCAGGATATGATGTATGCCGGTATAACCGGCAATCTCACCGGCGATGGAGGCTGTCAAAAACACAGACTCCGGCTTGGACAACTCCGCCTGAAGCCCACTCAGGCTCCAGGGGTGAGAAAAGCAGGCCTGCTCCAGCCGGGCGACGGAGGCGACAGTTTCCTCGGTCATGGGGGCAATGCTTATTTCGCTTCCAGCCATGTGTTCCCCCTGCCGACATCGGCCTCCATTGCCACGGAAAACTGCACCGCTGCCTCCATTTCCTCCCGCAGGATGGCGGCGGCTGTGTCGGCCTCGGCCAGCGGGCTTTCCACAATGAGCTCATCGTGCACCTGCAAAATCAGCCGGGATTTCAGGCCCTCGTCCCGCAGACGCTTGTATACCCGTACCATTGCGATTTTGATGATGTCGGCGGCTGTGCCCTGAATGGGTGTGTTCATGGCGACACGCTTGCCAAATTCCCGGTTGGGCCGGTTGGAGGAGGCTAACTCCGGCAGATACCGCCGCCGCTCGAACAGGGTCTTGACGTAGCCGTTTTCTGTGGCAAACCGGATGGTGTCCTCCATATACTGGCGCACGCCGCTGTAGGTGGCCAGATAGCTTTTGATGTACTGGTCGGCCTCCGCCACGGTGACGCCGATGTCCCGGGAGAGGGAGTAGGCGCCGATGCCATAGACAATGCCGAAGTTGACGGCCTTGGCCCGGCTGCGCATCAGCGGGGTTATCATCAGGGGGGGCATGTCGAATACCTGGGCGGCGGTGTTGCGGTGGATGTCCTCGCCGCTTTGGAAGGCTTCAATCATGTTTGCATCCTGGGCGACGTGGGCCAGTACCCGCAACTCGATTTGAGAGTAGTCGGCGTCCAGCAGGATGGTGCCGTCGGCAGCGTGGAAAAACCGACGCAACTCGCTGCCCAACTCGGTGCGGACAGGGATGTTCTGCATGTTGGGCTCTACCGAGGAAATTCGCCCGGTGCGGGTCAGGGTCTGCTGGAAGCTGGTGTGAATCCGGCCGTCGGGGGCGATGACCTTCAGCAGGCCCTCCACATAGGTGGATTTTAGCTTGGCCACCTTGCGATACTCCAGAATGCGGGAGACGATGGGGTGCTTGTCCGCCAGTTCGTCCAGCACCTCGGCGCTGGTGGAGTAGCCGGATTTGGTTTTTGTCTTTTTGCCGGTGGGAAGCTCCAGCTTTTCAAACAGGATGACACCCAGCTGCTTGGGGGAATTGATGTTGAATTCCTCCCCGGCCAGATCATAGATTTCCAACTGCAGCCGGCTGATTTCGATGTCCAGCTTGTCCCCAAAGGCGGTGAGGCCGTCGGCGTCGATGGCGATGCCGACATGCTCCATGTCGGCCAATACCCGGGCCAGGGGCAGCTCAATGTCGTGGAGCAGGCTGGTCTGACCGTTTTTCCCGATGAGGTCGGACAGCTTGTCTGACAGGGTGGGAAAGGCGGCGCAATCGGCGATGAGATCCCCGTGCAGGCCCAGCATATCGTCGAAGGATACCGGCACCACCGCATACTCCCCGGCCAGCTTTCCAATGCTGTAATCGCTGGAGGTGGGGTTGAGGATATAGGCGGCGATCTCGCAGTCAAAGACCACGTTGGGGATCTCAAAGCCGCTGTTGAGGCCGATGTGATAAAGCTGCTTGATGTGGTTGGTGCGCTTGGGACAGGGGGCGGTCAGCACCTGTGGGACAAGGGTGTCCAAATTGGTGTCGCACAGGTAGAGGGTTGTGCCGTCGATGACGCAGAGGGCGCCGACGGCGCCGTCCGGCTGAAAGGAAAAGAGCATATCCACAGCGGTGTCGCCTTGCAGCAGTGTCTGGGGTAGCTGGTTGAAGATGACCTCCAAAGAGGGAGAGGCTTCCTCGGTGGGGGCGTCGGTTTCCCGCAGCTTTTCGGGGCGCACACCGAACCGCTCCATGAGGCTGAACAGCTCCAGCCGGGCCATGAGGTTGTAGGCCTTGGCGTTGTCCACCGGCTGCTTGACGCAGTCGGCGGGCTGCACATCGATGGGGGACTGGCAGTTGATTTCCCCCAGTTCCCGGCTGAGCCAGGCCATATCCCGGTCTTTTTCCAGCTTGCCCCGCAGATTGTCCCGGATATCCAGGGTGGCCAGGTTGTCGTAGATGTATTGCAGGGAGCCGTAGGTCTGGATGAGGGAGAGGGCGGTTTTTTCACCGACGCCGGCCACGCCGGGGATGTTGTCGGAGGAATCGCCCATCAGGGCCTTGACGTCGATAAGCTGGGGCGGGGCGATGCCGTATTTCTCCTGAATGGCGGCGATGTCGTAGATGTCGGCCTGGGGGCGACCGCCCTTGGTGGAGGCAAGCCGCACGGTGACGTTTTCGTTGATAAGCTGGAAGGAATCCCGGTCGCCGGTGGCGATGACGCATTCGTCGCCATTGTCGCTGCAGCGACGGGATAAGGTGCCCAGCAGGTCGTCGGCCTCGTAGCCCTCCAGCTGGACAATGCGGTAGCCAAGGTAGCCTAGCAGCTCCTTTAGGTAGGGCATTTGCTGGGCCAGTTCGTCGGGCATGCCCTTGCGCTGGGCCTTGTAGCCGTCGTACCGTTTGTGGCGGAAGGTGGGGGCCCGCATATCAAAGGTGATGGCGACGGCCTCGGGGGCGGTTTCCTGCTGCATGCGCAGGAGAATGTTGAGAAAGCCGTAGATTCCGTTGGTGAAGAGCCCGTCCTTGGTGGACAAAAGCTTGATGCCGTAGTAGGCTCGGTTTAAGATACTGTTGCCGTCAACAGCCAGCAATTTCATTGACATGGTGTCATTTTCCTTTCCGGAACAGCCGTTTTTATTTCTGCAAACAGTATACCACAAAATGAGGGGGAATTGTGGGATATTTATCGGTTTGTGGGGCTATGCCCCACAATATTCATGCGAGGTGACGGGTTTTCAACCGCGAACCGGCGTGTTATAATTGGGAATGGCAAAAGCCCCAATGCGCCGCTGGCAGTGCAAAGCAAACGGCGGCATAGGCACGGAGCC
>JAJDGX010000076.1 GCA_030265885.1 Ruminococcaceae bacterium OttesenSCG-928-L11 | reverse complement strand
TATTTGTAGGGGGCTGTCACCCGCTTTACGTGATCCTGCAGTTCCTTGACCAGCTCGTCCGAGGGGGTGTAGCCCCGGTTCAGCACCACGGTGGCCTTGACCACCTGTCCCCGCTTGGGGTCGGGCACGGCGGTGATGGCGCATTCCAGCACGGCGTCGTGCTCGCTGAGGGCGCTCTCCACCTCAAAGGGGCCGATGCGGTAGCCGGAGCACTTGATGACGTCGTCGTTGCGGCCCACAAACCAGTAGTAGCCCTCGTGATCCCGCCACGCCACGTCGCCGGTGTTGTAGACACCGCCGGCAAAAGCTGCCTCGGTCAGCGCCGGATCCTTGTAATAGCCCCGGAAGAGGCCGGTGGCATTGATGTTGCGGATGACAATCTCGCCCTCCTCGCCGTCGTCGCAGGAGTGGCCCTCGGCGTTGATGAGGTCGATGTCGTACAGGGGGGAGGGCTTGCCCATGGATCCGGGCTTGGGGGCAAACCAGGGGAAATTGGCGATGAGCACGGAGGATTCCGACTGACCGAAGCCCTCCCGCATATCATTGCCCAGAATCCCCTTTATTTTGTTGAAAATTTCGGGACTCAAGGGCTCCCCGGCGTTGCCGCAATGCTGAATGGAGGACAGGTCGTACTCCTCCATGCCGTCGGCCAGCATAAAGCGGAACATGGTGGGCGGCGCGCAGAAGGTGGTTACCTTGTACTGCTGCAGCTTTTCCAGCAGGTTGCGGGGGACGAACTTGTCCATGTCATAGGCGAAGATGGTGGCGCCGCAAATCAACTGGCCGTAAATTTTGCCCCATCCAAACTTGGCCCAGCCGGAATCGGACACCGACATATGCAGCTTATTTTCCTGCACCTGCTGCCAGTATTTGGCTGTCACGATATGGCCCAGGGGATGAGTGAAATCGTGAAGCACCATTTTCGGCATCCCTGTAGTGCCGGAGGTGAAATAGATGAGCATGGGGTCGCTGTTGGCGATGGCGTTATCCCCGGTGGGGCGGGGGAAGTGTTCGGGGAAGGGGGCGATGGCTGTGCCGAAGGAGAACCAGCCCTCCCGCTCACCGCCGGCCAGAAGCCGGTTTTGGATGGTGGGGCATTCCGGCATGGCCTCCTCCATTTGAGAGACCACAAATTCATCGTTGACACAGACCACCATCTTGATTTGGGCGGCGTTGGCCCGGTAGACGATGTCCTTCTTTGTCAGCAGCATGGTGGCGGGGATGATGACGGCCCCCAGCTTGCACAGGGCAATGGCTGTGATCCAATATTCGTACCGGCGGCGCAGCACGCACATGACCACATCGCCCTTCCGGATGCCCAGGCTCTGGAAGTAGTTGGCGGCCTGGGAGGACAGGCGGCTCAGGTCGGCAAAGGTAAAGGTATGCTCCTCGCCGTGGTCGTTGCACCAGACCAGCGCCTTTTTCTCGGCGTCCTCCTTGGCCCATTCGTCGATGACATCGAACCCGAAATTGAACTGCTCGGGGATATTCACCTTGTAATTCTCTATAAAATCCTCGTAGGAGGCAAACTCCGTCTGAGGCAAAAATCGCTCAATCACACGTATCCTCTCCCTTTTTTCTTGCTGGTTTGGCGGGTGGGCTATTCGATGATAACGGTCAGGAATCGGGCCTTTTTGTCGCCGACGGCTTTTTGGCCGTGGGGGTGGGTGGGGTCGAAGTAGATGGCGTCGCCCTCGCTGAGAGTGTGCTCGACGCCGTCGTAGGTGACGACAACAGTGCCCTCCAGCACCAGATTGAACTCCTGGCCCTTGTGGGTGACCATGGCGGCCTCTGCGTCGCCCGGGTTCAGGGTGACGAGCAGGGGCTCCATAATATTGCCTACAAACCGGTGAGCAAGGCTTTCAAACTTGTAGCCCTCGTAGCGGTTGATTTGCTTGCCCTTGCCCCGGCGGCAGATGGCATAGGTGTCCAGCTTAGCGCTTTTGCCGGTCAGCAGTACGGTCATATCCACCCCGAACTTCTGGGCGATGTGATACAGCACGCTGATGGGGATGTTGTCCCCCGTCTCCTCGTATTCCTGATATTGCTCGACGGTTACGTCGCATTCCTCCGCCATTTCCTCTACGGAATAGTCGAAGATCTCTCGCAGCTCCCGAATGCGGGAGGCGATTTGTCTCATTTCCTCACTCATGGTTCGGCTCCTTTCCTTTGCTGTGGATTTCGATGTTCTGCCGTTTTTGCGATCAAAAAAAGCCCCATCCTTCCCCAATTGAAGGACGAAGCTTACACTCCGCGGTACCACCTTGCATTTGCGGGAATCTCCCGCACTCTCACCCGACGCGGCGACAGACCGTCGCGATGCCGGCTCCGCTGTAACGGGCGGAATCCGATGAAGCCTACTTCGCCGCCGGCGGTTCGGTTCATGGCTCGGGGACTACCTTCCACGACTCTGCATAGAGAGCCACAGGGAAATCCTGCGCGGCTTGCACAGGCCTGCACCGTCCTCACGGGGAATTTCCACCGGCATCCCCTCTCTGCGCTTTGGAACGGTATGTACTCCTTCCCGTCATTGCCTTTGCTTTATGATACTAAATTATAGCCTGCCTGTTCCGTTTTGTCAACACTGAAAAAACATGGTATAATAACCACAAGGACAGTGGTTATTATACCGATTCAAACGGCCCGCCTGTCGGCGATGGCCAATTATACCATATCCGCTGCGCTGCTATGGTATAATTACCCCAGAATAGGAACTAAGGGGATTGAGATATGGAAGAAACAGGAAAACCGCATTCCGCGCAAGCATCCCGAAAAAAAGGCGCCGTCCCTGTGTCCGGGGCGGACGCTATGACAGAGAGCCTGCGGCAGGAGGGTGTGGATACGGTGTTTGGGATTCCCGGCGCCGCCATCGCCCCCTTTTACGACAGCCTGTCCCGCTCCGGCATCCGGCACATTCTCACCCGCACCGAGCAGGGGGCGGGCCATGCCGCCAACGGCTATGCCCGCATCAAGGGGCGTCCCGGCGTGTGCATTGCCACCTCCGGCCCCGGGGCCACCAACCTGTTTACCGCCCTTGCCACCGCTTACAGCGACAGCATCCCCCTGGTGGCCATCACCGGGCAGGTCGATTCCGGTCTGCTGGGGCGGGATGTCTTTCAGGAGGTGGACACCACCGGCGCGGCGGAGCCTTTCACCAAGTATACCTATCTGGTGAAATCCGCCGGGGAGATTGGCCGGGTGTTCCGGGAGGCCTTTCACATTGCCTCCACCGGGCGGATGGGGCCGGTGCTCATCGATGTCCCCGTGGATGTGCAGCGGGAGATGGCGGCATTCCGGCGGCCCTCTGCCGTGGCCATTCGGGGATACAAGCCCAAAACAGAGGGGCATCCCCTGCAAATACGCAAGGTGGCTCAGGCCATCGGCCGGGCGAAGCGGCCTGTGCTGTGTTGTGGCGGCGGCATTTTGCTGTCGGATGCCCGACAGGAGGTGCTGCGGCTCTGTGAGGCGGTCTCCATGCCGGTTGTCACCACCCTGATGGGAATAGGCTCCGTTCCGCCGGATCACCCCCTGCATCTGGGCATGGTGGGGATAAGCGGGCATCGGCGGGCCAACTACGCCGTGGAACACAGCGACCTGCTGATCATTGTGGGGGCGCGGGTCGGCGACCGGGCCATTGCGGCGGAAAAGGAGCCGGGCGAAGGCCGCACGGTTGTACACATCGACATTGATACGGCGGAGATAGGCAAGAATCTGGGGACTGCCATCCCTATCGTGGGGGATGCGGCCCGGGTGCTGTGCCAGCTGGCGGACATTGGGCCGTCCGGTTCCTGGCCGGACTGGCTGGAGGAGCTTCGGCGGCTTCCGGGACAGACGGCTGCTCCCGGAGCGGATGGCCCCTATGTGCGACCCGATGCCTTTGTGGCCATGCTGTGCGGAAAGCTGCCCGACGACGGGATTTACATTGCCGATGTGGGGCAAAATCAGATCTGGTCGGCCCGCAATTACAGCGGCCGGGGGCGGTTTCTCACCACCGGCGGCATGGGCACCATGGGCTACAGCATCCCCGCCGCTCTGGGAGCCAAGCTGGCTGCTCCCGACAAGACGGTGGTGGCGGCCTGCGGCGACGGTGCCTTCCAGATGACAATGAATGAACTGGCGTCCATCCGGCAGCACGGCGCGCCGGTTAAGCTGGTGGTGTTCCGCAACCGGACACTGGGTCTGGTGCGGGAAATCCAGCATGTGGATTACGGAGCCGCCGGCTTTGCGGTGGATTTGACCGGCAGCCCCGACATCGGGCGCATCGCCGCCGCCTATGACATTCCCCATGGCAGGGCGTCCGGCCTGGCCCAAGCGGAGGCCCTGGTGGAGGAGATGCTCGGCGGCGACGGCCCATATATCCTGGAACTGGACATTGACCCGGAGGAGATGACGGTATGAAAGCGATTCTTTCGGTACTGGTGGAAAACCGGGCTGGTGTGCTGGCCCGGACAGCGGGACTGTTTGCCCGCCGGGGCTTCAACATCGCCAGTTTGGCGGTGGGCGAGACCCACGACCCCTCCGTCTCCCGCATGACCATTGTGGTGGAGGGGGACGCCCCCCTCATCGAGCAGGTGTCCAAGCAGCTGAACAAGCAAATCGACGTCATCAAGGTGAAAACCCTGGACAGTGAACTGTCTACCCGGCGGGAACTGGCTCTCATCAAGGTCAACGCCAATCCCAAGGCTCGGGGGGAGATTTTCGACATCGCCTCCATCATGAAGGCCAGCATTGTGGATATGTCCCCCGCCACCGTCACCATCGAGACCTGTGACCGGCCGGAGCGGGTGGATCTGCTGCTCTCCATGGTGGAGCCCTACGGCGTGGCGGAACTGGCCCGAACAGGCATGATCGCCCTGGAAAAAGGCGGCGAGGCCATCCAGCTGCCGGAATAGGAGTGCCGGAGAATGCAAAAGGCCTTCGCCGCTTGGTTGCGGGGAAGGCCTTTGGTATTATTGCAGCAAAAACGCCATTTGGGCCAGGGTGTCGTTGCCGTTGGCGGCGTAATTGTCGATGATGCGCTTGGCGGTATCGCTGTGCATGGCCTCGTTGGCCTGGGTGGTGATGATGCCTGTCAGCAGTGCCTCGTCGACCTCGCCCTTCTCCTCGGCCAGCACACACAGCAGCATGCGCATCATGGAATATTGCTCCGCCAGGGTGATAAAGTGCTGGTAGGGCGTCAGAGCAGGGTGCTTGAACAGCCCCTGCAGGGAGAACAGCAGATTGACAAAGTAGTTTTCCAGCACATGCTCCCACTTTGCCAAAAACGGGGGCCAGTATTGCTGAATCAAGGTGGAAATGTGGCCGTACATCTGGGAGTAGTTGGATTCCTCCAGCTGTTCGGCCGTCATCCAGCCGGTTATTTTTTCGATAAACTGGGTGTACAGCGGGAATTGCCGCGAGCGAAGGGCCCCGGTCAGCATGATGTGGTTGAGCAGGATGGACTGCATGCCGGCCTGTCTGTCCGGGTTTTCCGCAAAGGGCTTCATGATGTCGGCAAAGTCGCCGTCCAGGGTTTTGGCGACATAGGCGGCGGCCACCGACGGCATCTTGTCAAACTCCTTTTCCGCCTCCAGCTCCGTGATCCGGTTCAGCAGCATGCCCACGACAAAAATTCGATCTCGCACCGGCAGGGTGCGGCACTGCAAAATATCGATGCATGCCTCCCGAATTTCCCACGCATGCTTGCCGGTTTCCCCGAAATAAGAGGGGTTGGTCAAATCGGCATAGGTGCCTTTCAGATAAAATTCGCTGCCATCTGCCTGAAATTCGGAAATGCTGAAGGTCATCGGCTCCTTGGGCAGCAGCGCGACCCGCACCATTTCCGGGCAGGTGGCATACATGGAAAGCTCGACCTGGCCCATGCGGGTCATCCGGTTAAGCCGGGGGTATTGTTGGCATGTGGTGCAGAGCATGGTTTCGCCCAGCTTCTTCTGGATCATGCACAGCTTGTCCTCGTCGTAAAAGGGACATACCATATCCGCGTTCAGCACAAACTTGGCAAAATTTTGCTCATTCCGGCCTTTTAGTGTCTGTACCCCTTTGTTCATCACCTTGGCCAGTTCCGGATCCGAGATTCGCTTGTATTTTTTGTAGGTGCTTTTGTCGATATAAATGCTCCAGCCCTTGCAGCAGTGATCCTCGCAGGCGGGGCCGATGCACGAAAACTTTGTATAATAATCCGGGTGCAGCACGGCGATTGGCTTCTTTTCCATTCGTTATTCCTCACATCTATGTATTGGAGTTCCGCTTTTCCCATTATATCGCGCCACCGGGCATCTTGCAACAGGGTGACCGGTCAATCCCCGGCAAAAAAGGCATCGGAGACGCCGTCTCCGATGCCTTTTTTCTGTTTTAAGCCGGGATTACAGGGCCGGGGCCGGTTCCTCCACAGTGGGAGCGGGTGCGGCCTCGGTGGAGGGCTCCGGGGCTGTGGCCTCCAGATGAATGTCGCCGTCCACGGCGGTGACGCGGATGGTTCCGCCGTTGATAAGGCCCCGTTCCAGAATTTTTTCGGCGGCCGGATCCTCGATCCGGGCCTGAATTTCCCGGCGCAGGGGGCGGGCCCCATAGACGGGGTCAAAGCCCTTCTCCGCCAGCAGATCCAGGGCGGCATCGTCGACAGATAAGGTGATGGAAAGATCCTCCATACGCTGGGAAAGCTGGCGGATCATGTTGTCTGCAATCTGGCGAATTTGCGCCTTGTCCAGCTGGTGGAACACGATGGTGTCGTCCAGACGGTTGAGGAACTCCGGCTTGAAGGCGCGTTTCAACTCCTCCATAACCTTTTCCCGGATTTCCTGCTGGGAGGCGGTATCGGAGCCCTCGCCCAGAGAGGCGAAGCCCAGGGATTTGCGCTTGTCGGTGATGCTGCGGGCCCCCAGGTTGGAGGTCATGACGATGATGGCGTGCTTGAAATCCACCCGGCGCCCCTGAGAATCGGTGAGGACGCCGTCCTCCATAATCTGCAGCAGGATGTTGAACACATCGTCGTGGGCTTTTTCGATTTCGTCAAACAGCACGACGCTGTAGGGCTTGCGGCGGATTTTCTCCGTCAGCTGGCCGCCCTCGTCATAGCCGACATAGCCGGGCGGGGAGCCGATGAGCTTGGAGACGGCGTGGCGCTCCATATACTCGGACATATCCACCCGCAGCATGGCGGTTTCATCCTGGAACATGGCCTCGGCCAGGGCCTTGCACAATTCGGTTTTGCCGACGCCGGTGGGGCCGAGGAACAGGAAGGTGCCCATGGGCCGCTTGGGATCCTTAAGCCCCACCCGGCCCCGCCGAATGGCCTTGGATACGGCAGTGACAGCCTCATCCTGGCCGATGACCCGGTTGTGGAGGACTTCCTCCAGGTGCAGGAGGCGCTCGCTTTCATCCTGGGTCAGCATAGTGACGGGGATGCCTGTCCAGGCGGACACCACCGTGGCGATGTCCTCGCCGACGACCTTGCCGGCCCGGGCCTTGCGCCACTGATCCCGCGCGGTTTCAAACTCGGTGCGCAGGGTCTTTTGATAATCCCGTATCTGGGCGGCCCGCTCAAAGTCCTGGGTGCGGACAGCCTCCGCCTTTTCGATGTTGAGGACATTGACCCGGGCCTCCAGATCCCTCAGATGAGGCGGAGTGGTCAGGTTCTGGGTGCGCACCCGGGAGCAGGCCTCGTCCACCAGGTCGATGGCTTTGTCGGGCAGATATCTGTCCTGAATATAGCGGGAGGACATATCCACCGCCGCCTGGATGGCTTCGTCGGTGATGGCAAGCTTGTGGTGCTCCTCGTATTTGGTCTTGAGCCCGTGAAGGATGCGGACGGCGTCCTCCTTGGACGGCTCATCCACCACAATGGATTGGAAGCGGCGCTCCAGGGCGGCGTCCTTTTCGATGTGCTTGCGGTACTCGTCCAGGGTAGTGGCGCCGATGACCTGAATTTCCCCCCGGCTGAGGGCGGGCTTCAAAATATTGGCGGCGTCCATGGAGCCCTCCGACGCGCCGGCGCCGATGAGGGTGTGGAGCTCGTCGATAAACAGCACAATGTTGCCTGCGGCAATGGCCTCGTCGATGGAGTTTTTGATGCGCTCCTCAAAATCGCCCCGGAACTTGGCGCCGGAGAGCATCTTGGTCAAATCCAGCGATACCACCCGCTTGTTTTGCAGATTTTCCGGCACCTCGCCCTTGACAATCCGTTGAGCAAGGCCCTCGGCGATGGCGGTTTTGCCCACGCCGGGCTCCCCGATGAGAACGGGGTTGTTCTTGGTGCGGCGGGAAAGAATCTGGATGATGCGGCCAATCTCCGTTTCCCGGCCAATGACGGGATCCAGCTTGTCGTTGGCGGCGGCCACGGTCAGATCCTTGCTGTATTGATCCAGGGTTTTGGTTTCCGGGCTGTGCCGGTCGCTCAGTGTCTCCGAGGCCCGGGGCCAGTCCTTGTTGAGGCGGCTCAGCACATCGGTGGTGAGCCGTTCCAGGCTGACGCCGGCGGACACGATGATCTTTGCCGCCACGGATTTTTGCTCCTGCAAAATTCCCAGCAGCATGTGCTCCGGCTCCATATACTTGTGGTTCAGTTTTTTGCACTGGGCCTCCGCCAGTTCCAGCACCCGGGTGGCGTCGGGGGCAAGGCCCTGAATCCGGGATTCGTCGGGGGTGCCGGCACCGTCGTATTTTTCGATGAGCTCGCGGATGATTTCATGATCCAGGCCGGCACCGATGAGAACGGCGGCGGCAGCCGTGCCCTCATCCCGGGACAGGCTCCATAGGATGTGTTCGCTTCCCACAAACCCGTGCATCATTTCGGAGCCGAGACGGAATGCGTTCTGCATAACGATGCGGGCGGGTTCGGAATATAAATCTTTATGTAACATACTAAACCCCATTTCCGACCGGGCACAAGGTGAAACAGAAATTCAGCAAGCGTAACGCCCGGTCGTATGGCTTCGCTTGTGAAGTTGCGAACGCAGTGAGCAGGGTGAGCGTGAATTGTCACGCGGCCCTCCATTCTGGCAAGTGGTTTGCCGGAGAAGATGAAGCAGAATATCCGGGAAGATCGTCTAGCTGTTGCCGGAGGAGACGGAGAGGCGGTCTCCCTCCCGGATTTTCTGCTGAAACCGGGCAATTTCATCCCGGAGAGTAGCGGCGGCCTCGTAGTCCTCGGCGGCCGCGGCGCGGTTCATTTTGGCTCGCAATTCGTTGAGCCTGCGGCGATTCCGCAGGGCATCACCGGCGTCAATGGGAGCAGCGTCGTTGATTTCGCTGTTCCGGTGAAACCCCATCTGCGGAGGAACGGACATTCCCAGGTGCTGAAAAAACTGGGGGTTGGCCATATAGGGCCCCCACGCAGCCGGGTTTTGGAACATGGAGCCTGCCATCTGCTGAAACTGCTCCACACAGTGACTGCACAGGTGAATCTCACCTGTATTCCCCATATAATTCACAAAAAACCGCTGATCCGCTTCGTTTTGATTGCAGTTAAAACATTTCATAGCCTTGGGCCTTTCCTGGTCATCGGAAAGGCATTCCTCCTTTCCAGTATAGTGGATTGGTTGGTGGTCGGGGTGCTATTCCACACCGTAGCAGACAAGTCCAACCAGCAGCTGCTTGAAGATGTCGGCACGGATTTGGTCGCGTCTGACGAGAGGGACAGCCGCCAGGGATTTATCGTTGAGGGCAGACGCCATCAGCATGGCCGACTTGCGGTCAATGGCCTCCGCGTCCAGCAGGTTGGAGAGAAAGGCTCGCACACAGCCGGAATCAATTTCATCCCCCACGGCGTTGATGGTGTGCATGATCAGCTGCTTGGGATCCAGCCGAACCCGGCGAATGCGGATGTAACCGCCGCCGCCCCGCTTGCTTTCCACCAGGTAGCCGTGCTCCGGCGAAAAGCGGGTGGTGATGACATAGTTGATCTGGCTGGGCACGCATTTGAATTGCTGGGCAAGCTCGGCCCGCTGCAAAACGGCGCTGCCCCCCTCCATTTCCAGTATGTCATTGATGAAGCAGGCGATGGTGTCGCTGATTCCCATAAATACCTCCATTAAAAACGCACACAATCTGTCTGCAGTTTTGACTTAAATTTGACTTTGACTTTCTTTGACCTTCAATTGTATTATACACGGAAACGCATTTCTTTGCAACCCCTCGAACAAAAGGAGTGTCTGAATTTTTGGTGAAAACGAGGTGAACAAGGGTGGCCGGAGACAGGGGAATACCCTGTCGAATTTCCCCTTGATGAAACCGGCGACAGCCAGTATAATGGGAGAGGAACAAACCGGATAGACAGGGGGGAGCGCATGGATGCGGTGACAAGCATATTGAACAGGGCTGCGGCGTCCCTGTCGGCGGTGCCCGGCGTTGTGGGAATCGCCTTGGGCGGCTCCCGCGCAAGGGGAACAGACACGCCGGACTCCGACATTGACATTGGGGTGTACTACGACAATGCCACCCTTGATATTGCTGCACTGAACGCGGCGGCTCAGACAGTCGACGACGAGCACCGGGCAGCCCTCATCGCCCCTCCCGGAGAGTGGGGGAAATGGGTCAATGGCGGCGGCTGGCTGACCGTTGACGGGTATCACGTGGATTTCATACTGCGGGACATCGGCCGGGTGAAAGAGGAAATTGAGAAATGTCTCGGCGGGACTGTGTCCACCCACTATCAAACCGGTCACCCCCACGGGTACATCAACGCCATGTATATGGGTGAACTGGCCGTGTGCAGGCTGTTGTGGGAGAGGGACGGTGCCGTGTCCCCGCTGAAACGCACCGCCGAGGCATACCCGGACAGGCTCCGAGAGGCGCTTGTGGGCTTCTTTTCCTTTGAGGCGGGCTTTTCCCTGATGTTTGCCGAAACCAGCGGGGAGAGAGACGATGTCTACTATACAACCGCCCACATTGTGCGGTCGGTTTCGGCTCTCAATCAGGTGCTGTTTGCCCGGAACCGGGAATATTGCCTGAACGAAAAAAAGGCCGTGGGAATGATCGACGGCTTTGCAATTAAACCGGCCAACTACAAGGGCCGAATCGATGCGGTATTCGCGGCAGCCGGTGTGGATAACCGGAAGGCCTGCGCGTTGCTCCGACAGCTGGTCGACGAAGTGAATGCCTTGTCTGCCGGCGAATAGGGGCCATTATATGGCCGCTGCAGAAAATCAAGGAGAAAGGAGGGCAGGGAGTCCGGTGTTGGAGAAAATACGCAAGGAAAGCTACATAGGAATTGGGTTGTTGGCGGCATATCTGCTGTTGATGCGCTTCACACCGCTGCCGGATATTTTCCTGGCCATATTGCTGGGACTGGGGCTGTGTGCGATTGTCATAGGGATACTGCCGGAGCATATATATGAGAAAATCAAGCTGCTGAAATAGAGGAGGGACGGGGAAGCATGGACAATCACAGTGCCCTTGTTGCCGCAATGATCCGCCATGAACAGAACTGCCCGGAACGGGTGCACCACTTTTTGGCCGTACATGGCTTTGCCCGTGCCATCGGTCAGTTGGAAGGGCTGGATGCGGCGACACAGCTGCGGCTGGAGACAGCGGCCATCGTCCACGACATCGGCATTCGCCCCAGCCTGGAGCGGTACGGCGATGCAGCCGGCCCCCATCAGGAGGCGGAGGGCCCGCCGGTAGCGCGGCCCATGCTGGAACAACTGGGCTATGAGCAGTCCGTTGTGGAGCGGGTCTGCTTTCTCATCTCCCGCCACCACACCTACACCGGGGTGGACGGCATGGACTGGCAAATCCTGCTGGAGGCGGATTTCCTGGTCAACGCAGCGGCACCGTCGGTCAGCCGGGAGGCAGTTCGCTCCTTCTGTGACAAGGTGTTTATCACCGGGGCAGGCAAGCAGTTTCTGCGGGAACTGTTCTGGGATAA
>JAJDGX010000075.1:10000-12000 GCA_030265885.1 Ruminococcaceae bacterium OttesenSCG-928-L11 | reverse complement strand
GTGCAATGACCCGTACGGGAATCGAACCCGTGTTACCGGCGTGAGAGGCCGGTGTCTTAACCGCTTGACCAACGGGCCGAGCGCCGAAATCAATCGGCTGTGGTGCGCCATCAGGGACTCGAACCCGGGACACCCTGATTAAGAGTCAGGTGCTCTACCAACTGAGCTAATGGCGCATATGAAAAAGACAATTACAGAAGATACAAGCCAAATTCCAAAGAACCCAGCCCCAAGTTGCGACTGCAACCTGCAATAACTTGCCGAAGGCAAGATGTTGTACCCTCAAAACTGAACAATGAAAGGAGAGAACAGACAAGCCGTTCCATTGAGACTAAGAAAACAAAACACGATTTACAAAAGATAAGGTCAAGCCCTCGACCGATTAGTACCGCCTGGCTGAACATGTCACCATGCTTACACCTGCGGCCTATCAACCTTGTAGTCTACAAGGGGTCTTACCTGATTGACTCAGTGGGATATCTTATCTCGAGGGGGGCTTCACGCTTAGATGCCTTCAGCGTTTATCCCTTCCGCACATAGCTGCCCAGCTGTGCCACTGGCGTGACAACTGGTGCACCAGAGGTGCGTCCATCCCGGTCCTCTCGTACTAGGGAAAGCTCCTCTCAAATATCCTGCGCCCACGACAGATAGGGACCGAACTGTCTCACGACGTTCTGAACCCAGCTCGCGTACCACTTTAATTGGCGAACAGCCAAACCCTTGGGACCGAATTCAGCCCCAGGATGTGATGAGCCGACATCGAGGTGCCAAACCTCCCCGACGATGTGGACTCTTGGGGGAGATCAGCCTGTTATCCCCAGGGTAGCTTTTATCCGTTGAGCGATGGCATTTCCACTCACATACCACCGGATCACTAACTCCGACTTTCGTCACTGCTCGAACCGTCGCTCTCGCAGTTAGGCTGGCTTTTGCGTTTGCACTCTAATGCACGGTTTCCGTCCGTGCTGAGCCAACCTTTGAACGCCTCCGTTACTCTTTTGGAGGCGACCGCCCCAGTCAAACTGCCCACCTGACAATGTCCCCCGACCAGATTCATGGCCGCAGGTTAGAATTCCAGTATCCCAAGAGTGGTATCCCAAGGTTGACTCCACACGAACTGGCGTCCGTGCTTCCCAGTCTCCCACCTATCCTGTACATGAAATACCGAAATCCAATATCAGGCTGCAGTAAAGCTCCATGGGGTCTTTCCGTCTTGTCGCGGGTAACCGGCATCTTCACCGGTACTACAATTTCGCCGGGCTTGCTGTTGAGACAGTGTCCAGATCGTTACGCCATTCGTGCGGGTCAGAACTTACCTGACAAGGAATTTCGCTACCTTAGGACCGTTATAGTTACGGCCGCCGTTTACTGGGGCTTCAATTCAATGCTCTCACATCTCCTCTTAACCTTCCAGCACCGGGCAGGCGTCAGCCCATATACGTCATCTTTCGATTTAGCATAGACCTGTGTTTTTGATAAACAGTCGCCTGGACCTATTCTCTGCGGCTCTTTTTCAAGAGCACCCCTTCTCCCGAAGTTACGGGGTCAACTTGCCGAGTTCCTTAACAACAATTCTCCCGTTGGCCTTAGAATCCTCTTCCTACCTACCTGTGTCGGTTTGCGGTACGGGCGTCTCAAGTATACACAAAGCTTTTCTCGCCTCTATCCACGCGTGCATCCCACTCAATTGCAGTCCTTACGCCCGGGGCTACCAACGCCCGGGGCACACGCTTCTAAAGTGTCCCTTTGCTTAAACTTTTCGACGGCTACGGAATTTCTACCGTATGTGCATCGGCTACGCCTTTCGGCCTCACCTTAGCTCCCGGCTAACTTGGAGCGGACGAACCTTCCTCCAAAAACCTTAGGCTTTCGGCCATTATGATTCTCACATAATTCTCGCTACTCATTCCGGCATTCTCACTTCTATGCAGTCCACATGCGCTTCCGCTCATGCTTCACCCCGCATACAACGCTCCCCTACCACGCATACCTTTCAGTAT
>JAJDGX010000075.1:0-5000 GCA_030265885.1 Ruminococcaceae bacterium OttesenSCG-928-L11 | reverse complement strand
ATTTCTGGGGCATCTTTTCGCCGGCGCCCGCTACGCTGGCGATTTCGTCGACCCGGGTTGGGTTGATGAGGAACGCACAGTTGGCCTCCCCCTTATCGACAGCCGCCAGAGCCTCTGCCGGATCCCGTGTATAAATCAAATTCTTCTGATTGGCCATGTTCTCCTTGTCAATGCCCATCAGCTTTTCCAGCACCAGTGTGTGGAGGATGGTGACATCCAGCTGCCGATAGGCGTCGGACATGCCGGCCAGCATCTCATCCATAACAGCCCCGTCCCGCAGGGTAAGCAGGGTCATTTCGCCCCGGGCATACATAGCAAACGCCTTTTTGCCGGCAGCGGCCGCTTCGTCCAGTCTGGCCTGGGCTTCCTCTTTATTAATAGGTATGCTGTCAAAATATGTCTGGCACTGATCCAGCACGGCAGCCGGATCAAAATCCTCCATATTCCGGATAATCCGGTGGGTGGGGAATACCACGAGCCCCTCGTTTTCCATATCCACCAGCGTCATCATCACATAGTTGGCCGGGTGCGTATCGTCGATGAATTCCCCCTGCCGCGCCAGCGAATCCCGGTAATTGAGGGCGGTCTCATACCGGTGGTGGCCGTCGGCGATGTACAGGGTCTTGCCGCGCAAGTAGTTGACGATCTGATTGATCTCCTTGATCTCGGTGACTACCCACACCCGATGCACGATGCCGTCATCGGTTTCAAACTCCACATCGGCAGGGCCGGCGGTAAGGGTGTCCAGCCGGGCGGCGGCGGTGCGCTCCTTGTCAAAATACAGGGAATAGATGGAACTGAAATTGCAGCTGGTGGCCTGCATCAGGTTGAAGCGGTCGGTTTTGGCTTTGGACAGCGTCTCCTCGTGGGGCAGGATTCCGCCCTCGGAAAAGGGCTCCAACCGCACACCGCATACCAGGCCGCGAATGGTCTTGCGCTGGCCCAGGGCCACAAACTCTTCCTCATATATATACAGGGCGGGCACATCGTCGAAGGCAAGGATGCGATCGTCCAGCCAGCTTTTCAGGGTTGCACCGGCCTGGGCGTAGGGATCCTCCCCCTCCCGGGGCAGCTCCAGCCGGATGATGTTGTTGCTGTTTCGCGCCAGATACCGCTGCCGCTCCTCTTCGCTGATAATGTCATACGGCGGGCACACCAGCTCCCGGATATCCCCGGCCTTTTCTGTAAAGCGCAGTGCACAAAACGATCGAATCGACGCCATGTCGCCTTCCCCCTATTTCCAGCAGTTAATTGAATTTTCACATGTTCCAATGTGCCAAGCCTGCTTTTATCATCGTTTACAAAGGATTATAGCAAACAAACCGGGAGGAGCGCAACAAAATCCTCACATAAATTCTCATTTATTAATTTTTTCTACTTAAACTGTATTTCGCACACAAACAATGAGGCCCCCTCTTGTGCATATCGCATATTTCTGTCAATAGTTTATGAAATTTTCTGGGCGAATCAAGTTTTTTTCAAGCTATTTTCACCTTTTCGTCACATAGCTTTGGTATTGTGGCAACGGATATTTATGCAGGCGGCTCGGCCCATCGCCGCAAATCGCATCGCCGCCGCCCTTGGAATTGCCCCCGGCAAACTTCGAAAATCGCGGGCTGCGGCGGAAAATCCCAGGATTCAAGTTGATTTTGTACAGGAATTTTGATATGATAATTGTTGCTGAAAAGGCATGTCC
Source organism: Ruminococcaceae bacterium OttesenSCG-928-L11 (assembly GCA_030265885.1). Lineage (GTDB taxonomy): Bacteria > Bacillota > Clostridia > Oscillospirales > Ruminococcaceae > WRAV01. The sequence goes on along the minus strand of JAJDGX010000075.1, from coordinate 3,304 downwards.
CCTCTCCACCGGTCTTTCTCTTCCCCGGGGATATCCTTTTTCGATAGATTGCGCAGTATAACCGATACCGGGGCATATCCCCGGATTTTTTAGGAGGGAACCGAATGATCGAGGTAAAAAACCTCACAAAGCGTTACGGCGCCAAAAAAGCGGTGGACAACATCAGCTTTACGGTGAATGACGGTGAGATCCTGGGCTTCCTGGGGCCAAACGGCGCCGGTAAGACCACCACCATGAACATTATCACCGGCTACCTGTCCTCCACGGAAGGCACTGTCACTGTGAACGGGTCTGAAATTCTCGACGATCCCATCAAGGTCAAGTCCCAAATAGGCTACCTGCCCGAGCATCCTCCCCTGTATCTGGACATGACCGTCAAGGAATACCTTTCCTTTATGTACGACCTGAAAAAGGTCAAGCTTCCCGGCGTGGCCAAAAACGCCCACATCAAGGAAATCTGCGGCCATGTGAAAATCGAGGACGTCTACACCCGCATCATCAAAAACCTCAGTAAGGGGTATCGGCAGCGCGTCGGCCTTGCTCAGGCGCTTCTGGGCAACCCCAGCGTCCTGATTCTGGACGAGCCCACCGTCGGTCTCGACCCCAAGCAGATCATTGAGATCCGCAACCTGATTAAGGGGCTGGGCAAGCACTACACCATCATTCTTTCCTCCCATATTTTGTCTGAGGTGCAGGCCACCTGCGAGCGCGTCATCGTTATCAGCAAGGGCAAGCTCATCGCCGACAACACCCCCGACAACCTGTCCCGCGCCATGAGCTCCGACCACAAGCTGACCATCCGCGTAGACGGCCCCGAGGACGAGATCTACAAGCTTCTCAGCAAGATTCCCCAGATGATCCGCGTGGATAAGCTGGGCCTGCGGGAGGACAAGGTCTACGACTTCACCCTGGAGGCCGAGCAGGGCGTCGATATTCGCCGGGAGGTGTTCAAGCGCCTGTCCGAGCGGGGCTGGGCCATTCTGGGCATGAAGTCCAGCGAGTTGAGCCTGGAGGATATCTTCCTGCAGCTGACCGACGACAACAACCGCCAGACCTTCATACAGAAGGACGACACCGCAGCCCTGGAGGAATCCGCCCCGGAGGAGACCCCCGCCGAGGATGCGGCAGCCGACGAAACCAATAATGGAGGTGAAGAGGAATGACCGCTATTATGCGCAGAGAACTGCAAGCCTATTTCTCCTCCCCCATCGGCTACATTTACCTGGCAGTCTTTTACGTGTTCGCGGGCTTCTATTTCTTCGCGACAACACTGATGTCCAACACCGCCGACATCTCCGGCGTATTCAACAGCATGTTCACCATCGTGCTGTTCCTCATTCCCATTTTGACCATGCGCCTGTTCTCGGAGGATCTCAAATACCGCACCGACCAGGCCCTTCTGACCGCCCCCATCAACCTGACCTCCCTCGTGCTGGGCAAATTCTTTGCCGCTTCCATGGTATTCCTCACCGGTCTTGCCATCACGCTGGTGTACGGACTGATTGTGGCTGTGTTTGTCCCGCCCAACTGGCCCCTTATCTGGGGGAACTTTGTTGCCCTGCTGCTGCTGGGCATGGCGCTTATCGCCATCGGAATGTTCATCTCCTCCCTGACGGAAAGCCAGGTAATCGCGGCTGTCGGCGCCTTTGCGGTAGGTCTTGCCCTGCTGCTGGTGGATTCTCTCGCCTCCGTGTTTACCAATCCCATTCTGGTTGCCTTCTTTGACGGGATCTCCTTTATGAAGCGCTATGAAGTCTTTACCCAAGGCATATTCGACTTCTCCAGCATCGTCTTTTTCCTCAGTGTCAGCGCCATCTTTATCTTCCTTACCGTGCGCGTGCAGGAAAAACGCCGCTGGAGTTGAGCCCTTCGATAAATGAGATTTTGAAAGGATGAAGCCAGAGAATGAATCTGTTTAAGAGCCGGAAATTCCGGCAGGGCTCTGTTGCCACAGTCATCACTGTTCTTGTTGTGGTGCTGATTGTGATTGTCAATATGGTTGCGGGCGCTCTCTCCACCCGGTATTCCCTCAGCCTGGATTTGACATCCGGTGCAATTTTCACCCTGTCCCAGGAATCCATCGACTTTTTGAAGTCTGTCGAGAAGGACGTCACTGTCTACGTTCTCAATGACGAGGACTATTTTATGGCCCGCGGCACCTACTACCAGCAGGCCGGCGAGGTCATCAAGCGGTATGCCCAGCAAAGCCCCCGCATCACCGTGAAATACGTGGATATCGTCAAGGATCCCACCTTTACCTCCAACTACCCGGATCTGACCCTGAACACCGGCAATATCCTGGTGGAATGCGGCACCAACTCCGTTGTGCTGACCGCCTACGACCTGTTTAACACCCAGATGGACTACAGCACCTACCGCACCGCCATCGTCTCCTCCAAGGCGGAGCAGGCCCTGTCCTCCGCCATTCTCAACGTCACCTCCGACAAGAAGGTCATTGTCAGCGTTCTGCAGGGCCACAATGAGGTGGACATCACCGACTTCACCACCCTGCTGCAAACAAACAACTACGAGGTCGTCACCCAAAACCTGATGACCGAGGACATCAACCCCGACGCCACCATCGCCATTATGTGCGCCCCCTCCCGGGATATCTCCGAGGAAGAGGCCCGCAAGCTAGACGCCTTCCTCAGCAACGGCGAGCGCATGGGCAAAACTCTGTTCTATCTGGCCTCGGCCTCGGTGCAGACAGCCATGCCTGTGCTGGATGCCTTCCTGGAGGATTGGGGCATTCGGGTAAACAGCGGCGTTGTCTTTGAAAACAGCCAGAGCAAGCTGTTCCAGATGAATGTGTTTATGACACTGGCCGATTATTCCGAGGACGAGTACTCCAAAAGCGTACAGGCCAAGAGCCTGCCTATGGCGATTCCCAACGCCCGTCCCCTGGAGTTTGCCTACGAGACCAAAGGCGCCACCACCACCAAAAGTCTGCTGGACTTCTCCGTCACCGCCGGTGTGCGCCCCAACGACGCAGGCGACGACTGGGATTACACCAAGCAGGGGGCCTCCGGCCCCATTCTGGCTCTCGGCGTTGCCCAGCGGATCAAGTATGAGCAGCTGACTCCCCTCACCTCCAATGTGCTGGTCTCCGGTACGGAGATGATCGTCGACCCCTATCTCCTGGGCAGCACCGGCGTCGCCAACGGCGAATACCTGCTGGGCCTGCTGAATACCCTGGCCGAGCGGGAGGATGTCATCAGCATCCAGAGCAAAACCGTCAATTACACCGAGCTTGGCGTCACCGGCGGGCAGATTATCACCATCTCGGTGATTCTTGCCATTGTGT
>JAJDGX010000074.1 GCA_030265885.1 Ruminococcaceae bacterium OttesenSCG-928-L11 | reverse complement strand
GGCCACGCAGCCCAGCCGAACAAGAATAATGATGGCGCCCGATATCTCGTCAACCATGCTCACGTTTACCGCCCCCTCACTTCAAAACATTCCGGGCCATCTGAACCAGCCGCACCGAATGGTAGACGTTGTTGACGACACCACCGCCTCCGCCGCCTGTGGAAATCAGGAAGTCACCGAGGAACTTCGGCGTTCGGATGGCAAGTATCATACAGGCCACGCCCCAAAAGACGTGCATGTTGAGCATTAGGCCCACGCCCAGCTTGGAGAGGGCAATTTGCACCACCACGGAAAGGGTGGACTGGATAAACTTCTGGCTGTACGCCTTGAATACGCCCTTGTCGTTATCCAGCAGGCCGACACAGGCCACCGGGACACCGATGCGGAGTATCATAATCTCCAGCCCGCGCATGAGGAACTGAAAGTACAGGATAAAGTAGCAGATAATGAACACCAGCCCGAAGATGGCGGTTACCAGTCCAAGGCTGGAAATGCCGCTTACCCACGCCGCCCAATCATAAGCAGTGGCCGCGCCGATGGCATTCAAGAGGTCGCCGGTCAATTCCTCCACAATTTGTCCCAGCCAGCCGTAGATGGTCGGGAAGCAAACCGCAACCGCCATGGCCTTAAAGAAATTGGTCAGCAGGGATAACGGCTCTTCGTCCGCATCGCCGTCTGTCCACAGGGTGTAAGTCTCAAAGCCCTTTTTGAGAAACTTTAGCACAATCAGCGACACCCCGAAGCCAAACAGGATATCAAACATGGTCTGCGCAAGGTCCACGCCGGCCAGCGTTGACATGTACTGCTCCGCGTAGAGCGTCAGCGGCACAATCTCGGTCAAAAGGGTGTCGATATAAGCAATCGCCCCATTCAGCAGGGCGACAATGAGTATCACTAATATATATTCCATGCCACGGCACAACCTCCTTAAAGAGAGCGCCGGGGCACTTATTTTCACAGTTGTCCCTTGCCGAGACGAAAATAAGCACCCCGGCAAAGTGTGGTCTTGGATTAGGGAAACAGGTCTAACTCTTGGGTGAGGCCGTCAAGCCCCGGTGTAGATGCTTGGCGGGTTATTAACCCTGGTAGTTGAACATTTCCTGAATGCGGCGGGTCAGCTCGGGGAGAATGGTGTCCTTGAACAGCAGGTACAGGCCGGCCAGCACCAGCGCGCCGATGACCACGGCCATCAAAACCTTAACGGCTGTGTCAACGAAACCTTCACCGCGCCGGTTGCAAATGGCCTGCTTTGCGCGGTGCATGAGCTGCGCTGCTTTCTGCTGCACGGTGATCTGCGCCATCATCATTTTTGCTTTCATAGAATGTGCCTCCATTTTTAATATATTTAGATACGCAAAGGCGCGTAACTACAGGGTTATTTCAACTTTGTATGGAAATCCGCCAAAGTTGAAACGGGCTATTTGTAATAGCCTAAAATCAGGTTGAGTGTTGCCGAACCGAGCACGGCGCCGATGCAGCTAACTACGGCCACCACAATGCGGTTGTTCCATTTTTTCTGGTCCATTTCATCGCTTGCTGACCTCCTGATGCAGAAGTAGATAATCAGCAAGCCGGCCGCAACGGGCGCCAGCACCATGAGCCACGTTGTCACGTCTTTGATCAGGTTTTCCGTACCCTTGACAATCTGGCTGTCAGTGACGGCGGCATAGGCCGTCATTGGCTGCATGAGAGTGAGGGTGAGGACGGTCAGAGTGGCGCCCAGCCTGCCCCACAGGGTTTTCAAACGCTTCTTGATCTTGTTCATACGAACACCTCCAATATTTTTAGTCATCATCGGGCGCGCCTGCCCCAAAACCACCGGGACCCGCGCCCGCCTTTTTTTGCTCCGCCACCATCCGGGCAACATCCTTTTGGTAGTAGACCCAAATATTCCACAGGATGATATCCTTGGAAGTGTCCGACAAAATGGGGCGGGCATTAAACCGTTTTTCCCGCAGGGCGCGGTTGTGCTCCTTGTCACCCAGCCCCATCATGGCGTTGAACATCCATGAGGATATGTCCGGGGCGTTCATCATGGCGGGATGGGTGCGGGATGTAATGATTTGATAGGGGCGCTGAATGCGGCGCACCTCGTCGGGGTAAAGCAGCTTGCGCTCGATGAGGCTTACGCTGTGTGACGAGCTGGGCGTGGTGTACTTGGCATGATTGGCCGATAACTGGTAGCTGGACGTGGTGTAGCTGCCCAGCTTTTCGGAAACCTCGGAGAGCGTTTCCTTATCGTCAGCCTGTAGGTAAATCCATATATGGCAGTTGGATTTGATTGTATTTGCCACATGCTCATCGTACTTTTCAAGCAACTGCTCGAAGGATTGCAGATAGAAATTCCACCGGATGCCTTTACCCGCCGAGACGGTCAGCTTGTTGGTCATATCGGTTATAGGTGTGAAATTGCCGAACTCATCCAAGATGTAATTGACGCGCTGTTTTAGGCGCCCGCCCCGCTTATCCGCCATCGCGGACAGCAATTCATATTGCTGGTTGATGATAAGGCTTGCTATGGGGTAAAAGGTCGTTTTCTCATCCGGGAGAATAATAAAAAGCGCTTGTTTCTTTTCTCCCACATCTGCCAGCGAAAAATCGCTTTTGCAGGTTATGTTGTAGATACTCTTGCTGGTGAACAGCCGGAGCGTGGTCAAGGCGCTGGTGTAAAAGGAGCCACGGGTACGGGCAGGCGCTACGTCCGATATGGAGAGCAGCGCTCGCGCCGGATGGGATTGGGGCAGCTTCTTGACGTACTCCAGCAAGGGCATTTTCCCGGCTATGGTCTTGCACATCTCACCCATGAACCAATACGCGTTGGTCAGGTTTTGGTAGTCGTACCGTTTGATGTTGTCGCAGACGATACAGAGGATGGTGGCCGCGATCACCGACATTTCGCCGTTGTGCCAGATTTTTTCCGAGTTGCCGGTTTCCTTGCCGACAAGGATATTGGTCATGTCCCATGCCAGCATTTCGGCCCGCTCGGTGTCGCCCGCCTTTATCGCGTCGATGCAGGGCTGTAGCAGGTTGTAGTGCCAGCTTTTTTCAGGGTTCTTAAAATCCAGCACAGGTGTTTCAAACCCCAGGCGGCGCAGAAAAGGAGAACAAAAATCATAAATTTCTCCCTTTACGTCCGAAATTACCAGAGATTCGCCGGCCAGCGCCAAGGCACATATGCTCTGGAGCACTACACAGCGGGTCTTGCCTGAACGGGTCGCGCCGATGGTCAGGGTATGCACATCGTCATCCGAGTAATAGATTGTTTCGATATCGCCCTCCTTCTTCATGCCGAGCACCACACCTGCGCCCGGAATAGAAAACGCCGGGGCCTTCTCTGACTCCGGCTCCCGGCATAGTCCCATATCCTCACTGATTTCTCCCGGACGCTCCACATCCGGGGGTTTTTCCTTCGCCTCCTTTCCGTCCTTCAAATCGTCACGGCCATGCTTTATATAGTACCGTAGGGCGCGGTCGTGTGGGTTAAGAGAAAAGCTGCGGAAAGTCTTATCTTTCTCGGTATCGGTCAGCCAGCGGGCCGAACCGTGTTGATGCTGGCCGACCGGGACCGGCGTGGTGATATCCGGCGTGATCTGCACAAGGTCGCTTTGATAGGGCCGCAGGTTGGTCAGGAAGAACATCACGCACAGGATGGCCGTAAAGCCCTGTAAGCAAAGGAACAACGTCATATGCCTGTAATTTGCCGCGCCCTCTCGAGAGAAGTTTTCGACATATTAACTGACTCAACCTTACTTTTCACCCAAAAAGGGCTGTCACAACGCGATTTCTTGAAATCGTATTGCGACAGCCCCATTTTGACGCCATGGCACCGCTTCGGCGCGGTGGGCTTGTCCTGGGGAGGTTCCGTGTTGCAGGTTAGAATATGACCGAGGTGGAGGCATTGTCTTTCAGCACTACGTCGTGGGCGCCGCCCTCAACGATGCTGACAGAGGATACAAGGGTGAGCCGTGCCTTTTTTTGTAGCTCGGGAATCGTCAGTGCGCCGCAATTGCACATGGCAGATTTGATTTTTGCCAAACTCAGGCTGAGAGTATTCCGCAGGCTGCCGGCATAGGGGACATAGGAGTCGACGCCTTCCTCAAAGGACAGCTTGGATGCACCACCCATATCATAGCGCTGCCAGTTGCGGGCACGGGCACTGCCTTCGCCCCAATATTCCTTCATATAGCTGCCGTTGACCATAACCTTGTTGGAGGGGCTTTCGTCAAAGCGGGCAAAATAACGGCCCAGCATGCAGAAATCGCTGCCCATGGCAAGGGCGAGAGTCAGGTGATAATCGTGTACAATGCCGCCGTCAGAGCAAATGGGGATGTAGACGCCGGTTTCCTCAAAGTATTCATCCCGGGCCTTTGCCACTTCAATTACAGCTGTGGCTTGGCCACGGCCGATGCCCTTGGCTTCGCGGGTGATGCAGATGGCGCCGCCGCCGATACCGATTTTTATGAAGTCAGCGCCGGCATCCGCCAGGAACCGAAAGCCTTCCCGGTCAACAACATTGCCTGCTCCCACTTTTACAGAGTCACCGTATTTATCGCGAATGAACTGCAAAGTGATTTTTTGCCACTCGGTGTAGCCCTCGGAGGAATCGATGCAGAGAACGTCTGCACCCGCCTCTACCAATGCGGGAACGCGCTCCTCATAGTCCCGGGTATTGATGCCGGCACCCACGACATACCGCTTGGAGGCATCCAGCAGTTCATGGGGGTTTTCCTTATGCACATCGTAGTCCTTGCGGAAAACAAAGGCAACAAAGCGCTGGTTTTCATCGATAATGGGCAGGGCATTAATTTTGTGATCCCAAATGATGTCGTTGGCTTCCTTCAGGCTGATGCCTTCCCGGGCAAATGTAATTTTCTCCAGGGGAGTCATAAACTCCGAAACCTTAGTAGCGGGATCCATCCGACTGACTCGATAATCCTTGCTGGTGACAAGGCCGAGGAACTTGCCGGAAGCAGTGCCATCCTCGGTAACCGCCACAGTGGAGTGACCGGTTTTGGCTTTTAACTCCAGAATATCCGCCAGAGTTTGATTGGGACTGATATTGGAGTCACTGGTGACAAAGCCGGCCTTATAGCTTTTCACACGGCGCACCATTTCCGCCTGGCTTTCCACCGATTGAGAACCAAAAATAAACGAAATTCCGCCTTCTTTTGCAAGAGCAATCGCCATCGTATCATCCGAGACGGACTGCATAATTGCCGAGACAAGCGGAATGTTCATGGATATGGCGGGTTCTTCGCCTTTTTTAAATTTTGTCACCGGGGTACGTAGCGATACGTTGGATGGGATGCAATCGTTGGATGAATATCCGGGTACCAACAGATACTCGCTGAATGTCCGCGACGGCTGGTCATAATAAAAAGCCATGCAACAACCTCCACCTGAATTTTTATCATCTAGTATAACACGTTCCGACAAAAAAGCAACCCCTAATCGGATGTTTTTTTCGGGAACAGCATATTTGCAGGATTTCGGCATAAAAGCTGCAAAGCTGCGTCCATGGAAACCCATGAACACAGCTTTGCCAAAGCCAATTATGATTGCAGCTGCCAGAGTCAGCTCCGGAGAGGCGGATGCAACGATACAGGGAACGATGACTTATTTGACTGCGCGGGATGCGTACAGCTTATACAGGATAATCGCGGCGATGATGATGAGGGTAACAGGGTGGAATACGATGGATTTGACCAGCCCAAATATTGCGCCGATAATGCCAAATGTCATACCCAGCAACGCGCCCAGCAGACTGAGCCCAACAGATACAACAACCAGCCCGACATAAATGCCCAATACTATCATCAAGAGTTTCATTTTCATTCATCCTTTCAGGTTATCCATACAGTTGAGCCGGTTGATTTGGTTGTGGCTCCCTCTGTCTATCACTATACGACAGGATGATTTGAAAACGCCATAAACCAGATTAAAAGAACATTAAATTATTGCTTCTTTTTTCCCTTTTCATCGGGAGAATCCTCAGTGGCACAAATATCCCGCAAAAGAGTCATAGAAAACATGGATTTGCTCAGTTCGGACAGAAAAAGATTGAGACATAGAAATTCACGGGGGGAAAGGGTACTGTAGAGGGAATTGGTTATCGCCGTGATAACAGCGTTGAGTTCACAGGCGTTCATGGGATCACCGCTTTAGAAAATGACTGCCGTGTTTAACCTGCACTATCTGAGGACAGCAGCGTCAAACCTACATGCCTAACTATGTAATGGAAGGGGAGGGGAGTGCTTATAGAAAGCCTTCCTTTGTAAAGTGCTTACGCAGGGTGCTGATAGCCTTTTTCTCAATGCGCGATACGTAACTGCGGCTGATGTTCAGCTTCTTTGCAACCTCTCGCTGCGTCAGAGGCTTTTGGGCGAAAAGCCCATATCGCATTACCAGGATGTCCTTTTCCCGTTCAGACAAAGTCTTATCTATAAGGCGATACATCTGCTCAGACTTGAGCCGCAGATCGATGTGGTCAAATATATTTTCATCGTCGGACATAATATCCTGAAGCGTCAAACAGTTGCCTTCTTTGTCGGTGTCGATGGGGTCAGAGATAAAGATATCCTGAGACGTTTTTTTTAAGCTTCTGAAATACATTAGTATTTCATTTGCTATCCGCTCCCAACGGACTGAAAGCTTCCTCAGATGCAGTGCCGCCTGTGGTGGGATGCTCTGGCAGCTCATAATCCTCATCAGAGCCAAAGAGATAGACGTGGACTTCGCTTCCGTCCCAGACAACCTTTTTTACACAGGTGCGGATAGCGGCGCGCTTTTGCTCCACGGTCATGCCGTCAATGGTCTGCCCGAAGGAGCATAGCATCTGACGGAACAGTTCAAATTCAATGTCGGACAGCGCATGGCTTGCCGTAATCCGCTTCATATCCTCAATGCGGCGTTTCAGCGCCTCGCTTTTGTCGTGCAGCTCGTCAATCTGCTTCATGATATATTCTTCCGCAGACGTGCCGGACGCTTTGGTGAGGGACGACACCAATGCCTTGATTTCCGTTTCGCACTCTAAATGCTCTGCTCTTAATGCGTCAAGCCGTTCTGCATGACCTCCAAGGTCACCCGCAAGCGTTCTCTTTCCCTTTTCAAGCTGACGCATGAATTCGCTGTTATCCTCAGACAGCTTTTTAATTTCCTCGATAATCGCTTTGTCCAGAATATTGCCGTTGGCATTTTTAATGTTGCAGCAATGGCTTCGGCTGCGCTCCTTCATCGCGCACATATAGGTGTAAATCAAGTCTCCGTGCGCATCGGTGCGACTGGTGAGCTTCGGGCGCATATAATCGCCACAATTCCCGCAATACAACAGACCAGAGAGAAGCGCAACATTGCTGCGCGGCTTACGGTAGCTCTTGGAGCGATTTTGCGCCAATAAATTTTGAACCTTAATCCATTGCGCACCCGATACCAAGCCCTCATGCTTTCCTACGGAGACAATCCATTCCTGCATGGGGCGGGGTTTATTCGCCTTTCCTGCCTTTTGAATCGTGCGGTTGTAGGCAATCACGCCATGTTTGCCGTCAAAATCGGATTCCTCCGAGAACAGTTCCACTTCGTTTTCGGTCAGATATCGAAAAGCATATTCATCGGCAATCATATAGACGGGGTTTGATAGAATCCCCTTAATGGCAAAGCGTGTAAACGACTTGCCGTTTTTTGTTGTGTAGCCATTTTGCAGTAAAAAGGCATCCGTCTGTGTCAGTGAATTGGTCTCCGAGAATTTATCAAAGATGACTTTGACAACCTCTGCTTCCTCTGGAATCCGCTTGAGCTTGCAGGCTTTGCGCACCTTGCCGTCTACGGTAACTCGCTGCACCTGTTCGGAGGAATAACCTGTGGGCGTAACCCCGCCGAGCCAACGCCCTGTTTTGGAAAGCTCGTGCATATTGTCTCTGATACGCTCTGCAATCGTCTCGCGCTCCAATTGGGAGAATACCGACGCAATATACATCATAGCGCGACCGAGAGGGGAGGACGTGTCAAATTGCTCCTTGATGGAGACAAAGGAGATTTTCATATCCCCCAGTTCTTCAATCAGCGAAGCGAAATCACCGATGTTTCGGCTGATACGGTCAAGGCGATACACAACAATGGCAGAAATCTTTCCCGCCTTTGCATCTGCCATCATCTTCTTGAACTGCGGGCGCTCCAAATTGCCGCCGGAGAATCCCTCATCCTCATAAACGACAGCGGCGGTTGCCACTTCTTCGCCCTCATGGGTGCTGATATACTGTCGGCACAGCTCTATCTGATTTTCAATGCTTTCGCCCTTTCCAGTAAACTTCGATTTTCTGGAATAGATGGCGATGGCTTTTTTTTCGCTCATAATCGCACCTCAAATTATTATGATATAATTTATATTTAATTATATCATAACGGAACTTGCTTGAGAAGGGGGAATTACATTTCACATTCAGCTTTGATTGGGCTTCCATCCCCCTTTCGTAGACCGTATCCGCGAATCTTCTTGGGTTTATCTTCTCCGAGCTCATACTGATGCTCGACAATCGCTTGAATAACTCCCATGAGATAAGTAGGTGCAATTTGTGGCTTGTTTAGCAGCACATCACCAACGCGAATTTGATTCAACCCTATTTCTGCGTCAATCCCATACGTTATGCTTCCATCGGATGACCGCTTTTCCGGCTATCCGGACAGCCGGAAAAGCGGTCATCCAGAAGATTAGTTTTCTGGTTATCCGGATAGCCGAAAAATCACTCACTATATAGATATACATGAAGTAAAAAACAGAAGTACATTAATCCAACTATCATTTCGGCAAAAAAGGGAAAAGTTTGGTTCGGATTTCGCAGCATAGAGAAATATGGGACAATCTATCCTGCATATCTTGGAGGAAAGGGGGCGGGAAAATGAAAATCATTGTGCATTACCCAACGAGTGAAAATATGAAAAAAGAATTAGCGAACCGCGTGGCTGAAATTCATGCTGACGCGGCAATCCAGTACATAGAAAAATTGACCTGCCCCACAGAGCAAAAAGACGCTTTGATTCGCTCCATTATTTCCGAAAAGCAGAATGGAAAGATGAACGAATGAATCCCGAATTGTTTTTCGCGGCACTCAAAAAATGGACAAGCATTTTTCTTTATTGCTTAAAAATGGAGCTGCTAAGTTAAGATAAATATGTTCGGATTATTCTTGTTTTCGGTACATAGCAAGCAGTGGGAAATGTAATGCCACATATGTCATTCATTGCCCGCTTGTTAACCCTTAGCAAGCATAGGGAAATGTAACGCCACTCTGTTCGTTCATTACCCGCTTGCAAGTGGGGTTGCACCCCCTAACACCCCCGCTTTTTATTGCGCAAGAACTTTATGTTGCGATTCACTTTAACGCACTTTACTCACCGTGAGTAGAACACACAATACAGATAGAAAAATACAGAAAAGGAACCGATGAAAATGAATGTATCAAATGATTCCCATGACAGAGTTATCAGTATTCGCTTGCTTCCAGAAGAAGCGGCGCTTTTAAAAGCAAAGGCAAAAGAAGCACATATGTCGCAGGCGAGATTTTTAAAGAATGTACTTATTTATGGCGGTGTATATGAGCGGACAAATTTTACCCGTGAAGATAGAGCGAAATTACAACACGAGCTTGATTATATCGGTAATAATTTAAACCAGATAGCTATTTATGCTCATTCATCTAAAGACATTGATGACCTTGAATTTCTCCGGCTACAAGATAGATTCAAGGAGCTTTTATCTGAGTTTTATGACTTCATCTGTGATAGAACTAAAGCAGTTGAACCGACCGAATAAACATAGGCGGGGAAAACGTATGAGTACAGGGCGAATACGACAATGTAATTTCAGTATGCGGCTGCGGGAAGAGCAGGATGCTCTTTTGAATGCGCGAAAAGATGAGTATGGCATGACGATATCAGAATATCTGCGCACGTTGATATTGTTTGCCTCTGCATTTGAGCGACCTCGGTCTACTTCCGAGTTTGCGGCGGAATTATATCGAGAGCTAAATTGCATTGGGAATTGTATAAACGACACGGCTCACGCAGTGAACGGCAGAAGAAAAGTAATCCCGACAGATTTGGAGTCCCTTGAAAAAGACGTTATTACGCTGTTTTCGGTATATGACAGGTTTATCCGCGATAGAGTGAAGAACCCCTACTAATACAAGAACTGAAGCTAGAAAACTGCGCCCTAATTTGAGGGCGCAGTTTTTGCCTTTATATGCATAAAATCTACAAACCGTGGTTAATTCGTTTCTGCGCTACTGGTTTCAATAGAAGTCTCGCCTGTCATGAAGCTGTACATAAATCCACGTTCCGCAAAAAGATTGTATTGCCACGCCATGATTTCTTGAAATGCGTCTGCAATTTCCTGCCCATTATTGCCCGTGTGGGACAGCAAGGAATAACATCTTTCTGTAATAGTTGCTTGAAATCTCCCAAGGTCAGAAAAGTAGGTGTCATACTGACCTTTTGTGGTGTATTTCAGAGGATTGATATAAAGCTCAAACCAAAGAAATTGTTCAAAGGTGGATAGGGCAAGAAAGTCATCTTCTGGGCCGCCACAATATTCGGCATACTGCCGTGCCATATCGTCAGACTTTCTGGCGTAATAAGTGCGAACCGTTTCAAAATCGCTGTTATCCTCCATTTGCGAAGCGACTGCCAGAAACGCATCAAACGCCGCGCTGCCATCCTCCTTTATCGCTTCTAAATCATATGTGTCAATAGGGATATCTTCCACTGGTGCAGGGGTAGAGGCATCGACGGTTGGGACTGATGCTTCTGTACTCGGCGTGGGTGCGGGAGCTGTAGCGGTATCTTGCTTCTTACCGCAGGCAGTGAGCGATATGGATAGTGTTGCCATCAGTAAAATCAGCAATATCTTTTTCATGACTGTTCCTCCGCAGGGTAATCTCCACTCGAGGTTTTGATGTAGATGTTTTCAGCTTTCATAAGAGCTTGTTGGAGCAGAAACTGCACCGAAAGTATGGATTGCTCATCTGAGCCTTGATTCAAAATCTCAAGCGAATCCGATGCTGCGCCACATACGAGAGCATACATTTTTTTGTAGTCTATCATTTCTCATCCTCCATTTTAGTGCTTTATGTTTTGTGAGACATATACTACAATAACACATTTTCTCTTGTGGGACAAGTCCCTCAAATTTTATTCTGACACAGGATAAAATTGTGTTGGATATGTCGCACAAAGGAGAATGATATGACACTGAAAGAAACGATTGCTTTCCGCATTACGCAGCTTTGCAAAGAGAAAAACTATACCGCCAGCAGTCTGGCGTACCATTGCGGAATGGACAGGTCTACGATTTACAGCATTCTTGGCGAAAAAAGCAAAAAACCCGAAATCGCAACAATAAAGAAAATATGTGATGGTTTAGGTATCACCCTTGGTGAGTTTTTCAGTACACCCGAATTTGATAATCTTGAGCAGGAAATCAAATGAGCTTCCCCATGAGGGAAGCTCATTTTCATATCTATTTCTTTACCGTTCTAACACTTCTACTTGACACATTTGATTAGAATGATTAGAATGGTGTTAGAATGTATCAGAAAGCGAGGCTGCTATTATGCTTATTGAAAATGCAGTGGTTGAATTCAAGCGAGAATACACCTCTGATATTGTGAAAACGGTTGTTGCCTTTGCCAACACGGGTGGCGGCACGATTTATATTGGCATTGCCGATAACGGCAGTGTGGTCGGGGTAGAGGGCGCTGACGAAACAATGCTAAAGCTGAGCAATGCAGTGCGCGATTCCATCAAGCCCGATGTGACCTTGTTTGTAGAATACACGTATGAAGTCATCGAAGGCAAAACCATCGTTAAGGCAGAGGTACAGAGAGGCACATCCTGCCCCTATTACCTTGGCAGCAAGGGAATTCGCCCTGAGGGCGTTTATGTCCGCCAAGGCGCGTCTACCGTCCCTGCGACCGAAACGGCGATTCTCCGCATGATAAAGGAGACGGACGGCGAAAGCTATGAGGAAGTACGCTCTATTAACCAGTCCCTAACATTCAGCGATGCAAAAAAAGAATTCGCTGAGCGCGGTGTAGCCTT
>JAJDGX010000073.1 GCA_030265885.1 Ruminococcaceae bacterium OttesenSCG-928-L11 | reverse complement strand
GATAAGCCATGCTATCCGAACAGTGCTCAGGTACTTTGTCCCTCGCGACAAGGCTGTGTGACAGCCAAATCCTCCCCCCAGGCGCAGCCTGCTACCCCCGCCGCAGTTCCTCCGCCAGCCGGGAAATCTTCTCCAGCCGGTGGTGCATCCCCGAGCGGCTGATGGGCTCCGGCATCAGCTCAGCCAGTTCCCGCAGGGAGAGGTCAGGGTTTTCCATCCGCAGTCGGGCCACCTCCCGCAGCGATTCCGGCAGGTACTCCTCGCCCTTGGTGCGAAGGATATATTCGATGTCGCTGATTTGGGTGGCGGCGGCGCCGACGGTCTTGTCGATGTTGGCGGTCTCGCAGTTTGTCACCCGATTGGCCTGGTTGCGCACCTGCTTTATCATCTCCACGTCGATCATGGCGAGACTGGCCCGGCTGGCCCCGATGAGAGTCAGCAGATCCTCGATTTGGGAGCAGTCCTTGTAATAGACAATGTGGCTTGTCCGGCGGGTGGTGCTTTTGCAGCCGGGGATGGCGGCCTCCAGCACATGGGACAGGCCGGTTGCCAATTCCCTGCGGCGGGTGACAAATTCCAGATGATAGCTTTTCTCCGGGTCACTGGTGCTGCCGCAGGAAAGAAATGCCCCCGCCAGAAAGGCACCCACCTGCTCCGGCGTTTCCAGCAGGCCGTGGTTGATGATGCCGGTGTGTCCAAAATGGAGCAGCAGCCGGTTGCGGCTGGCGGCGTCGGGGATGGAGGCCGACCAGGCGACTCGGCCCGAGCGGCGGATTTCCCCGGTTCGAATCAGGGCGTCCTTGCCCAGTATCCACCGGGCCTCGCGATAAAACAGCTTCTGCAGATCCTGGCTTTCGGTTACATAGGCGATTTCATCGGGGGTGAAGCTGCCGGCAAACAGGAAAAAACCGTAGGCCAGTTCCAGGCGGAACCGTTGGCGCAGCGGCTTGTTGTCGAGAATTTCCGATTTTATCTGGGATGAAAAGGACATGGCATTGTCTCCGTTCCTATTTGAGGATGTCCCGGTGGGTGGTGCCGGTGGAGATCCCCTTGGCGGACAGGTGGCGGGTCAGCGCCTCGGCGAACACGACAGAGCGGTGCTTGCCGCCGGTGCAGCCCATGGAAACCACCAGCTGGCTCTTCCCCTCCCGGATGTAAAGGGGGATGAGCATATCGAATAAATCCAACAGCTTGTCCCGCAGGGAAAGGGCATCGTCGTTGCCCAGCACATACTCCCGGACAGGCGCGTCCAGTCCGGTCAATTCCCGGAGGGAATCGATGTAAAAAGGATTGGGCAGGCAGCGGACATCGAATACCAGATCCGAATCCACCGGAATGCCGTATTTGAAGCCAAAACTCATGCAGGTGACCACCATGGAGCCGGTTGAACCGTTGGAAAACAGCTCCCGGATGCGGTTTTTCAGCTGAGCCACTCCTACCAGCGATGTGTCGATGATAAAGTCGGCGGCCTCCCGCACGGGAGCCAGCATGGCCTTTTCCGCAGTGATGGCCTCCGGCACCGAGGAGGAGTCCCCCAGCAGGGGGTGGCGGCGGCGGGTCTCCTTGTAGCGGGTGGCCAGCACCTTTTCGTCGCAGTCCAGAAAGAGCAGGCTGTATTCATATCGGCTGGCGGTCAGGTCGTCGAGACAGTGAAGCAGGTCGGAGAACATCCCCCGGCTACGCACATCCACCACCAGGGCGATGCGGGTGATTTTCCCCTGAGATTCGGCGGGGAGTTCGGCGAATTTGGAGAGCAGGCTGGGGGGGACATTGTCCACACAGTAGAAGCCCATATCCTCCAGGGCGTTGACGGCTTGGGATTTCCCCGCGCCCGACATGCCTGTCACAATGATCAAGTCCATTTTTTTCGCATCCTTTCCCCATATCCAATGGGATGGGAGAATCGGCGGCGCCGTCAGGGGCGGATGATCCGCACCTCCGGCTCCAAAAGGAACCCGGTTTTTGCCTGAACCTCCCGGACAACCTCAGCGATGAGCGCCTCCACATCGGCGCAGGTGGCACCGCCGGTGTTGACGACAAAGCCGGCATGCTTTTCGCTGACCTGCGCCCCTCCCACCGACCGGCCCTTGAGACCGCATTGGTCGATGAGGGCGGAGGCATAGGCTCCCTCCGGCCGCTTGAAGGTGCTGCCTGCGCTGGGCAGATCCAGAGGCTGCTTGGTGCGGCGGCGATTCATATAGTCGGCCATTTTGGCGGCGATTTCCTCTCGATCTCCGGGGGCGAGACGAAAGACCGCCCCGGTGATGACCCGGTTCCCGCCGGAATAGGCGCTGTGGCGATAGGAAAGCGCCAGCGCTTCCCGCTCCAGGGTGCCGGGCGTTCCGTCGGCGTCGATGTGGGTGGCGCGCAGGATGCAGTCGGCGATTTCGCCGCCATAGGCACCGGCGTTCATATATACCGCGCCGCCGACAGAGCCGGGAATGCCATAGGCGAACTCCAGCCCCGCCAGCCCGTGATCCCGGGCAAAGCAGCACAGACGGGACAGGGACGCGCCGCTTTGGCAGAACACGGTGGTGTCATCCAGCAAGGCAATGGCGCTGAAAAGCTCCCCCAGGCCGATGACAACGCCGTGAAAGCCGTCGTCGGAGAAGAGCACATTGGAGCCTTTTCCCAAAACTAAACAGGGAACAGCGTGTTCGTGACAGGCCGCCACAATTCGGGCAAGGGCCTGCTCCGTGGCGGGCTCCAGGTAAAAGGCGGCGGGGCCGCCTATTTTAAAGGTACATTTTGTGGAAAGGGGAACATCCCGCTGCAGTTCCATCCCATGGTCGCGGCACAGCGGTGTCAGTATCGAGGCAATATCCATTCCGTCACAAACTCCCATACTGTGCCGGGGCCCTGAGGTACGGCCCCGGCACGAATTTTCAAGCACTCCTGCTTCATGAATATTCCCGATTATGGGGGGATAGAAGCAGTTTTATACCGGGCGGAGGCGCGGCATCCCTCACGATGCAATTTTGATTCAGTTTTAATGAAGGATTAGTCTGCCTTTAATGAGAGGCCGGTACAATAGGCTTTGAAGCTGCGCCGTTTAGTCGTTGGCGCCCCAATCGTCGTATTTGCCGGGGGCCTTGGGGATGTCATCCATCATGCCCAGACGGCCCAGCAGCTCGTGAGCGGAGTTGTAGCCCATCTCCTTTTGCCGGTTGTTCATGGCGGCCACCTCGATGATAATGGCCAGATTGCGCCCCGGCTTGACGGGAATGGTCAGGGAGGTGACCTGATTGCCCAAAATCTCCATGTACTCATTTTCCATGCCCATGCGGTCGTACTTTTTCTTTTGATCCCAGTGCTCCAGCATGATGATCATGTCGATTTGCTGGGTAACCTTGACCGAGCCGATGCCGAAAATGCGGCGCACATTGATGATGCCGATGCCCCGCAGTTCCATAAAGTGGCGGATGTTCTCCGGCGAGGTGCCCACCAGCGTGCGGGCGGATACCCGGCGGATTTCCACGGCGTCGTCGGCGATGAGGCGGTGCCCCCGCTTGACCAGTTCCATGGCGGTCTCGCTTTTGCCGACACCGCTTTCACCCATCAGCAGGATGCCCTCGCCGTGTACCTCCACCAGCACGCCGTGGCGGGTGATGCGGGGGGCAAGTTCTACGTTGAGGGTGGAGATGAGGGCCGACACAATCTCGGAGGTAGGCTCATCCGACGCCAGTATGGGGCACTCAAACTCTCTGGCGGCGGCCAGCATTTCCGGGTAGATGGGCAGGTTGCGCGCCACAATGGTGGCCACGGGCCGGTGGGCGAAAAAGTCGTGGAAGCGCTGGACATAGGTTTCCTGAGAGGCCAGCTCCAAATAGGCGAATTCGCTTTTGCCCAGCACCTGTACCCGCTGGTTGTCAAAAAATTCAAAGAAGCCGGCCAGCTGCAGCCCGGGGCGGTTTACCTCGCTGCTGTAGATGAGAATTTCCGACGCGTCCCGGGGGATATACACCGGCTTCAGACGAAGAGAACTGATGATTTTGGAGAGCTTGACGGAAAACTGATTCATGGGTGACCTCCATTCCCGCCGGGTATCGGCGGCTGTAAAATTCCGCGTTGCCGGGGGCAAGTTGATGGGTGCGGATGCACCGGGCGGCGGGCGCTCCCTGGGGCCGCTTCTCGGCCGGCGTTATATCAAAGGGATTCGGTACATACTATAGTACAGGAAAACCGATTCGAAACAGCGCTCCAATCGGGAGGCGCATGGGTTCCCTGCAATCGCCGCAGCCTGTCTTTTTATTATACAAGAATTAGCGGGCGCTTTCAATGCGGGGGAATAAATGTTGGGATATTTCCGGCGGCGAATCTGCGCCGGACTGGGTGTCGGGCAGATAGAGGGGCTTATTATTTTGATTTACTCTACTTGAAATATATGGTAGAATATGCTTGTATCTTTGGAAGGGAGGGACATGGCGAGCCGGCGGGATGTGCCGAGGCCATGGAATCATACATGAAAGTCGCATTGTTTACGGAGACCTATGTGCCTGATGTAAACGGGGTTGTCGCCCATGTGCAGACGTTGAAAAACGGCCTGGAGGCCCTGGGCCACGAGGTGCTGGTTGTGGCGGCGGATAAGCACTGCAAGCACCACTATGTCTACGACGGGGTCCTCCACTGCCCGTCGATTGAGGCCAAAAAGTTTTACGGCTTTGGTGTGGCGGCGCCCTACAGCCGCAAGCGCCTGAAGCTGCTGCGGGATTTTGACCCGGATATCATTCACATCCACCACGAGTTTGGCATCGGCCTTTCGGGCATTGTGTACGCCAAGCTGTACGGAAAACCGCTGGTATACACGCTGCACACCATGTACGACCAGTACATCTACTACATCGCGCCCCGGCCGTTTTTGAACACTGCCACCAAGTTCTCCCACCAGTACGAGCGGTTCATCGCCTACAACGCCAATATGCTGACCGGCCCCAGCGCCAAGTGCGACGAATATTTCAAGCGCATAGGCGTGCGCAAGGAAATCAACATCATCCCCAACTCCGCCGATACGGAGGCGTTTGACTACACCCGGTTTACCCCCGAGAAAAAGGCGGAGCGCAGGGAGAAGCTGGGCATCCCCGCCGATTCGATGATCGTGTGCTTTGCGGGCCGCCTGGGCAAGGAGAAAAGCGTCGATGTCCTCATGGAGTTTTGGGCCAAGACCATCAAGCGGGAGGATAAGCTGCACCTGATGGTAATGGGCGACGGCCCCGACAAGGAGGCCCTGATGCTGCTGGCCAAGGGCCTGAAAATCGACGATATGGTCACCTTTACCGGCATGGTGGATCACAAGGAAATGCCGCTGCAATACTCCATTTCCGATGTATTTGCCTCGGCGTCCCTGTCGGAGATGAATTCCATTTCCATGCTGGAGAGCATGGCCTGCGGGCTGCCGGTGCTCCAGCGGTACGACGAGATGAACGCCGACCAGATTCAGGACGGCGTCAACGGCTACCTGTTCAACACGGCGGAGAACATGTACGAAAGGCTGATGGAGATTCGCCGGCTCAGCGACGACGAGCTGGCCGGGCTGAAAAAGCAGGTGCGGGATTCCATGTACGACCGGGGTTCCATCAGCATTGCCCGGTACATGCTCACCATCTACGACAAGGCCAAGGAGGAGCGGGACGCCCGGAAAAACGACAAAAGCAATCGCCAGAAATTCCGGATTGCCCAGTTCACCAAATCAGACAAATAGTCCCTGATTGCCAAAGCGCCGGTTGTATGCCGGCGCTTTTCTTGTGGAGTTTGCCCGGCGCGGTGCCCTGTTGCGTAAAGGAGAGGATTGTGGTATACTTTAATTGTTATCTAAGGATAACAATTGCAACTGTCACATTGTTCTCATTCATACATTCACAGGAAATCTGCGATATACTATACTATAATGAGGTTCCCCGCCAAAGTGGGTGGGGCAGGAAAGGAGCAATCTACATGGATAACATAAACGGCGTGCTGCTGGCATTTGGGCTGACGCTGATAGCGGGTATGTCTACCGGCATTGGCAGTGCCATCGCCTTTTTTGCCAAGCGAACCAACGAGAAGTTTTTGTCGGTGAGCCTGGGATTTTCCGCAGGTGTAATGATTTACGTCTCCATGGTGGAGATTTTTACCAAGGCGCGAAGCTCTCTGGTCATCCCCCTGGGGGAGAAGCTGGGTGCCACCGTGACTGTGGCGGGCTTTTTTGGCGGCATGCTGCTGATTGCCCTCATCGACAAGCTGATTCCCAGCGCGGAAAACCCCCACGAGCCCAAGCACGGCACGGAGCTCATCGACACCGGCTCCGGGAAAGGGAAGCCCCGGCAGAATTCCAAAGCCCTGATGCGAACGGGGCTCTTCACGGCCCTTGCCATCGCCATCCATAACTTTCCCGAGGGGCTTGCCACCTTTGTGTCGGCCCTGCAGGAGCCCTCGGTGGCCATTCCCATTGTGGTGGCCATCGCCATTCACAACATCCCGGAGGGCATCGCGGTATCGGTGCCGATTTACTACGCCACCGGCGACAAAAAGAAGGCCTTCCTCTACTCGGCCCTGTCCGGGCTGGCGGAGCCGGTGGGGGCGCTGGTGGGATATCTCATCCTGATGCCCTTTATGAGCGATTTGACCTTCGGCATTCTCTTTGCCGCCGTGGCGGGGATTATGGTGTTCATCTCTCTGGATGAGCTTTTGCCCTCGGCCCGGGAATACGGCGAGCATCATCTGGCCATGACGGGTCTGGTGGCCGGCATGGTGGTTATGGCAATCAGCCTGCTGCTGTTTATGTAGAGCGAAAACAGGACAGAAGCTGGACGAATATGCGAAATTCGACGGGCAATCTGCCGGAATTGGGATAGAATGTTTGACAATGGCCTGCATAGGGTATAAAATGATATGTGGCATTTTATACGGATCTCTGGTAAAAGCTCAGGAAATCGCGTGATGATGAAGCGAAAAGTTTTAGCAGAGATCCGCATTATACCCGGCCGAAGCTATGTACGGGCCGGGTGAAACTCTTTGTACATGTGGACATTCTGGAATCCGGAGCATTGCAGATTTTGCAATGGCTGCGGAATTGACGATTTCACCCATGGAGGTTTATAAATGGGGTTACTGCAGAAGCTGTTCGGCACCTATTCGTCCAAGGAGCTCAAACGGGTTGAGCCGATCGCCAAAAAAATCGAATCGCTGGAGCCGGAGTTCCAGAAAAAATCCGACGCGGAGCTGCGGGGCATGACCGATGTCCTCAAGGAGCGGCTGCGCAAGGGAGAAACCACCGACGATATCCTGCCCGAGGCGTTTGCCACCATGCGGGAGGCGTGCGTGCGGGTGCTTGGCATGCGGCCCTTCTACGTGCAGCTAATCGGCGGCATCGTGCTCCATCAGGGGCGCATCGCCGAGATGAAAACCGGTGAAGGCAAGACCATTGTGGCCACTCTCCCCGCCTACCTCAATGCGCTGACAGGCAGAGGTGTCCACGTGGTGACGGTCAATGACTATCTGGCCAAATACCAGTCCGAATGGATGGGAAAGGTTTACAAATACCTGGGGATGTCCGTGGGCCTTATCATCCACGGCGTCGACAACGACCAGCGCCGCGCCGCCTACAACAGCGACATCACCTACGGCACCAACAATGAATTTGGCTTTGACTACCTGCGGGACAACATGGTCATCTACAAAAAGGACAAGGTGCAGCGGGAATTCCACTACGCCATCGTCGACGAGGTGGACTCCATCCTCATCGATGAGGCCCGGACACCGCTGATCATCTCCGGCCGGGGGGACAAGTCCACCGACCTGTACCAGATGGCGGACCGATTCGCCGCCACCTTGACCGCCACCCGCGTCCGCGAGACCGACGACAAAGCTGACAACGACGAGCTGATGGACGGCGACTACATCGTCGACGAAAAGGCCCGCACCGCCACCCTGACCAAGGCGGGCGTCAAGAAGGCTGAGAAATATTTCAACCTGGATAACCTGATGGACGGCGACAACATCACCATCCAGCACCACATCAACCAGGCCATCAAGGCCCGGGGCATCATGCATCTGGATGTGGACTATGTGGTCAAGGACGGCCAGGTCATCATTGTAGACGAGTTCACCGGCCGCCTCATGATAGGCCGCCGTTTCAACGAGGGCCTGCATCAGGCCATTGAGGCCAAGGAGGGCGTCAAGGTAGAGCGGGAGTCCAAGACTCTGGCAACCATCACCTTCCAGAACTATTTCCGCATGTATCAGAAGCTGTCCGGCATGACCGGTACCGCCCTGACCGAGGAATCGGAGTTTCGGGAGATCTACAAGCTGGACGTCATCGAGATTCCCACCAACAAGCCGGTGCAGCGTGCCGACAAGCCGGATGTGGTCTACAAAACCGAACAGGCAAAGTTTAACGCCATCATCGACGAGATTGTCATGGCCCATCAAAACGGCCAGCCGGTGCTGGTGGGTACCGTGTCCATCGATAAATCCGAGCAGCTGGGCAAAATGCTGAAGCGCCGGGGCGTACAGCACGAGGTGCTCAACGCCAAGTACCACGACAAGGAAGCGGAAATCGTTGCCCAGGCCGGTAAGTTCGGGGCTGTTACCATCGCCACCAACATGGCGGGCCGCGGTACCGATATTATGCTGGGCGGTAACGCCGAGTTCCTGGCGGTGGCACAGCTGCGCAAGGAAGGCATGGCCGAGGAACTGATTTCGGAGGCCAACAGCTTTTCCGAGACAGAGGATCCCGAAATTCTGGAAGCCCGGGAGAAATTCCGGGGGCTTCTGGCCAAATACAAGGAGACCATCCAGGCGGAGGCCCAGAAGGTCATCGAGGCAGGCGGTCTCTACATCATCGGCACCGAGCGCCACGAATCCCGGCGCATCGATAACCAGCTGCGCGGTCGTTCCGGCCGCCAGGGCGACCCGGGTACCACCCGCTTTTTCCTCTCGCTGGAGGATGACCTGATGCGGCTGTTCGGCGGCGAGCGCATCCAGAATCTCATGGATACCATGAAGATCGAGGACGACATGCCCATCGAAAACGGCATCCTTACCAACTCCATTGAAAGCGCCCAGAAAAAGGTGGAAGCCCGCAACTTTGGCATCCGTAAATCGGTTCTGGATTTTGACGATGTCATGAACCGCCAGCGGGAAATCATCTACGGCCAGCGGGCCCAGGTGCTGGATGGCGACGATATGTCCGACTACATCCAGACCATGATCGACGAGGTGGTGGATTCCGTCAGCCAGCGGTATCTCATCGATACCGAGGACAGAGGCGACTGGAATGTGACCGGCCTGCGGGATTATTTCCTGGGTTGGATTACCGAGGAAGGCGATCTGCAATTTACTGCGGAGGAACTGGAGAAAACCACAAAGGAAGAGGTGGCCTCCACACTCAAGGAAAAAGCCCATGCCATCTACAGGCGGCGGGAGGAGCAGTTCACCGAGCAGTTTATGCGGGAGATGGAGCGGGTTATCCTGCTGAAAATGGTGGACAGCAAGTGGATGGATCACATCGACGCCATGAGTGAGTTGAAGCAGGGCATCTACCTGCGCTCCTACGGCCAGCGTGACCCCGTCATCGAATACCGCCTAGAGGGCTTTGAGATGTTCGATGAAATGGTCGCCTCCATTCGGGAGGACACCATTCGCCTGCTGTTTACGTTCCAGGTGCGCAGCCGTCAGGAACAGCCCCAGCGGGAGCAGGTGGCGACACCCCTTGCCGCCTCCCACGGCGACGGTACCGTGAAAAAGGCGCCGGTTCGCACCGGTGATAAGGTCGGCCGGAATGATCCTTGTCCTTGTGGCAGCGGTCTCAAGTATAAGAAATGCCATGGGAAGTAAGGGGCTGTTTTCATAACAGGAGATGGCAAAGGGTTTTTGATGCCGCGCGGGCAGAAAAAGTGGCATGAGGTTGAACGCCTGTGGTGAGTTTTGGGGGAAGTGCGGTGCATCCGCCCCTGGCTTGCTGCGGGTAGGCGCATTTGAAATGGGGGCGCTGCCCCCATACCCCCGTTTAAGGGGGTGTGACCCCCTTAAAAATCCCGTATACTACTCCGTGATTGTCGAACAGATGCAAAGTGGAACACATCCGCGCCCCCGGTCAAGATGACGACCGGGGGCGCTTGTGCGTTCATCTGCGCTCCGTACCCTTCTATCGAACCCATATTCCTGTCCGCTCGTTAATCGCGGCAGAAAGGCCGCGAACCACTCGCTGGTTTTTGGTCTGCCTGTCCTCCACAGCCTGCCGGGAATTGCGGTTTCATTCCAGCTTCGCTTCCATGAAACCCTTCCGCCTGCGGCGGAAGCGACGGACTGTCGTCCGTCGGCAATTCCCGGCTATATTTCCGGCTGCTTCCCCCCTACAGCGTTGACTTTTGCATGAGGGAAGGGTACAATAAGAGTAGGGTAGGAAGCGATTCCTGCCGCGAAAATCCCTTGGGATTTTCGAATGTATCGGAAAGGGGGAGCAATTCCGGAGGAATCCGGTTTTGCGACGGAACGATGCTAAACAAAAAGACGATTATTACCATCAGCAGGGAACATGGAAGCGGCGGCCGAAAAATTGGAGAGCGGATCGCGGCGGAGCTTGGCATCTCCTTTTACGACAAAAAGCTTATTAATATTGTGGCCGAACAAAGCGGTTTGTCCATGGAATTTATCGAAAATCACGAGCAGAAAATCAACAACAGCTTTCTCTTCAACATTGCGGTAAGCGGGTACTATTCCGGCAACATCTTCAACAAGGAAAGCCTGCTGCCGGAGGATAAGATTTTTTTGACCCAGACCAAGATCATCCGGGATCTGGCGGAAAAGGAATCCTGCGTGATTGTGGGCCGCTGCGCCGATTACATCCTCAAGGACAGAGAGGATTGCTTTAACGTGTTCATTTTCTCTGACCTGGAGAGCCGAAAAAAGAGGGCCGTGACAGAATACGGCTTCAACGGCGATACCGTGGAGTCGGAGCTGAAAAAGGCCGACAAGGCCCGCAACAACCACTACAGTCATTATACCGGCCAGGATTGGGGTCAGCTGAAAAACTATCACCTCGCCGTCAACAGCGACTTTGTGGGCTTTGACAATGTGGTGGATATGATTGTGCAGATAGCGAAAAATCGGTAACCGAAGGACCGGCTAAGAATCAAAAAGGCGTTCCGCCGCTGGGTGGAACGCCTTTTTTGGGAGTGAAGGGAAAATGGAGTGCGGGGATTTGATATGTCCGCTGTGTGGGACAGCGCTGGTTGTCGGAGAGAAGGCCCTGCGATGCCGGAAGGGACACAGCTTTGATGTGGCCAAGGAGGGCTATTGCAATCTGCTGACCGGCTCTAAGCCGGGGGACAGCATCGGCGATAACCGGGAGATGGTGCGTGCCCGGCGGGAGTTTCTGACCCAGGGGTGGTATGCGCCGCTGGCGGATGCGCTATGCCGGCAAATTGCGGCCCTGTGTCCGGCGGAGCATGCTCTGGTTCTTGATGCCGGATGCGGGGAGGGATTTTACACCGGGCACATGGCGGACAGTCTCCCGCAGGCCCATGTCATCGGCGTTGACATCTCCAAGCATGCCTGTGCCATGGCGGCGAAACGGTACGGGAACTGCACCTTTTTGACAGCCAGCGCGGCGGCAATGCCGGTGCGAACCGGTGCGGCGGATGTGGTGGTCTCTGTATTCGCGCCGGTGTTTCCACAGGAGGTGGCCCGGGTGTTGAAGCCGGGGGGAGTGCTGCTCCGGGCTGTGCCGGGGGCGCGGCATCTCATGGAGTTGAAGCAGGCGGTCTACGACGCCGCCTACGAAAACGATGAATCCAAATACAGCCTGGAAGGCTTTGTGGAGGTTGGCCGGGAACGGGTGCAATATCGCCGTTTCATTCCGGATTCCGCCACCATCCGGCAGCTGTTTGCCATGACACCCTATGCCCATCGCACACCCCGAGAAGGCATGGCCCGCCTGGCCAAGCTGGATTCAGCAGACGTCACCATCGACTTCCTTGTACTAATATCCAATCAAGAAGTGTAGAAAATGGAATTTCATTTTGCATATGGGAGCGCACAAGAAAACCCGGTCGTCGTCTTGACCGGGTTTTCGAACGTGTTTTACCTAATGTATGGGTGGCAACCACGGAGTGATTTGCAGGGTTCAAAGACCCCCTTACGATAAATCGATTGCGGGGGT
>JAJDGX010000072.1 GCA_030265885.1 Ruminococcaceae bacterium OttesenSCG-928-L11 | reverse complement strand
CGACAGCGGCGCCGACTTTCTCCGCATGTAAAAGGTGTACAGCACAATAATGAGGGCCTCCAGGCCCCACTGGACGGACAGAGACCAGTGGATGCCGTTGGCACCGATGAGCCGGGGCAGCAGGAAGGCCACGGGCACTCGCCCGGCGAACATGGTAGCCACGCCGATGAGCATGGGTGCGATGGTATGGCCCTGTCCCCGCAGCATACCGGACAGCACGCCGAACACTCCGATGCAGAAATAGAAGGGTGCAACCCGGTAAAATTTGTCCATACCCGCTTGAATTACCGCTTGTTCCCGGGTAAAGAGGGCAAGGGGAATGTCCCCGAACAGCACCAGGATCAGCGAAATCACCAGGGACACCACAACGGAGAGAATCAGGGTCACCTTCACCCCTTCCCGAATGCGGGAATGATTGCCGGCACCCACATTTTGCCCTACATACACGGTAACAGCGGTACCGAAGGTCATGATGGGCATGATACACAGGGAATCCACCTTAATCACCGCGATATTGGCCGCCATAATCACCGGGCCAAAGCTGTTGATAACGCCCTGCACCAAAATATTGCCGATGGAGGTCAAGCCGTTTTGCATGCCGGCGGGAATGCCCAGCCGACAGATGGAGGCGGCGATTTCCCGATCCACCCCGGACAGCTTCAGCTGCAGGCGGAAGGGGGCATCCCCGGAGTTGACCCGGATGACACCGAACAGCACGGAGCAGCCCTGGGCAATCATAGTGGCCCATGCCACACCGGCCACACCCCAGCCAAAGGCGATGACAAACAGCAAATCCAGCACAATGTTAATGCAGCAGCAGGTAAGCAGGATGAGAAAGGGAGAACGGGAATCGCCGGTGCCCTGCAATACCGCATTGATGAGATTGTAGAGCATCAGGGTCAATATCCCCAAAAAGGTGATGGTCATATAGGTGCGGGCGGCGTCCATTACCTCGGGGGGAGTGGCCAGCCAGGTCAGAATCTGGGGTGTCAGCACAATGCCCAGCAGGGACACAGCCGCTCCCACAGCCACTGTCAGCACTGTGATGGTGTGGATGATCCGCTGCAGCAGCACGAAGTCCTTTGCGCCGTATGCCTGTGAAATCAGGATGCCTGTTCCCGCTGAAAGCCCCATGAAAATGGCAATCATCAGGTTGATGACAGGGCCGCTTGTGCCCACGGCAGCCAGGGCATCGCTGCTGATAAAGCGGCCCACCACCATGGAATCCACAGTGTTGTACAGCTGTTGCAAAATATTGCCCAGCAACAGCGGCACACAAAAGCGGAGGATCTGTACCAGCGGTTTGCCCTCTGTCATATCCACCTGCTTGCGAGTGTTGCTTTTGCCGGTTGTGGTCTTGGATTGTATCAAGCCGGTTCGCTCCTTTTGTTGAGATGCGGGGATAAGTTTGACAAAAACATAACAATATCGGTTTTGCCGCTTGTTTGCGTTTTTTTTCCTTGTTTTTGGGGAAAACCACCTTGTTTTCGCACAAAAAAATATGCGTTACAGGCAGGCTGCCGGGTCGCCGGTCTCGGAAGAATCTGATGGAGAGACATCTGTGCGCTCTGGGCGGAATTTTTCCCGGTACCGGGCGGGGCCCATGCCGAAGGCGTTTTTGAACACGCGACTGAAATAGTGGGCGTCGTCATACCCCACCGCCTGCCCGACAATCCGGATATCCATCTCCGGGTTGAGACGAAGCATCTCCGCGGCCCGGTCGATGCGCAGGGTGGTGAGATATTGCAGGGGGGTCACCCCGGAATACCGCTTAAACAGCCGGGATAGATGGGCAAAGTGAAAGCCGAAATGGCGGGACAGGCTCTCCATGCTGAGGGACTCGGCGAAATGGGTCTGGAGGTACTGCTCGATTTTTTCGCAGATATCCTGCTGGGAGCCGCCGGTTTCCGTGGCCAGAAGGGCCCGCAGGGCGTGGAGAAGCCCTTCTGTGGCGGCGGTCATGTCGGGCTCGGTCACCAGCTGCTGCAAAATATCCCGCTTGGCCTGATCCAGCCGGCCATCGTCGCTGTCGGGCAGAACACCCGCCAGCATCAGCAGCAGGTGATCCACCGCTGCCTCGTAATCCCGCTGGCGGCAGGGGGCCTGGGCCCACGAGGCGGTCACCTGGGCGATTTTCTTGAGCAGGGCGCTGATATCGCCATTTTGAGCCAGCGTTTTCAGCATTTGCAGGGTGTGGGCGTCCAGGAGAGTGCGGCGGTGGGCGGGCTCGTCGGTTTGCTCGCAGCAGGCCGACCGGCCCACCAGAATGTGGTCGTACAGGGATTTGCTGCCGGTTTTCCGCATGGAAAACAGTTCGGCTTCCCCCACGGGCCGGGGGGCGGCGCCGATGTGGATGGGGCAGGTGGGCACAACGGCCTGCAGCGACGCCAGAAGGGCCTCGCCCAGGCTGGGAAGGCCTGCCGGGGCGGCTTCGCTGCTGATGAGGAACAGCTTCTCGTTTTCCCGCAGGCCGTCAAAGACAAACCAGTCGTCCCGGCTGCCGGGCAGGGCGGCGTCCTCCTGGGCCCGTGTCCAAAGGGTGCGGAAGGCCTTGGTCTGCTCGGCGGACAAGTCGCCGGTGGCCCGGTGGCCCAGCAGAACATGGAACAGGCCGTAGCTTTGGTGGTCGGCGGACTCGGTGTCCCCGCTCAGGATTCGCCCCAGATGGCGGCAGCGCTCCCCCCGGCGGCGGGCCTGGATGTCTCCGCCCAGTTCCCGCAGCACCTGCTCCAGGGTTTCGGGCTCTACCGGCTTCAGCAGGTAATCCCGCACGCCGAACTGGATGGCCCGCCGGGCGTACTCGAAATCCCGGTGGCCGCTGATGATGACAAGGCGGATGTCGGGCTGCTCCTCCCGCAGGACGCGGGCCAACTCCAGGCCGTCCATCAGGGGCATGTTGACGTCGCTGAAAATGACATGGGGGCGCAGTTCCCCGATGAGCTCCAGGGCGCGTTTGCCGTTGGGCGCTTCGCCCACCACCCGGAAGGAGGGGCCGACGGCGCTTATCTTGCGGACGATGTTGCGGCGCATCAGCGCCTCGTCCTCAACAACCAGAATCCGAACCAGAGTCGTCTGTTCCAAGTACAAGCCCTCCAATCGTGACGATGCACCCGCCCTCCGGCAGGTTTTCTATGCGGAAGATACAGTTGTCGCGGTATAGGAACCAAAGGCGGACATAGATATTGAGAATGCCCATCTTGTGTATGCGAAGGTCGGGGATTTCGCCGTGGCGTTCCACGGCCAGCTTTTGGGCCTCGAACCACTCCAGAACCTGGGGGGAAAAGCCGGGGCCGTTGTCCCGGATGGTGATTGTCCAGGTGTTTCCCTCTCGACGGCCGGCGATCCAGATGTGGCAGACGGACTGGCCGTTCATGCCGTATTTAGACCAGTTTTCGGCAAAGGGCTGGATGACCAGCTTGGGGATTTGCAGGGGAAGCATCTCCGCCGGAATATCGAACTGGGCGTCCATGTCGTCCTCGTACCGGATTTTCAGCAGGCTGAGGAAGTTGCGGGTGTGGGCCAACTCCGTTTCCAGGGTGACAAGCTCGGTGCTGTCGGAGGAGACGTAGTTGAGCATCTGGGACAGGGACACGGTCATCCGGGCGGCCTGGGGAGCGTTCTCGTCCTCGGCCACAATGCTGATGGCGGAGAGGGTGTTGTAGAGGAAGTGGGGGTTCATCTGGGACTGGAGCGCCAGCAGCTTGGCCTGTACAAGGTAGGTGCGGGCGCTGACCGTTTCCTCCACCGACTGGCTGAGCGCATCGCACAGGTTTTGGAAGGAGATGTTCAGCTCCTCGATTTCGTTGTAGCCGTCGTCCACCTGGCGGATGCCGCCGGAGGTGCCGTTGGGCAGGGCCAGGGGGTCGATGGATCGGATGTACTGGTGCACCTGGCGAATGGGCTTGGTGATGCGCCGGGCGATGAAATAGGACAGCAGCAGGGCTAAAAATATAATAAGGACACCCCACAGGGCGATGCCAACGGTGTAGGCGCCGATGGAGCGATCCATGTATTTTTGGGTGTCTACCAGCAGGACTGTCCACCGGGCGTCGGGGGCGTAGGCCATGGAGATGGATTCGTTGTGAAACAGGCCGCCATAGCGGATATGGATGCCGTCGGGAGTGGCAGCCCGCTGCCGGGCCAGCTCCCGGTATCGGGCGATGCTGTCGTCCTCCACCTCCTGCCAGGGGTAGGCCAGCCGGCCGTATTCGTCGAATACGTATACCGTGGGGCGGTACCGCTCCCAGCCGGGGTCGGTGGTGCCGGTGTGGTTGCTGCTGACAATGTCCTCGAACACCGAGTAGGACTGCTGGATTTCCACATAGGCCTTCCCCTCAAACCGGAAGGGCATGGCCAGTTCCCGGATCAGGGAGAGAACCGGGCCCTTTGACCCGGCTTCGGTGATGTGGGGCGGCAGAAGGAGGCGGCGGCGCTGGAAATGGGCCAATTCGTTGCCCCATTCCACCTCGGTTTCCTCCAGGCGGCGTTCCTCGATGGAGGCGTAGCCGTTGACGGTGAGAAACCGCTTGCCGGGGGAGAACAGGGTGACGCGCTCCACCCGGTACACCAGGCCGGAGACGTTGACGATTTTCTCGGACAGGCGCAGCTGGTTTTCGTAGCGTTCCTCCCGTTGGGAGGGCAAAAATTCCATCGCAAACAAATCGCGGATATCCGGCGTGAAGATGATCCGCTTTGCCACTTCGTCCATCCGCTGTACCTCGATGTCCAGCTGGTTGGCCAGCCGCAGGCACATGACGTCGTTGTACTCTGCCATTTCCTTTTCGATCTCGTTGAACAGGATGGAAAAGAAGGTGGCCGCCCCCACCAGGACAATGGCGGCGATGAGGATGGAATAGGATGAAAATAACCGCTGTTGAACCGTTCTGCTGCGTAGCTTCATGGGCTGGTCTCCTTGCCCTGAGGGGGGACTTGCGGGGGGCTTTCGTGGGGGAAGCAACGATTTTGAATGGGGCTCTGCCCCAAACCCCGCCTAGGGGGATGATCCCCCTAGGAACCCCGCAAATCACTTCGTGGGTGGTAGCCGGGTGATGGGCGAAATGGGGACGCCAACCCGGTCAGGATGACGACCGGGTTGGCTGTGCGTGTGTCTGTGATTGGTTCCCTTTTACCGGCGCCCTTGTCCCGTCCGCTCGCTAATCATCGGGGTAAATCCCGATGAACCGCTCGCTGGATTTTTTTGGGGAGTTCTATTTGCCTTCCAGGTTGATGGGGCTGAGGGGGGTGACCTTGTCGAGATTGCCCCGGAAGGAGAGGCCCGGTGTGTGGGTGGGCTTGAGCCAACGGGTGCCGTTGGTGATTACCTTCTGAATTTCGGGCAGGTGGTAGGTGGGGAATTCCTCGTGGCCGGAGGTGAAGAAGAAGATCTTGCCCGCACCCTTGTGCCAGGTTACACCGCTGCGCAGAACCTCTCCGCCCTCAAACCAGCTGATGAACAGGATGTCGTCGGGGGTGGCCATGCCGTAGGGCTCGCCGTACATCTCGCTTTGGGGCACGTCGATGTATTCCTTCTCCAGGCCCTCCATAATCGGGTGGCTGCGGTTGACGACCCATACACGCTCCCGCTCGCCGATTTCCCGGTATTTGCCGCCGTTGGAGTTGCGGCCCAGCATGGCGCGAGCAGGCTTGCAGCCCATGCTGGAATGAAGCAGCATCAGCCCCATGCCGTTGAGGACAGCCTCCACCACCCGGTTCGACGCTTCGTCGGAAAGCTGGTCGTTGTAGAGGTGGCTCCACCAAATAAGGACGTCGGTGTTGTCGAGAATTTCCTGGGAGAGGCCGTTTTCCGGCTCGCTCAGGGTGTGCAGGGTCACCTGTAAATCGTCGTGGCGGGACAGGAAGCCGCCGATGCAGGCGTTGATATCGTCGGGGTAGCAGGCAACTGCCTTGGGCTCCAGTTTGGGGTCGAGGCCCTCGCTCCAGACTGTGACTCGAATTTTACTCATATCAGTTGCCGCGGGAGGCTATCTCCCGCGGCGCCTCCTCTCATTATATCGGATATGTGGGGAAATACAATAAAGCGAAAGGGTGATTTTTTTCGTCCAAGAGTGTTGGCAGGTTAATCCAGCAGGGAGGCGTAGCGCTGCTCCATGTAGGGCAGGGCTTCGCTGTATTTGCCGTTGACCTCGAAGTCGGCCACCCATTTATCCCACACGGCGTCGAATTCCGCGTCGCTCTTGGTGGCGATGAGCTCGGCGATGGCCTTGCTGCGGAAGTCGTAGGCGAACCAGTTGGTGGGAGTGGTGGTCAGCTCGTCGTAACCGGAGGACAGCACCGATCCGTCGGTGACAACGCCCTCGGATCCCACCAGCTTGGTCAGGTTGGTGTAGGCGTCCACCTGGACGGGGTAGTTGCCCAGCATATTCTTGTAGTTGAAGGGATGCATGGGGGCACCCAAAAGGGCGCGGGCAGAGTAGGAGTAGTAGTTGATGCAGTCATAGATGCCGTAGGTGGAGGCGGCGCGGCCGTCGGGGGTTTTGGTGCCGGTGCGCACAGACTGGAAGAGATCTTCGTCCAGGAACTGTTTTTTGCCGTCGACAACCTCATACAGGCCGGCGGATTCGGGGCCCCA
Source organism: Ruminococcaceae bacterium OttesenSCG-928-L11 (assembly GCA_030265885.1). GTDB lineage: Bacteria > Bacillota > Clostridia > Oscillospirales > Ruminococcaceae > WRAV01. The sequence continues at coordinate 5,780 of JAJDGX010000072.1, read as the reverse complement.
AGTGATGATGTCCAGGAATTCCTCGCTCCACAGGTATTCGAAGTAATCCAGGAGGCGCTCGGTTTCCTTAAAGTCTTTGTTGATGACCATGTTGCCGAAGCCACAGGGGTACACACCGTCTACGGCGTGGTTGGAGTAGTTGACGGTTTCGCCGTATTTGGTGGTGGGCCAGCGGAGGGGGCGGAAGTCATAGCCCGGGTTGGCGGTGCGGACTGCGTCGCGGCAGGCCATCATATTGGGTACGCTGTACAGAACGGCGGCGCGGCCGGAGGCGTATTTCTCCTGCATCTGCTCCTGCTTCTGCACCAGGTAGTCGGGGTCGAGGATGCCGTCCTGCACCCAGGTAACCAGGTCGCGGTAGACGTCCTTGGCCCAGGGGTGATTGACGTAGCCGGTCACTTCATTGGTTTCGGGGTTGCGCCACCACTGGGAGGAGGGGGCGAACAGGTTCTGGATGTGGAGAATGGCCCAGTCGTTGATGGAAAGGGGAATGACGGGCAGACCGGCATCGGTCTTGACATTGTCGCGGATGGTATAGAGCAGCTTCTCGAAATCGTCAAAGGTTTCGATGGGCGGGTCGAGGGCCAGATCGTCCCATGTGGGGCGGCGGCCTTCCTTCTCGCACTGGGCCTGGATTTCCGCCAGGGTTTTGAACTTGTACCCGGCCTGCTCCAGGATCTTTTCGTTGACCTTCAGGCTGCCGGAGGAGGGAGGATAGTAGAACTTATCGCTGTCGGCAATGATGGCGGCGATTTCCGGATCCTCCAGATTGGGCTGGCCGTAGTTGGGCAGGCCATAGAGCTTGTCGTCAAAGGTCATCATTTTCCAGCCAAGCTCGTTGACCCATTTGCGCATGGTGGGGATGCGGTCGACATAGTCGTCCAGGGGCATCAGCACATCCATGGAGACCAGCCAGGGCAGATCCGGGTTGGGAACCAGGATGACGTCAGCCAGGTTGCCGGCGGCGATCATCATGTTGAGGCGCTCTTTGGCACCCTGGCCCTCGCCGAAGGTTACATAATCCATTTTAATGCGGAACTTTTCCTCCAGATAGGGGGTGACAGCGTCCTTGGAGCTTTCACCGTCCGGCTGGATGGTGTTGCGGACGTCCAGGAAGGTGTAGGTCAGCCAGGGCAGATCCTCGTTGGAGGCTGCCGCAGAACCGCCTGCCGCAGTGGAAGTCTGGCCCCCGGCGGTGGAGGACAGAGAGCTGGTCTGCTCGGTCTGGCCGCCGGTGCAGCCGACAAACATGCTGATAAGCAATGCAAAACACAATAGTACGGGAATGGTCTTTTTCACAAAAAATCCCTCCTATGATAATATGCCGCTCCAAAACCTTCGAAGTATGGTAAGTTTTGCGACACACCCGTAGGGAATCGCGGAGCGGTTGGTTTTCTTTTGCTCCTTTTCTTTTTACCAAAAGAAAAGGAGGGTCTTTATCCTTTTACGGCGCCTAGCATGATTCCTTTGACGAAGTACTTTTGCAGGAAGGGGTAGACGCAGAGGATGGGTACGGTGGACACGATGAGCATGGACATCTTGATGCCCTCGGACGTGACCCGGCGGGCCCCCTGCTCCGCTGCCGCAATCTGGGAGAGGCTGAAGGCCTGTTCGCCCTGCAGGATGCGGTACATCAGGGTTTGCAGAGGCTGCAGGCTGGGCTCGGACACGTAGAGGATACCGTCGAAGTAGGCGTTCCACTGCCACACCCCGGCGAACAGGGCGATGGTGGCGATAACGGCTGTACTGGAGGGGATGACGATTTGGGTGAACACTACAAACTCACTGGCACCGTCCAGCACGGCGGACTCCAGCAGGGAGGACGGTATCTGCTCGAAAAAGGACTTGAAGATGATCATGTAATAGGTGCTGAACATAACCGGCAGCAGGTACACCAAAAAATTGTTCAGCAGGTTCAGCTTGGTCATCAGCACGAAATTGGGCAGCATGCCCGCGTTGAAGTACATGGTGATCATGAAAAACCACATGATGAACTTCTTTGCCACCAGATTGGGCTTGGAGAGGGCATAGGCCGCCAGCATGGTGACAAACAGCGTGCACAGTGTGCCGAGAACCGTACGGGATACCGACACAATAAAGGCATTGACCAGGTTTTTGTCGTTGAATACGGCGGTGTAGTTTTCCAGGGTGGGGCCTACCGGGTATACGGTGATGACTGTGGCTGCGGCTGCGGCTCCATCGCTGATGGAGTAGCAGAACACGTAGATAAAGGGGTACAGGGTGATGATGCACAGTCCGATGATAAACAGGTAAAAGACGCCGGTGGCGGCCTTTTCGGTTTTGGTTTGACGGATAGCCACTGCCATTTCCCCTTTCTACACAATATAGGATTCGCCGGAAACCTTGTTGGCTACCCGCATACTGAAAAATACCAGGAACACGGACACCAGGCCCTGCACCAGTCCCACCGCCGTGGCGTAGGGGAACTGGCCCCGCAGGATGCCCTTTTCATAGACAAAGGTGCCCAGGACATTGGCCACATTGTTCACCATGGGATTGCGCAGGTTGAAGATCATGTCGAAGTTGACGTTCATCATGCTGCCTACACGCAGAATCAGCATGGTGCCGATGGTGGGGCCGATGCCCGGCAGCGTGATGTAGCGGATGGTTTTCAGCTTGCCGGCACCGTCTACCGTGGCGGCGTCGTAGAGGCTGGGGTCAATGTTGGTGATGGCGGCCAGGAAGATGATGGAGTTCCACCCCACCTCCTTGAGGACGTCGACCACCACTACAATGGGAACGAACATCTCCGGGCTGCGCATAAAGGGGATGGGATCCCCGCCCAGGGCCCGCACAATGACATTGATAATGCCGGTGTCCACATCGAGAATGCGGTAGACAAGACCCGCCATAACAACCCACGAAATAAAGTGGGGGAGGTAGGAGATGGTCTGGGTGACCTTCTTGAACTTCTCGTTGCGGATGTTGTCGAGACACAGCGCCAGCAGAATGGGCGCGGGAAAGGCAAAAACCAGCAGCAGGATGGAGATTTTCAGGGTATTCCCCAGTACCTGGTAAAACTCCGGGTCTGTCAGAAACGCGCGGAAATGGGTGAAGCCGACAAACTCGCTGCCAAACCAGCCCAGATTGGCGCGGTAGTTCTGGAAGGCCATGACGAGGCCCACCATGGGTATGTAGTTGAACAGCAGCACCAGGCAAAACGCGGGGAGCAAAAACAACAGCCACGTCCGTTGCAGCTTGATCCTCTTCCACAGCCCGGCGCGTCTCGATATGGCTTTCTTCGTTGCAGGGGCGGAAACACCCCGAGCCAGCTCGTTCATATGGTAAACCTCCGTTGAAAGGAATAGGGGAGCCTGCGGCGCATTTAGAAGGGCTCTGCCCTTGCCCCGCCAAGGGGGATGATCCCCCTTGGATCCCCGCAAATCACTTCGTGGGTGCCAACTGGGTGCCGAGTGGAAGGGAGACGCAATAGCGGTCAAGATGACGACCGCTATTGCTGTGCGGCAACCCTTGTCCTGTTCCCTTTTACCGGCGCCCTTTGTTCCTCCGCTCGCTGATTTTGTAGATTGTACGTTCCACTGTTACTCGGCAAGGTTTAATTGGTACTGCTTCTCGTATTTGGCGAGGAAGGCCGGGACGTCCACGGTCTGGCCCGACAGGGCGCTTTCCACGGCGGCAAAGGTGAGGGCGCAGCAGTACATGTTGTCGCGGATGGATGTTTCCGGCTCGGGGCCGCCCTGTACCCACGCGCAGAAGTCGTGGACGATTTTGGCGTGATCCCACAGCTCGCTGTCGGTATCCAGGGGCAGGTCGGCGTGGGTGGGGTTGGGGAAGCCCAAATCACAGTCGGCGGTCAGGGTGTCCTTGTCGATGACCACAGTGCCGTTGGCGCATTCGGCCCGGTAAAACTCCCTGGCCCAGCCGTTTAACTCGGTGGCGTTGGCGTGGCTGTGCTCGATAAAGCAGCGCACACCGTTTTCCATCTCTACCGTGGCAAACATGGAGGATCCGAGGCTGCCGTCGCCCGGCTCAAACCGCCACATGCTGGCATACACCGACTTGGCGTTGGAGCGGCTGAGACCCCGGCAGGTGTCCAGCTCGTGAAGCAGGCCGCCGGGAATGGAACCCTTGACCATTTCCTCAAAGGTGCGGTCGGCCCCGCGACGGGAGAAATCCCGTTTCATGGTAAGGCGACCGATGATGTAGTTCAGCTTGCCGTAGCGCGATTCGTCCAGCAGGCGGTTCAGGCTTTGCTTGTTCTGCTCCATCCGGTGGCTGACGGTGACGGAAACCTTGAGCCCTGCCTTTTTCATCTTGTTGTAGATGAGGCATGCGTTTTCCATGGTGTCGGCCATGGGCTTTTCGCAGACGACGTGGAGACCGTGCTTGATGGCCACGTCTATGTACTGCATTCTGTGCTGGGGCGGAATGACCAGCACCAGAAAGTCGCAGGGATTTTCCGCGATGGCGGTCTCAATATCCGTGTAGCACTTGGAAGCATCCAGCGTGCCGTTGCGAACCGGGCACTGGAGCGCCTCCTCGCTGACGTCCACTGCTGCCACCGGTACCGCAAACTCCTTCATGCGGGGAATAAAGAGCTTCTGCCAGAACTCGCCGAAGCCGCCGGCGCCGACCAGGATAAACTTCATTTTCTCCAGCTTTGTTGCATTCGCCATAGCCACGTTTCCTCCGTTGCATATGCCAATCTGTGTTCCCGTTTGGATGGGGAGATTGGTATTGTTCCCGTTTTTCGGTTCGTATGACCTGCCTGCGCATGCATTCGCAGACAAGGACGCAGGATATCCTTTCCTTTATAGTATAGACACATTGCCGCTATGGTTAAATGGATAAATCAAACTTTTGACGTGGATTATTGTGACATTTGTTAAAACATATCCAACATTGTGAACAATACATGCTGGATATGTCATATTCTGGTCATGGATGAGGAGGAAATGGCGGTTTCTTTTATTCGTTAAATATCGATTTAGCGAAATTGGAGTCGTTTCTTTGTGCTTTAGCGAAATTGGTAGTTACCAATATAGCAGTTTCAACTCATCGTAAACTTGCATGATGACACGCTTTTCTATATCTAACTGCCGCAATTTATCACATAAAGGAACTAAGGCTACTTTTGTGCGTATTGCACGAATAACTTCCCGCTCCTCTTCATCGATTTCAGAAAGACGCTTGTAGAAATATTGATGCACGAGAACTCGACCACGTGGCTCAACCATTTTCATCATCTCCAATTTTTACAGCTTTGGTGAAACTGTCGGCATCCGGAAACCATTTAACCTTACAGAAGCCATCAGGGCGTTCATAGTCATATGGTTCAGACATATGCACATCCGTCCCACGATATAGCAACTCACTTTTTTTCAATCCTCGGCTACAGTAATACGAAGATGCACCGTATTCATTTACAGTATTAGTCATTTCCTTAGTAATATATTTAGTTATGTAATTTGCAGTCTTACCTTGATGACCGATTTTACCGATAGAAATATGGCCGAACTTCCTCGCATATTGCTTCCAGACGGCATATTTTTTTGTGTTCTTTACCATACTGATTTCACCTGTTTTTTTGTTGCGTTTCTGGATATATTCAGGGATTTCGAGATCTTTTGAACGGATTCCGGTAAGAAGGCCGTGCATATGCCATGCACCATCTTTATGCATTTCTGGAATAAGGACAAACCGCACCTTTTCTTCACTTGTGCACAATTTGTTGTAATCATGAATAAAGTCACCTAGGGCTTTGTGATAGACTTTCAGGTCATAGCGATTAAATTTCT
>JAJDGX010000071.1 GCA_030265885.1 Ruminococcaceae bacterium OttesenSCG-928-L11 | reverse complement strand
TCAAGTGTTCTGGCAAAGTTTTTTCTCAATCCCAAAGTTGACAGGGAAGAGAAAAAATAGTATAGTATAGAAAAATTCAGGAGAATCACACATTTATGGCTTTGCAAGTGTTTAACAATCGGTTTTTTCATCACTTTAGCCTGGGCTTTTTTAGCGCGGGTTTGTTTGCGTTTGATGAAAAAACAGAATAAGAGATCCCATAAGTGGTTGGTTAAACAAGTTTAAAGCGATTGCATAGATAACCGATGCTTTTGGAAAGAGCATCGGTTTTTTGTTTGGAGGAGATGTCGTGGCCGAGATAGCCGTAAACGCAAAAATCCCTTATCGCGTCCTGGTGGGGCAAGATATCCTGCACACTCTGGGGGAGCGAATAGGTGCGCTGCCCCATCAGCGGTACCACCAGGTTATGGTGATATCCGACAGCAATGTGGCCCCCCTTTATATGGGACAGGTGCAGGCGGCGCTGGCCACGTGCGGATTGGATTTCCATCCCTATGTGTTTCCCGCAGGGGAGGCCTCCAAAGCCTTTTCTGTAGCTGCCGATATCATTTCTGCACTCAGCGGCAAAGGCTTTGGCCGGAAGGATCTGATCATTGCGCTGGGGGGAGGTGTGACCGGCGATTTATCCGGATTTGTGGCGGCCATCTATCAAAGAGGAATCGACTATATCCAGATTCCCACCACTTTTTTGGCGGCGATAGATTCGTCTGTCGGCGGAAAGACGGCTGTGAACATCCCGGAGGGGAAAAATCTGGCGGGAGCATTTTGGCAGCCCCGATTGGTTCTCTGCGATATCCGAACACTGGACACCCTGCCGGAGGACACCCTCATCGACGGTGTGGCAGAGGCCATCAAATACGGCTGCATCCGGGACAAAGCGCTGTTTGAAGCGCTGGCGGCGGGGAACAGGGGATACGATCTTCAGCAGGTGATTGGAGAATGCATCGCCATCAAAGCGGATATCGTGGCACAGGATGAACGGGACAACGGTCTGCGGCAAATCCTGAATTTCGGCCATACTGCGGGGCATGCCATAGAAAAGCTGTCCCATTTTGCCATTTCCCATGGCAAGGCGGTGGGGATTGGAATGGTCATGGCCGCTAGAGCCGGAGAGGCCCGTGGCATCACCCAAGCCGGCACAGCCGAGCAGATTGCCCGGGCGCTCCAAAGCAATGGCCTTCCCACCGAAGCACCGTATTCCGTCGACGACATTGCGCGGGAGTGCCTGGGGGACAAAAAGCGGGAATCGGATTGCATTCACATGATTTTGCCGGAGGCAATTGGCAGGGCCCGGATTGTACCGGTGCCGACAAATGAACTGGCTGCGTTTTACAGGGGGGAATGAGATGGCTTCCACATGGGGAAACACCGTTAAAATCAGCATTTTTGGCGAAAGCCACGGCAAATCCATAGGAGTGGTGCTGGATGGCCTTCCGGCGGGTGTTGCCATCGACCAGGACGCTGTCCGGGAGTTCATGGCCCGCCGCGCCCCGGGAACATCCGAGTTCGCCACCGCGCGGCGGGAAGAGGACAGGCCCGAGATTCAGTCCGGGCTGTGGCGGGGGAAAACGACGGGAACCCCGCTGTGCGCCGTCATCGCCAATGCAGACACCCGCTCGGCCGACTATAGCGATATGGAGGCGGTGGCCCGGCCCGGCCATGCCGATTACACCGGATTTCTGCGGTATTCCGGCCACAACGATGTGCGGGGCGGCGGCCACTTCTCCGGCAGGCTGACAGCCCCCCTGGTATTTGCCGGTGCCGTGGCGGTGCAAATCCTGGCGCAGCGCGGCATTGCGATAGGCGGCCACATCCAATCCATCGAGGGCTGCGCCGACGACGCGCCGGACAGCCTCTCCCTCACACCGGAAGCGCTGCTGCAAACAGCCTCCCGCCCCTTTCCCGTGTTCAGCGCGGAAAGAGGAGCGACCATGCAGGAGAAAATCCGCCGGGCCAGGGAGGAGGGCGATTCCGTAGGCGGCGTTGTTCAGTGCTTTGCCCTGGGGGTGCCGGGGGGAATCGGATCCCCGATGTTTGATGGAGTGGAAAATCGCGTCGCGTCCCTGCTGTTTGGGGTTCCGGCGGTAAAGGGCGTGGAGTTTGGATCCGGCTTTGCCGCGGCGGAAATGCGGGGCAGTCAGCACAACGACGCCTTCCGGATTCAGGATGGGGCGGTGGTGACCGAAACAAACCGGCACGGCGGCATTCTGGGGGGGATTGCAACCGGCATGCCCATTGTGGTGCGGGCGGCATTCAAGCCAACCCCCTCCATCGCCCTTACCCAGAAAAGCGTGGAGTACGTGGCCCTGCGGGACACCGACATCACCGTCAAGGGCCGGCACGACCCCTGCATTGTCCCGCGGGCTGTCCCCTGTGTGGAGGCCTGCGTGGCCCTGGCCCTGCTGGATCTTATGTAGCCTATCCCACGGCAAATTGCTTGCGGTACTGCAACGGCGAGACCCCGCTGCGGCGGCGAAAGCAGTAAATAAAGTAGCTGGTGGTGGAAAATCCGGTCTCCATGGCGATGTCGGTGATGCTGCCGTCGGTGGTGGCCAGCAAAATTTTCGCCTTGGATATTCGCACATCGCACACATAGTCGGAGAAGCTTTTGTGGGCGTGGCGGGAAAAGAACCGGGAAAAGGAGCTGTAGCTTAAATCCAGCAGGCGGGCGGCCTCCTCCATGGTTACAACGCCGCCGTAGTTCCCCTCCACGTAATTGAACACCGCCTGCAGCTTTTCCAGCTCGCCAAAGGCAAGGCCGTCCCCGGCCCGGGGATCCGCTGCGCGAATTTGGCGCAGAATCAGCACAAACAGTTTGCAGAAGCCCGCCCGTATGGCCAACTCATACCCATATTCCTGCCGGACAGTCTCCTCCATCAATTCCTCAATCAGGGCGGGGATCCCGGTGTTCCCCAGTTCATCCTGCAAAAACAGCCTGCGCATGGAGGCGTCCATCATCAAATCCAGCAGATATTTCAGCTCCGACGCCGACTGCTCCGGGGTGAACAGCAGGGAGGGGTCAAATTTGATAACGGCGTACTCGTTGCGGCCGTCGTCCGTGGCCAGCATCCGGTGCACCTCCTGGGAGCGGATGACCACCAGATCCCCCACGCCGAAGGCGAAGGTCGCATTGCCGAGCCCGGCCTCAAAGCGCCCCTGCAGCCCATACAAAATTTCAACATAATTGTGGAAGTGTGCCTGTGTCATTACGCCGGGGCCCACCAGGTGCTGTTTGCGCACCTCAAAGGTGTACACCATGTTGACGCCTGCCCGGGGCTGCTCAAAATACGCTTGCATCCCATTTCCTCTCCTGCGCAAAATTTTGATAGTTTCAAACAAAAACATTATATCATGGCGCCCCCGAATATGCTATAGTTTCAGTGGAAGAACAGGGGGTTCCGCCGGGGCTGCTCTCTTGGCGGAATACTACATCTGAAGGAGTGTTTGAAATGGATTCCAAACTGCGTATCGGCATTATCGGGTGCGGCGGCATCGCCAACGGCAAGCACATGCCCTCTCTGAAGGTATTTGACAAAGAGGTCGAAATGGTCGCGTTCTGCGATATCATCGAGGAACGGGCCCAAAAGGCCGCCACCGAATACGGTGCCGAAGGCGCCAAGGTCTACACCGATTACAAAAAGCTGTTGGAGGACAAAACCATCGATGTGGTGCACGTGCTAACCCCCAACCGCTCCCATGCCGAGATTTCCATCGACGCCTTGGAGGCGGGCAAGCATGTCATGTGCGAAAAGCCCATGGCCAAAACCGCCGCCGACGCCCGCCGCATGGTGGAAGCCGCCAAAAAATCCGGCAAGAAGCTGACCATCGGCTATCAGCATCGCCACAAGGCGGAGAGCACCTACGTGAAAAACGTCATCGACCGGGGCGATCTCGGCCATATTTACTACGCCAAGGCCTTTGCCGTCCGTCGCCGGGGAACCCCCAACTGGGGCGTGTTCCTCAACGAATATGAGCAAGGGGGCGGCCCTCTCATCGACATCGGTACCCACTCCCTGGATTTGACCCTGTACCTGATGAACAACTACAAGCCCAAAATGGTTGTGGGCACCAAATACAAGATGATCACCAACCCCGACTGCGCCAATCCCTGGGGCCCCTGGGATGAAAAAGAACACACCCTGGAGGACGCCGCCTTTGGCTTTATTGTCATGGAAAACGGTGCCACCATCAACCTGGAGGCCACCTGGGCCCTCAACACCTGCGAGCCCATCCAGGAGGGCAGCGTGGCCCTGCACGGCGATAAGGCGGGTGCCCAGATTAAAAACGGCGTCACCATCAACAAGGACGAGTTCGGCCGTCTGGTGGACATCAAGCCCGAGCTGAAAGCGGGCGGCGTGGCCTTCTACGACGGTGTGCAGATGACACCCCCCGTCACCGAGGCCAGGCGCTGGATCGACGCCATCAAAAACAACACCGACCCCGTCGTCCTGCCGGAGCAGGCCTGTGTCGTATCCGAGATTTTGGAGGCCATCTACGAATCCGCCAAAACCGGCAAGCCCTACTACTTCAACGACTAAAAATCCACTAAAACCCTACACGCTCCATTCTTGGAAAGGATGTTACAGCATGAAAATCGGCATTCAGATGTACAGCGTTCGCGACGTCACCAACACCGACATGAGGGGGGCGCTGCAGAAGCTGGCGGCCATGGGATACACCTCGGTGGAGTTTGCGGGCTTCTTTGATATCCCCGCCGCCGATATCGCCGCGTGGCTGAAGGAATACGGCCTCACCGTATCCGGCACCCACACCCGCATCGACGAGCCCCGGGATAATTTTGAGGCAACTGTGGCCTATCACAAGGCCATCGGCAACACCAACATTATCATCCCCGCGGCGGATTTGAAGTCCCAGGAAAAGCTGGATCTCTTTGTCGCACAGGTCAACGAGCTGCAGCCCCGGCTGAAAAGCGAGGGCATCCGCCTGGCCTATCACAACCACGACCACGAGTTCAAGCCCAACGAGGACGGCTCCATGATCTACGAGCAGCTGCTGGAGCGCACCACACTGGATTTGGAAATCGACACCTTCTGGGCCTACGCCGGGGGACAAAACCCCATCGAGATGATGGAGACCCTCAAGGATCGCCTTATTTACATCCACATCAAGGACGGCTACCAGGATCGCCGCGGCATGCCTCTGGGCCAGGGAACGGCTCCGGTAGCGGATGTATACCGCAAAGCCGTCGCCATGGGTGTCCCCATGGTGGTGGAAAGCGAAACCCTGACCCCCGACGGCCTGACCGAGGCCAAGATCTGCATCGATTATCTGAAATCTCTGGCATAGCATGTACAAATCCCCATTTCTGGGACAAAGGGAAAGACGGGATGTCTGCTCAGACATCCCGTCTTTCTCTTTGCCCCAGAGCACCACTCTACCACTTTCCATCGAAAAAGCGATGGGAATTGTGGATCCCGCCGGGGGAATATGCTATAATACAATCAATCTTTCTCAAAAAAGCGGGCAGATAGACAAAACATTCACAAACTGAAAAACCACAGGTTTTTGTGCGTTTTTTGCCCGTTTTCTGATAAAAGGTTGCCATAAATCGCACCGGCGCGCATCGATGTGCGCCGCGATCATTCAAGTCACAGCAAAGGGAGCTGCAACATGGACGCAAGCCAGGCGGAACGCCGAATCGGGGAGTTGCGGGAGCTGCTGAACTACCACGGCCACCGCTACTATGTATTGGACGACCCCGAAATCGAGGATTACGAGTACGACAAGCTGCTGCACGAACTGCTGGATCTGGAGGAGGAATTCCCCCAGTTTGCCGATGCCAACTCGCCTACGGTGCGGGTGGGCGGCCCCGCCAGCAACACCTTTGCGCCGGTGACCCATACGGTGCAAATGGGCTCTCTGCAGGATTTGTTTGCCTTTGAGGGGCTGCTGGATTTCGACCGGAAGGTTCGGGAACGGGTGGAGAATCCCCTGTATGTGGTGGAAACGAAAATCGACGGCCTTTCCGTCGCGCTGGAATACGAAAATGGCGTGTTTGTGCGGGGTTCCACCCGCGGCGATGGCTGGGTGGGGGAGGATGTGACAGAGAATCTGCGCACCATCCGCTCCATCCCCCTGAAGCTGCGGGATCCGGTGCCGCTGCTGGAGGTTCGAGGCGAGGTGTTTATGCCCCGCCGCAGCTTTGAAAAGGTGGTTGCCGCCCAGGAAAACAACGACGAGAAGCCCTTTAAAAACCCCCGCAACGCAGCCGCCGGCTCCCTGCGGCAAAAGAACCCGAAAATCACAGCCGGCCGGGGACTGGACATCTACGTGTTCAACATCCAGCGCATTGAGGGCAGGGAACTGACCGGTCACCGGCAGTCGCTGGAATATCTGGCGGAGCAGGGCTTCAAGGTATCGCCCAACTACGCCGTGTTCGACAATATGGAGGATGTCGTCGAGCAGGTCAAGCGAATCGGTGACAATCGGGGACAGCTTTCCTTTGACATGGATGGCGCGGTTGTCAAGGTGGACAGCTTTGCCCAGCGGGAAATACTGGGAGCCACCAGCAAATTTCCCCGGTGGGCGGCCGCCTACAAATATCCGCCGGAGGAAAAGGACACCACCCTGCTGGACATTCAGATCAACGTGGGCCGCACCGGCGCTCTGACGCCGACGGCTACCTTTGAGCCCGTCACACTGGCGGGAACCACCGTGACCCGAGCTGTGCTCCACAACCAGGATTTTATCACCGAACTGGGGGTGGCTGTCGGCGACGTCATCCGGGTGCGGAAGGCGGGGGACATCATCCCCGAGGTCATCGCCGTTGTGCGCCATCAGGAGGGCGTGGAGCCGTACCGGCTGCCGGAGCAATGCCCGTCCTGCGGGGCGAAGGCTGTTCGGGAGGAGGGGGAAGCGGTGCTGCGCTGCCCCAATCTGGAATGCCCGGCCCAGCTGCTGCGCAACCTGATTCACTTTGCCTCTCGGGATGCTATGGACATTGACGGCCTTGGCCCAGCCATCATCGAAAGTCTGGTTCAAAGCGAGCTTGTCCGCTCACCGGCGGATTTGTATGTGTTGAAGGTGGAGGACGTGCGGGAACTGGAGCGCATGGCGGAGAAAAGTGCCGCCAATCTCATCGCGTCCATCGAAAAATCCAAGTCCCGCGATTTGGGAGAGGTGCTGTTTGGCCTGGGGATTCGGGGCATTGGCGCCCGGGCTGCCCAGCTGCTGGCGCGGCATTTCGGCACAATGGATAAGCTGCTGGAGGCCACGGCCGAGGAAATCGAGGCCATTGAGGGCTTTGGCGGCATCATGGCGCAAAACACGGTGACCTTCCTAGCCGATTCCGGCAACCGGCATTTGATTGGCCGGCTGCGGGAGGCGGGGGTCAACATGGAATGCCACACCGCCCCTACCAAAACCACCCTTGCGGGCAAGACCTTTGTGCTGACGGGCACGCTCCCCACCTTGACCCGGGGCGACGCCAAAAAGCGCATCGAGGATGCAGGCGGCAAAGCGGCCTCCAGTGTCTCAAAGAAAACGGACTATGTGGTGGCCGGTGAGGACGCCGGCAGCAAGCTGACCAAGGCCCAGGAACTGGGAATTACCATCCTGTCGGAGCAGGAATTGCTGGAACTGCTGGAGCAATAGGATAAATAAAGCTGGAAAGGCGTGACATAGTATGGCAAAGATTCAAATGACCACTCCGCTGGTGGAGATGGACGGCGACGAAATGACCCGCATTCTGTGGAAAATGATCAAGGATGAACTGCTGGAGCCTTATATCGACCTGAAAACCGAGTATTACGACCTGGGGCTTCCCCATCGGGATGAGACCAATGATCAGGTGACAAGGGATTCGGCAGAGGCCATCAAAAAGTACGGTGTCGGCGTGAAGTGCGCCACCATCACTCCCAATGCCCAGCGGGTGGAGGAGTACAAGCTGAAGGATATGTGGAAGAGCCCCAACGCCACCATTCGCGGCGCACTGGATGGCACGGTGTTCCGCACCCCCATTCTCATCGACTGCATTAAGCCCACTGTCCGTACCTGGAAAAAGCCCATCACCATCGCCCGTCACGCCTATGGCGATGTGTATGCCGCCACCGAATATCGGGTTCCCGGCAAGGGGAAGGCAGAACTGGTTTTCACCGATGAAGCCGGCAGCGAGACATTCCGGAAAACCGTGTACGATTTTGAGTGCCCCGGTGTTCTGCAATCCATGTTCAACAAGGACAGCTCCATCGAATCCTTTGCCCATGTTTGCTTCCAGTACGCGCTGGATGAGAAGATCGATATGTGGTTTTCCACCAAGGACACCATCTCCAAGCAGTATGACCAGACCTTCAAACTGCTGTTCCAGAAAATTTACGACGAGAATTACAAGACCGCCTTTGAAAAGGCTGGGATTGAATATTTCTACACCCTCATCGACGACGCGGTGGCCCGGGTTGTCCGCTCCGAGGGCGGATTCCTGTGGGTGTGCAAGAACTACGACGGCGATGTCATGAGCGATATGGTCTCCACGGCCTTCGGTTCCCTGGCCATGATGACAAGCGTGCTGATGAGCCCCGACGGCAAGTATGAGTACGAGGCCGCCCACGGCACCGTTACCCGCCACTATTACCGCCACCTGAAAGGGGAGGAGACCTCCACCAACCCCATCGCCACCATCTTTGCATGGACCGGCGCTCTCCGCAAGCGGGGGGAACTGGACGGCAACGCTGCGCTGTCCGCCTTTGCCGATAAGCTGGATGCCGCCAGCATCCGTACCCTGGAGGAAGGTGTTATGACCAAGGATCTGGCTGGGCTGTGTGAAGGCATTGAGCCCACTGTGGTTAACTCGGAAAACATGATTAAGGAGATCCGTGAGCGGTTGGATGCTGGGATGTAGAGGGATGCATTTGAAATGGGGGGCTGCCCCAAACCCCGCCAAAGGGGGTGTGACCCCCTCTGGACTCCCTAACTCACTCCGTGGATACCACCCGGATTTCGGGCGAAATAGAGACGCAACCCCGGTCAAGATGACGACCGGGGTTGCTGTGCGTTGGCGATGCCGCCGCACCCGATAATGCCGATACGCAGTTTGGAATCCATTTCAAACACTCCTTCAGATGTAGTATTCCGCCAAGAGAGCAGCCCCGGCGGAACCCCCTGTTCTTCCACTGAAACTATAGCATATTCGGGGGCGCCATGATATAATGTTTTTGTTTGAAACTATCAAAATTTTGCGCAGGAGAGGAAATGGGATGCAAGCGTATTTTGAGCAGCCCCGGGCAGGCGTCAACATGGTGTACACCTTTGAGGTGCGCAAACAGCACCTGGTGGGCCCCGGCGTAATGACACAGGCACACTTCCACAATTATGTTGAAATTTTGTATGGGCTGCAGGGGCGCTTTGAGGCCGGGCTCGGCAATGCGACCTTCGCCTTCGGCGTGGGGGATCTGGTGGTCATCCGCTCCCAGGAGGTGCACCGGATGCTGGCCACGGACGACGGCCGCAACGAGTACGCCGTTATCAAATTTGACCCCTCCCTGCTGTTCACCCCGGAGCAGTCGGCGTCGGAGCTGAAATATCTGCTGGATTTGATGATGGACGCCTCCATGCGCAGGCTGTTTTTGCAGGATGAACTGGGGAACACCGGGATCCCCGCCCTGATTGAGGAATTGATGGAGGAGACTGTCCGGCAGGAATATGGGTATGAGTTGGCCATACGGGCGGGCTTCTGCAAACTGTTTGTGCTGATTCTGCGCCAAATTCGCGCAGCGGATCCCCGGGCCGGGGACGGCCTTGCCTTTGGCGAGCTGGAAAAGCTGCAGGCGGTGTTCAATTACGTGGAGGGGAACTACGGCGGCGTTGTAACCATGGAGGAGGCCGCCCGCCTGCTGGATTTAAGCTACAGCTCCTTTTCCCGGTTCTTTTCCCGCCACGCCCACAAAAGCTTCTCCGACTATGTGTGCGATGTGCGAATATCCAAGGCGAAAATTTTGCTGGCCACCACCGACGGCAGCATCACCGACATCGCCATGGAGACCGGATTTTCCACCACCAGCTACTTTATTTACTGCTTTCGCCGCCGCAGCGGGGTCTCGCCGTTGCAGTACCGCAAGCAATTTGCCGTGGGATAGGCTACATAAGATCCAGCAGGGCCAGGGCCACGCAGGCCTCCACACAGGGGACAGCCCGCGGGACAATGCAGGGGTCGTGCCGGCCCTTGACGGTGATGTCGGTGTCCCGCAGGGCCACGTACTCCACGCTTTTCTGGGTAAGGGCGATGGAGGGGGTTGGCTTGAATGCCGCCCGCACCACAATGGGCATGCCGGTTGCAATCCCCCCCAGAATGCCGCCGTGCCGGTTTGTTTCGGTCACCACCGCCCCATCCTGAATCCGGAAGGCGTCGTTGTGCTGACTGCCCCGCATTTCCGCCGCGGCAAAGCCGGATCCAAACTCCACGCCCTTTACCGCCGGAACCCCAAACAGCAGGGACGCGACGCGATTTTCCACTCCATCAAACATCGGGGATCCGATTCCCCCCGGCACCCCCAGGGCAAAGCACTGAACAACGCCGCCTACGGAATCGCCCTCCTCCCTGGCCCGGCGGATTTTCTCCTGCATGGTCGCTCCTCTTTCCGCGCTGAACACGGGAAAGGGGCGGGAGGCTGTTTGCAGCAGCGCTTCCGGTGTGAGGGAGAGGCTGTCCGGCGCGTCGTCGGCGCAGCCCTCGATGGATTGGATGTGGCCGCCTATCGCAATGCCGCGCTGCGCCAGGATTTGCACCGCCACGGCACCGGCAAATACCAGGGGGGCTGTCAGCCTGCCGGAGAAGTGGCCGCCGCCCCGCACATCGTTGTGGCCGGAATACCGCAGAAATCCGGTGTAATCGGCATGGCCGGGCCGGGCCACCGCCTCCATATCGCTATAGTCGGCCGAGCGGGTGTCTGCATTGGCGATGACGGCGCACAGCGGGGTTCCCGTCGTTTTCCCCCGCCACAGCCCGGACTGAATCTCGGGCCTGTCCTCTTCCCGCCGCGCGGTGGCGAACTCGGATGTTCCCGGGGCGCGGCGGGCCATGAACTCCCGGACAGCGTCCTGGTCGATGGCAACACCCGCCGGAAGGCCATCCAGCACCACTCCTATGGATTTGCCGTGGCTTTCGCCAAAAATGCTGATTTTAACGGTGTTTCCCCATGTGGAAGCCATCTCATTCCCCCCTGTAAAACGCAGCCAGTTCATTTGTCGGCACCGGTACAATCCGGGCCCTGCCAATTGCCTCCGGCAAAATCATGTGAATGCAATCCGATTCCCGCTTTTTGTCCCCCAGGCACTCCCGCGCAATGTCGTCGACGGAATACGGTGCTTCGGTGGGAAGGCCATTGCTTTGGAGCGCCCGGGCAATCTGCTCGGCTGTGCCGGCTTGGGTGATGCCACGGGCCTCTCCGGCTCTAGCGGCCATGACCATTCCAATCCCCACCGCCTTGCCATGGGAAATGGCAAAATGGGACAGCTTTTCTATGGCATGCCCCGCAGTATGGCCGAAATTCAGGATTTGCCGCAGACCGTTGTCCCGTTCATCCTGTGCCACGATATCCGCTTTGATGGCGATGCATTCTCCAATCACCTGCTGAAGATCGTATCCCCTGTTCCCCGCCGCCAGCGCTTCAAACAGCGCTTTGTCCCGGATGCAGCCGTATTTGATGGCCTCTGCCACACCGTCGATGAGGGTGTCCTCCGGCAGGGTGTCCAGTGTTCGGATATCGCAGAGAACCAATCGGGGCTGCCAAAATGCTCCCGCCAGATTTTTCCCCTCCGGGATGTTCACAGCCGTCTTTCCGCCGACAGACGAATCTATCGCCGCCAAAAAAGTGGTGGGAATCTGGATATAGTCGATTCCTCTTTGATAGATGGCCGCCACAAATCCGGATAAATCGCCGGTCACACCTCCCCCCAGCGCAATGATCAGATCCTTCCGGCCAAAGCCTTTGCCGCTGAGTGCAGAAATGATATCGGCAGCTACAGAAAAGGCTTTGGAGGCCTCCCCTGCGGGAAACACATAGGGATGGAAATCCAATCCGCACGTGGCCAGCGCCGCCTGCACCTGTCCCATATAAAGGGGGGCCACATTGCTGTCGGATATCACCATAACCTGGTGGTACCGCTGATGGGGCAGCGCACCTATTCGCTCCCCCAGAGTGTGCAGGATATCTTGCCCCACCAGGACGCGATAAGGGATTTTTGCGTTTACGGCTATCTCGGCCACGACATCTCCTCCAAACAAAAAACCGATGCTCTTTCCAAAAGCATCGGTTATCTATGCAATCGCTTTAAACTTGTTTAACCAACCACTTATGGGATCTCTTATTCTGTTTTTTCATCAAACGCAAACAAACCCGCGCTAAAAAAGCCCAGGCTAAAGTGATGAAAAAACCGATTGTTAAACACTTGCAAAGCCATAAATGTGTGATTCTCCTGAATTTTTCTATACTATACTATTTTTTCTCTTCCCTGTCAACTTTGGGATTGAGAAAAAACTTTGCCAGAACACTTGA
>JAJDGX010000070.1 GCA_030265885.1 Ruminococcaceae bacterium OttesenSCG-928-L11 | reverse complement strand
AACTACTGCTCATCACCGTCCTCCATATCATCATTGTTATAGGTTGGCATATCCACCTCAGCAGCGCTGGCCAGCACCAGCTCCGTATCCTCCGCAAATCTCCGTAAAAGGGGGCTTCTCCGGTGCTCCTCGATGCTCATCCCGAAGCCGTCGCCCCATTTCTGCGGGTATTCGGGTTCACGGGATATCCTGCCGTCAGCATCCGGACGGCAGACCAGCGCGGAGGCGAGGTCAAAGACAATTATGTCGCCGCCATCCCCATCGCTGCTCACCCTGCCGAAGGCCTTGTAGCGACAATCCTCCCGTCACTGCATGAGCCTGCATATCCGGCTGTAGAACTCCTTGCCGGTAATCGCTTTGGGCTGCCGCTTCTCCGGATTCATGGTGCTCCATCGGATGGCATCGCGCAGTTCGGACGAGCATGGCTCAACAACCAGCCTTTTCTCTGCGCGATAAACGGAAATCAGGACATAATCGACACCTGCCAGCCTGCGCAAACACGCCGCGCTGAATTTGATGGTCGCCTTCCGGATGGTGACGGCCGGTTCGCTCACGCCGGAAAAGTATTCACCGCGAACGATTTCACAAGCTGGCTCCTGACTCTGTTCCATTATCCGCCTCCGAGCTTTGCATCATTTCGAGCAGGGCACTGATTTCCGCACGGAGGGTTTCGGTAGGAGTCGGGTGAACGTCCGGTTCCGTGCTGTACAGGGACTGTGTGACAGGGCCGCCGCCACATTGGGAAGTGGAGCGAAACACTTTGTGCAGATAGTAATCCCTCCCGAAATTGCCGCCCCAGCTATCGGGATATATCAGCCCATCCGGGGTGATGGTTTCCGGCTCGCTCAAATCGAAGTCAATCACCGCGTCGCCGTCCACATACCTGACGCTGCCCCGGAAGCGGTATTTGCAGGCCGGAGACAAATCGAAAAGCTCATACAGCGGTTCGATAAAAGCAGCGCCGCTTATGGTGCGGCCGCAGACCCTGCATGCGGTGCTGAGCGGATGCGGGGAAACCGAGCTGAGGATTATTCTGGACGCGGTGATGGGCACTGCGGTGGCGGTGAAACGGAGCTTGAGGACAAATCTGTAATATTTAAAAGAAAAGGACGTGCATTGCAACAAGCCGCTGTGTAAAGGGTTGCTTTTTTAGTGCCTAATTAAGGTCCTCTGTTTCATCGGGCGGGGGTGACCGGATAACAACGAACGGCATAACCATACCTTTTCGAGTATAGTTATGCCGTTCGCTATTTCCAGCGACAATATTCATCTGACGCCCCACATCCATCAGGTAAAATACCGCTCCTCGGGCGAATAGCTTTGCCCAATTGCCTCCATGCACCAGATGTTGCCATCTTCGATGCACCGGACGGCCTCCTCCGGGCGCTTTTGCTCTATAAAGCCCAGCAGCTTGCGCACCCACCTGATGCGTTCGTCCCGGAACGGTTGCTTACAGGTAATCAGCATCAAAGGGGTATAGCTGGCGCGAAAAGCATAATTGATAAGCGGGTAAATCATATTGCCACTCATGACCGAACAGGCATGTTCAAATTCAAAAATCAGCTCGCTGAGGGTTACCGGGTCATCGGATTCTTCAATTTTCTGATACAGGCCCCGCAACGTCTCCAAGTCCTCTTCAGAGCGACGAGTGGCGACCAGCTGGGCGATATCTACTTGAATGGCACGCCGTACCCCCAGGATAGAGCGCAGCATTTCCGGGGTGAACCGACCGCCATTGTAGGCGAGGATGGCCTCCAGCGTGTCCAGCTTCCCATATCGCTTATAGTCTGCCACCCGGATGCCCTTGCGTGGAGTTACTTCTAAAAACCCTTTGTTAGCCAGTTCGGTGATGCCCCCATTGACTACCGCCCGGCTCACGCGCATTTTTTTCGGCCAGTTCCCGCTCGGTGGGGAGCTTATCTCCAATCTGCAATTCCCCGGACAGAATCACGCCCTCCACTTCCCGGATAAAAAGGGCTTTTAGGGAGGGCGCTTGAATTTCCTTAAACGGCATGCACATTCTCCTTTCGCTGTGGCATTGGTTATACCAAGTGACACGGTTTAAACTTATTGACACACTTTCCAAAGTTGTTTATAACGCATTGACTAAGCCTTGATAATAAATTAACATGGAAGAAATCCGTGGTATAATCACAGCATATTCGATGGTGATTAATTTGTCAAGGAGGGAAACATCTATCATGGAACAAAGATATGACGCCATTGTCATCGGTGCAGGCAACGGTGGCCTGGCCGCCGGTGCAACACTGGCAAAAAGCGGGAAGAAGGTGTGTCTGCTGGAGCGCCACAATATTCCCGGCGGCTGTGGTACCAGTTTCCGGCGGGGACGCTTCGAGTTTGAGGTTGCCCTGCATCAACTGAGCGCGGTGGGGACAGTAGAAGACCCTGGCCCAACCATGCAAATATTCAACGCACTGGGCATCATGGACAAACTGGACATTTCCATTATTGACAGCCTGTACCGAGTGGTATTGCCCGGCAAACTGGATGTCACCATGCCCACCGATGTGGAGGAGGCCATTGCCTGTTTATCAGAGCGATTTCCCCAGTATGCCGACAACATCAGGGACTTCTACAAGCTGGCATTTGGTTTGATGAAGGAGGGGTTGTCCATCACCTCGGCCAAGCCTGAGGATGCCACGGCCGAAAACTTCCCTCTTTACTTCAAATATGCCATGAAAACCTCCCAGGAGGTGCTTGATGACTTCTTCCCCGATAAGGAATTGCAGCTTTGCCTGAACGGCTACTGGTTCTTTATGGGTGTGTCGCCGGCCATCCTGCCCTTCTACATTTTGGCGCTCTGCATCGGTATTTACATGAAATACAAGCCCCAGTATCCTGTGGGCGGTTCACAGATGATTTCTCAGGCGCTTGCCGATGTCATTCGGGAAAATGGCGGCACCCTCCGATTCAACTGCGGGGCAAAGCGCATCCTGCTTGAGAACGGCAAGGCTGTCGGCGTAGAGACCGAGAACGGCGACAAATTGTTCGCCAACGTGGTTGTCTCCAACATCAGTCCCACCGCCACCTATTTTGACCTGCTTGACCCCGATGACGTCCCTGCCGGCGCCGACGAAATCCTGCGCCCCTTTAAGCCGGGCATTTCGGTGTTCACCTGTTTTTTCGGACTGGACTGTCCGCCGGAAGAGTTGGGCATCACCGAGTCTATGAATGTTTTCTACGAGTCGGACGACGTGAACGGCGTGTTTGAACATGCCCGTCTGGCCCCAATAACCGATGACCCCATTGCCATGACCTGCTACACCGTGGATGACCCGCGCTGCTCTCCTGAAGGAACCAGTGTTGTTTCGGCGCTGTGCTTCAAGTATGGGAAACCCTGGATAGAGATGGACCCAGAAGTGTATCATGAGGCAAAATACGCTTCGGCCAACCGAATCCTGGAGCGGCTGGAGGCCCATTATCCCGGGCTGCGGGACCACATCGAGGAGCTGGAGGTCGCCACGCCGCTGACACACATGCGCTATCTGAAAACTCCCGATGGCTGTGTCTATGGCTATGAGCAGGACCTCCACTCCACCGGCCCATTCTACCCGAAGCAGTCCCTGATACCGAACCTTGAATTTGCCGGCGGATTTGTGGGCAACTGCGGTTTTGGCCCCAACTATCTGCTCGGGTTCAATACCGCCAATGAGATTCTGCGAAAATATATGAAGGAGGGGGCATAATCATGGCAGGATATGTTACCCGGCTCGAAGGCGTCGAGCGCATCAATACTGAAATCGCTGTACTGGGAACGCACAACAAAAGGCCCAGTCTGTATCGGGGACAAACACAGGCGATTATTGACCGTCTACATCCAAAACAGTTGAATTTGGAAGTGTCCGAAATCATCGACCGGCCCGGCGGCGCAAAAACCCTGCGTTTTGTGTCTCAAAATGGGTATCTTCCAGTCTTTCAGGCCGGACAGTACATTAACATCTTTGTGGAGATTGACGGCGTGCGCACCAGCCGCCCCTACAGCATCTCGTCGTCTCCCCGTCAACGCGGGTATTATGACCTTACCATAGCGCCGGTGGAGCAGGGCTTCGTGTCCGGCTACCTGCTGAAAAACGTCCAGGTTGGCGACCAATTTGAGAGCAGCGCTCCCAGCGGCGAATTCCACTACAACCCTGCCTTCCACAGCAAAAACATGATTATGCTGGCAGGCGGCAGTGGCATTACCCCTTTTATGAGCATGAGCCGCGAGGTTCTCGATTCCGGTATAGACCGTAACCTGCACCTTATCTATGGCTGCCGCAACGAAAGCTGCGCCGTATTTCTGGATGAGCTAAAGGACATGGAGGCCCGGCATTCCAACTTTACGCTTACCGTCGTGGCATCCGCACCGGAAACCGGTTACAAGGGTAAAACCGGCTTTATCTCCTCCGAAGTAATCCGGGAAGCATTGGAAGGTTTTGGCGGCGACGCAACCTTTTATATCTGTGGCCCTCAGGCGATGTATGAGTTCACCCGCAAAGAGCTGGACTCACTGAATATTCCTCAACGAAAAATCCGGCAGGAAATGTTTGGCGCGCGGCGGGATATCCAAAATGAGCCCGGCTGGCCGCAGGAGCTGGACGGCAGTGAGGTGTTCAAAATCACATTGGACGATGGGCGCACCATCGACGGCCGCAGCGGGGAGTCACTGCTGACAGCGCTGGAACGTGCAGGAGTGCGTGTGAATGTATGTTGCCGCAGTGGAGTATGCAGCCTGTGTCGGGTGAAGCTGGTAAAAGGCAAAGTATTTATGCCAGAGGGCGTGCTATTGCGTTACACGGACGAGCAGTTCGGCTACATCCATTCCTGCCAGGCCTATCCTATCGGTGATGTCGAAATCGCTTTATAATCGTAAATATGCAGTTTTTACTACCGCGAAATCGTATTCTGGACGCGGTGATGGGCACTGCGGTGGCGGTGAAACGGAGCTTGAGGACGAATCTGTAATATTTTTAGAAAAAAGACTTGACCCTATAAACAATCCGCCGTACAATTAAGTCATCAAATGTATTTTTCGGGCCGCTTCCAGTGGCTAAGTAAGGCCCTCTGTTCCGTCGAGCAGAGGTGACCGGGTTAAAACTAACGGTATAATTGCGTCTTATTGGCGTAGTTATGCCGTTTTTTTATTTTCCTCGACAATTCAGCGCGCGTCTCCACTTGGAGGCGGGCGCTTTTTATATAGATGAATAATCATGAAAGGAGTTTTACGATGAAGAATCATTCGATTCCCCAGAAATCCGCCTTCAACCGCGAGCCCTACATCTCTGAATGCGAGGGTGTCTTCGGCGGTGAGTTTGATGTCTCCCGGTATTACAGCGCTGAGGGCCGTCTGGCGGAGTTCAATTATCTCCACCCTGACGGGCGTATCGCCACAAGCGTACACGCGCTGACGAACAAGTACGTCTTTGTTTTGTGCGAGGTCTTCGTCTTGCGGACAGATACGAGGCCGACAGCGCAGGGGCTGGGTGTGGCGCTGCGGCAGGACCTGGAGGAAGCCCGGGAACAGGCAATCGGCAGGGCGCTTATCGATTTTGGTATCGCCGCCGAGGAGTTCCCGTTTTTGAGCTGCGTTGATGAGGCAGGGGACGGACAACTGGCGGAGCGTTTGCTGGCATCCGAGTTTGGAGCCGAGGACGAAGCCGCCGGGTAAGGTTGCGGCAAAAAGCGGCCCGGTGTAACACAATAGGAATTGTGTTACACCGGGAAACCGCCAGAAACCGCATGGTAAAAGGAAATATGTTATTTGACATCCGGAAAGGCCCGCTGAGTGTATCTCAAGCCAGTTCGAGGTTACACTCGGGAGGCCTTTTCGCAAGGGGGGAGTTTAACGTGAACCGAGTTCAGCCAATCCGTTCGCAGCTGCAAATCGCACAGATGAAGGAGCATCTGCGGGCGCGTTCGGAACGGGATTATATGATTTTTGTGTTGGGGATAAACGTCGGTGTCCGCATCGGCGACCTGCTAAAGCTGATGGTCGGCCAGGTGCAGGGGAGCCATGTGAACATCATCGAGGAAAAACGCGGCAAAAACCGTGTGCATCTGATTAACCACCAGCTGCGACAGGAGCTGGACGCTTACATCAGCAGCCAGAATCTTCGGCCCGATGATTATCTGTTCCGCAGCCGTCAAGGCGGGAACCGACCCATCACGCGGGTGCAGGCTTACCGAATCCTCAGAAATGCCGCAGAGTCGCTTTCCATCGAAAATGTCGGCACACACACGCTGCGGAAAACCTTTGGATACTGGCACTACCGCCAGTTCGGCGATGTGGCGCTGCTGCAAACGGTATTTCGCCATTCAAGCCCGGCGGAAACGCTGCGGTACATCGGCATTCAGCAGGACGAGATTGACGAAAGTACCCGTGCGTTTTTTCTGTAAAAATACATTAATAAGGAGAATGTTTTATGCAAATCACCGATGTGAGAATTAGAAAGATATTTGAAGACGAGGGTTGCCTGCGTGCAATCGCATCCATCACGCTGGATGATGCCTTCGCCGTTCATGACCTGAAAATCATCGAGGGCAATGGACGATTGTTCGTCGCAATGCCGAGTCGTCGAGACGGGGCAGGCGCTTATCGGGACATTGCTCACCCTGTCGGGTCTGGATTCCGAAAGGAGCTGGAGACCGCCGTCCTCGATGCCTTCAATATCGAGATGCTGCTATGCAGCTTGAACAACTGACGAAAACGCATAAACAATGAATCGGAAGAACCGCTCCCTTTGGTGAGCGGTTCTTCGCTGTTTTATGCACCCCACATAAATCACTCCCATGAATATCCTCCGAAACCCTCTGGATTACATAGCGTCATGTTCCCGTGGCGCGAATTTTTTAAGGAGGAATTCAAATGTTCGTCGACATCAAAACAGCTCGTGGATATGGGAAATTGAATCAGTCAGTTATGAGAGACCCCACTCTTCCGCTCAAGGCAAAAGCTATCTACGCATATCTCGCCACTTACGTCAGCAATGCGGAGTATGCATATCCCTCACGGGAGAAAATCCTGAAGGATTTGTGTATCAGCAAGGACACATTTACGAAGTATCTCAGAATTCTAAAGGAAAAGGAATATATCGTTGTGAGCACATTCCCAAGCTCAATAATCGCTACTACATTCTGGAACCCGCAAAAGATAACTATGGAATTATCCCCAAGGTTGTCATGCTGGACAATCGATTAAGCATCCAATCCAAAGCAGTTTACGCATATTTCTGCTCTTTCACAGGCAGCACCGATATTGCGTTTCCTCGGCTCAAAACCATTCTGAGGAACCTTGACATTACAGAAGCTACCTTTCGCAAGTATCGGGAGCCGCTGTGTGAGTACGGCTACATCGCGGTGGAGCCTCAGTGGGATGAAAACAGCCGGTTTGGTGTAAACCGCTATCATCTCGCAACAACGGCGGATATCCCGGAGGAATTCGCATGTGGAAAACCTGTTGAAAACTCATGCGATTCCCAAAACTTGCAGTCCGGTATTTTGGTGTCCGATACAGTAGCGTCCGATAAAGCCGTGCGTGATAAATCCGGACAATATAATAATATCCTTGATAACATCATCATTTCTAAACAGCATCAGAATCAATATCATCAGCCCACCGCCGACTACAGCGACGAGCAGGAAGACGATGACGAGGAGATGCGTCATATTTTTGAGCTGCTTACCGATGAGGCACAGGCCTATTATCAGCTGCAAAAAATACAGGGAAATACTAAGGGCAAAGCTGAGGGATGCCAGTTCCAGGCGGAAGCCAATCTCGTTGTCCAGACGCTTTGTGCAGAGGTATGCAACTATCGGCGGAAAGCTCCGAACCAGCAAACTGCTGTGTTGGATGGTCAAAACCTCTGAGAGCTGCTCGACAACATCTTGTGCAGATTGCAGGGAGTTCACAATGTCCCCAAATATGTGGAAGCTGCGTTTCGTAGCTATACGGAACAACAGAATCGCCCTCAGCGGTTGAGCTCTCCTCAAAAACCGGCAGAGTCGAAACCCCAATCAATATATGAAGAAATCTTGCAGCGGCCCATCTTTTAGCAAGCGTAACGCTGAACCTGCTCACTTCGCGCACCCGTAACCAGCGCGGCATGATGCCAGATAGGGCGCTGACCAGCTACCCCTGCATAGAGGCCCCGGTGAAGCCCTCCGCCTTGCTGCCCTCTACCTCAATGGCGTGCCCCCAGAAGATGTCATCGTCGCTGAACCACAGGGAAAAGGATTCTTCTTCCAAAAGGGAGATGCTGGTCAGGGAAATGCGCGCCGCGAAGTCTTCCGCTGTCATAGGAACGAAGTCGGCCTCCTCGCCCTCCCACGCATCAAAGGACCAGTCGTTGCCCAAATCCAGCAGCTCTTCCGCCGCACAGCGAGCCGCCCGCTCAAAGAATGCATCCAAATCCTCGCATATCCAGCGCAAGGTTTCGATGTCCTCCCGCTCATCCGCCGTGATGGAGATATTCCTGCCGCCGTGGCGCAGTTTCCCCTCAAAGAAGTCCAGCCGCTTGTTCTGGGTGAACTCCCCGAACTGCGGGTCGGTAAAGGTGACCGGCAGCGCCGCCTGAGAGAGGAATGCCTGCTCCGCCTCGGTGGGGGCGGCGTTCACCGCGAGGAATTCCTCTGCCAGAAAGGTATTGTCGTCCTTTTCGCCGCGGATGTGCAGCACGCTGTAGCTCTTGATTTGCTTTCCATAAGCGCGATAGGTCGCCTCGTCACAGGAGAGCAGCACCCGCCCCCGCTCCTCGGTGATAGGACTGTCGCCCTCGTGCCAGCCGATGTACATCACGCCGCATTGGGTGATGGGCCCGCCCAGTCCGAACACGCCGCCCTCGCCTATCATCATGCGATATTCTTTCACGAGATTACCTCCATTTGACTGATATTGCTGACATAGGGGCTGTGCCGGTAGACCTCCTCGATGCGGTCGAGCTCCTGAAAGGAGCCCTTGGGGAAGGAGATAAGCTCATTCCCGTCTTTTCGCAGCCGATACCCGTAGGACACGCCACGATTGAAGGCGTTCACAATGTTGTAGCTGACAATGCAGTCGATTTCATCGAGATAATAGACCTTGCGGCCAGTCAGGCTTTGCACCACAACCGCGTTTTCGTAGAGCAGCAGCTTCCTTGCGGAAAGCCATAGATTGTACCCCATTCCAAAGCAGCCGGGAATCAGGTAGATAACGCTGCCGTGCCCGTTCAGCAGCATGGCGATAACCAAAACGAGAATCGCCGCCCAGATAACCGCCGCCACCAGCTGGCTTTTTGTGCTGCAGAGCACCGCCAGAGGCTCGCCCAGCTCGCGGGGCAGATTCTTCTCGAAGGTGATTTGCACGGGCGCCTTTTTCAGCTTGTGGGGCCTTGATTTGATGCCCATCACAATACAGAAGACTGCGAGGGCGAACAGCCCCGCCAGCAGTACAAGTCTTATGATGATGTCATTCATATTCACAGCCCCCAACGTTGCCAGCCGTCCCAGTGCACCTGCGCGTGGTCTATCTTCCAAACACCGTCCACATTGCGCATCAGAAAGCGAAAGGAGCTTTTGCTCCCGGCGTTATCCCTGGTGTACAGGTACAGCTTGTTTTTGGTTACCTGCTCCGCATCGATAATTTCGTGCCCGCTGTAGGTACCGCTCGCCTCGGCGCTCAGTCCCAGCGGACGGTAGCCCGCCCGGGGCTTTTCGCTGACATACTCGGCAAAGATATCCCGCAGCGGCTGACGAACCTCATCAAAGGGGAGCCCTCTTTTGTAGGCGTCTATCTCCCAGTCGGTCATGGCGGCAAAGAAACCCAGGAGTGCGTCTGTCGCCTCGGCCACCGCCTGCTTATCCAGCGTTAGCTTCTTCTTGCCGGCGGCTCGTTGGGCTGCGGAGAACTCATCCATCTGCTCGGATGATAACAGCGTTTTGGAGCATATCTTGATGCGCTTGTTGCCCGCCACCGTCAGAATGCCCTCGAAAGTAACTTTAGTGTCATCCACATGCAGGTAGGAGAGCTTTGGCAGCTGCGCCGCCATCCGCACGCCCGCGTCGTTTAGGGAGGTACCGTTCATGCCGAGGGCATTCACTTTGGATTCCCGCAGTGCATCCAGTCCGCTGCCTGTCATGCCCGCATTGCCCGCCAGCCAGAGGTATTCCAGCTGGGGCATAGTGGCCAGCACCTCAAAGCTGCGGTCGGTCAGCTGCCCGCCGACAACACCGAGGTTCACCATCTTTTTAAGGCCCCGCAGTGGCTCCAGCAGCTCGTCGGTCATGGGGTAACCCTCGATGTAGAACCCTACCAGAGAGGAACAGGCGCCAAACTGCGCCATGATTTCCGGCGTAAAGGCTTCCAGCGGGATTTCTTTTGTATTGTCGATGACAAAAATGCCATCCTTGTATTTTACGGTGGAGATTCGTTTTGGCAGCTCCAGCAAAATGGGACCTCCCTTTATTTTGCGACAAATTTTACATCCACGCCTGAGCGGACATGGAGCTGGAAGCACAGCGCATCGATGGCGGGTGGAATATCCTCCGCACGGCGGCACTCCCACGCCTCCTTGAAGGAGCAAGGGATGACGATTTTCCGCCTTTTCGTGCGGATGTGCAGCCGGTACAGCATGGGTCCGAAGCCGGTGCCGCCGTGCTGGGCGTTCAGCACCGTGCGATATTTGAGCGTTCGGATATCTCCATAGATGATTTCCAACCTGCACCCACCCATGTGGAACTCGGCAAAATCATCGAGGAAATGCGCGGTTCCATGCCTGTCGGTTATCCTGCGCGCAAGGAAAAAGAAGAACAAAAAGAACCCCACATAGCTGCCGACGATGAATATCATCACGCCCACAAAGCCCGCCGTGTCGAACCGGTCAATCAGGGGGATGGCGACCGAATTCGTGAAGTCCTCGCCGAAAAAGAGAGCCCACAGCGCAAACAGCATCCAGCCGCCCATCCAGACAAGGTAAAAAACAAGCCGGTTGGAGTAGCGAAAGGGAACCTCACGAGGCAGGCTGGAAAGTAGTTCCTGTAGCTCCTGCGGGGTGAGGGGTTCGGGTTGGGCAGTCTTTCTCCCCACTCCTCAGCTCTCCCAAGCGATGCGGTCAAATTCGCCGTCGCTGTTAAAATAGACGCAGAGAAGCTGGTCATATCCCAGAGTGAAATCAACGTTGAAGCGCTGCTCTGGGCCGCTTCCGTGGGTAGCCATACCGGCCAGCGTCAGACTCTTCACCATTTCGGGCAGCGAAAGGGCAGAAACGTCCTCTACGCCGAACACCTCGGGGACTTCCTCCCTGTAAAAGTCAAAATACTCCGCAATCATCTCCTCGTCCTCGCCGCCCTCTTCCGCCGCGAGAAACGCTTCCCTGCAAAAGGTGTCCCAATGGGCTGCCCGGTCAAAAAATACGGCTGCCCGCCCAATGGCTGCATCCTCCTTTACCGTCTCACGCCCAAGATAGAGCGAGATGACATGCTCAAATCCGGCAGGTGTGATATCGTAAAATCCCACATCCTTGTTCGGAGAAAAGGTGCAGCCGGGAAACAGCTTGCTGGGCAATGATTTCATGGTAGTTCCCTCCTCATTTATGTCTGCTGGTGCAGCACCTTCACAACCCTGCAATCGGTGCAGATTTCGATGTACAGCGTGCCCTCGAAGCCGTCCGAGATACAGCTCCAGGGAATGGATGCGAGATAGGTCATCTTTTTGCCGCAGTCGGGGCAGGTCATGTAGGTCCAGTCCTGAATCCACTGAGCCATGCCGCCAATGGTGGGCGCCTCGTCGCCGCCATAGGAGCGGTACACAGGAGAGGGGCCTTCGTCCAGCACCCATGTGTTTGTGTCCATCTCGTCGATGTATTTTGCGTCCAGCTTGTTTTCGGAAAAGTAAGGGTCAATCTTGACCTCGTAGCTGCTGGCGCCATCCAGCTGATAGCGGATGATGTTATCCTCAGTAAAGCAGGCGCACCACGGACAGATGGGCACCCGCAGGATACCCTCAATTCCCAGAAAGGCAAGGCGGGGGTCGCGGCTGTCCAGCACCAGTGCATCAATCATTTGGCAGCCACAAACTGCGCAGCGGTCATCCCGTTTTTTGCCGATGCGCACCGCGCTATCAGGGGACGCCGCGTCGCTGTGCATGGCGTAACAGGTGTCGTGGACAAGGGTCTGTCGCTGCCCGCTTTCGTCGAAGCTCCAGCCGCCCGCCTCGGCGTACACTGATGGGTTCACATAGAGCTTCTCCCGACACGGCAGGGGGTTTCCCTCCAGCTTCATGAACGCCCGCTGCACCACGTCATCCCCGATGAGCGCAAGCGCCGATTGGATGTTCCCGGCCTCCTCGCAGTCGGGCTTTTTGAGCTCCCGAATCAGCGCGTCCCGCACCTCCGGCTCGGCGTCCCGATAGATGGCGGCCGGGGTGTACACGACCTTGGGGAAGGCGGCCTCCGCGATGGCAGCCGTGTTGATGTCCCGGTAGGCGAGTAGCATCTCGAAGTCTCCAAGGGCGGCGTCCGCCTCCCGCCATGTGCTGTTTTCGGCGTCCAGTGCCTCAAGATTTTTGACAATCCGCGTTATTTTGCTGTCAATTTCCCCATCGGACAGCGCCAGAATTTCATCATGCTTCTGTTT
>JAJDGX010000007.1 GCA_030265885.1 Ruminococcaceae bacterium OttesenSCG-928-L11 | reverse complement strand
TTTTTATGAAGCCTAAAACGGTGCACAAGCTGAAACCCCGGCATAGTCTGGCAGCAAATATCCGCGACTTGCGGCGACTTGCGGCAAATTGCCGCGAATTGACGGTGTAGCTTGCCACATTGAAACATGCAGACTTCTTTTGCCATGTCAATTGTAAGCTGGTGGTCAGTCGCTGGGCGGCCTCCCATACTTTCGGTCAAAAATGACCGAAAGTCTATGCCCTCATGAAATCAATGCTTTCAGTGAATCCATCCCCAACGGACAAAAAAGTCCAATGGTCAACCTCATCCTGAAAGCCGTACTCACACACGCGGGAACCCTCTGGACATCGTTCATCAAACCGGAAAATGTGCCGCCTTTGCTCGAAATGAGTAGGGCGGTTTTTGTATGGGCGGATCTGAAATTCCCCGTTTCCCAGCAAGTTGGGAAAGTGCTTTCGGACTTCTCGAGTCCGAACCACCACACCTCATTTTTCGGGGGCGTACCATTCGGTGCGGGGGTTTGCTGGGGAGGTCATCAGACCTGTTTTCCAAAAATGGAACATAGCCCACCCCGCCTGCAGGAGGGGCCGAATCCCCGTCGCCAATTTTGTGTATAAAAAAACACCCTACCGGGTTGGTAGAGTGTTGTGTATGAAATTGTGTGGGGTTATTCGTCCTCGGGGTATTCGTCCAGGATTTGCTTTGCCAGCGTGGCGGCGATTCTCAATGAATCCATATCCCCGTCAAACATAAGCGCCTTATCGTTAAGTGAGTACGGTTCCGCTGCCGCTAAGTCCCGCCTTAGTTCCTCGTAGTCCTCATGCGTTAAATTCGACGCCACATTCTGCCATCCTTTCCATATATTTAACCATAAACTTTTGGTAATCCCGAAGATTCCCTATCATTTTTGCCTCGGTGCTCAACCGTTTTACAACGATTTTAAACATCGGCTCGTTGAACCTATCAGTCTTTGACAGCGCATACACCTTACCGTCGTTCCCCACCGCAGTCAACACCCGCATATTCGGATACATTGCAAACATATCCACATCCTGATGTGTAAATCCGCCGCCGCTGGGATGGTTATGTATGGCAATGTACGGAACATCCTGATCCAGTACACCGACCTTGGACACCCCAGGGACGCCCTTCTGCTTTCCGAGCAATCCCAGCCGCATACTGTAGGAGGCCGTGCCCTCGGTTCCCGGCGGGTCGTTCTGCATATCCCGCAGCAAATCCTTGTGCCGCAGCTGCAGCAATGCCGCCTGCGTGTCATCCATGCCGGAGGGCTTCACCAGGGGCACCCGGTCAATCGTCTCATCCGTAATGGGGATGTGGGTGCCTTGGTGGCAATAGGGTAGGTAAGATGGGGAGAGTGAGAAATTATCTTGAAAACATGGGCGTGCCCACGTGTGGGCATGACTCAAAGCAGTTGATTCCAGTGTAGCATGTCAGGCCGGTGGTTGCAAGGGGAAGCGCTTGGTACCATTTGCAAGCATTTGCTACCATTCGCTGGCGTTCGGTACCATTCGTTGCCATTTGCCACCTTTTGCATGCATTAGGCACCATTTGCAAGCATTTGCTACCATTTGCAAGCATTCGGTACCGTTCGCTGCTGGAGCCAATCTGAACCCTTGCTTTCGCCACAAATGGCGAATCGTATTTCATCTCAGCCAGCACTTTTCCCCCATCTGTGGGGAATCTTACTTTGTCCCGGCCATCACTTCCACCTTGGACACATACCCACGGTCACGAAAAGCCCGGAAGCCGCTCCCTTTGACATCATCATAGTAAAGGAACGACTGCAACTGTCTGGAGCATAGCGGGTGACGCAGCTTGCGCAGGGCCTTCCCCTCAATCTGCCGCACCCGTTCAGCAGTTACCCCCATTTCATCCGCCAGCTGTTTGATGGTTTTCCCCTCCAGGTAGCGGGCGCGGATGACATCGGCATAGCGGGGCAACATCCCCTTCATGCACTCCTCCAGGCAGGAAACAAACTGTTTATGGTATGCACCCTCCACGACGTTTTCCATCTCGGCGCTGGCTGTCTCATCCTCCAGTGTATCCCCAATAGTGAAGTCATCGGAACCCGCTACCAGTTCGTTTATAGAAACAAGCCGCACGGTAGAGGCTTTCCCGCTACGGTGGCCGAATGCACCGTGTACCGCTGCCTGGACAGAGAAATGCAGATAAGAATTGAACTTTAATCCACGGTCGGGGTCGAATGCCTCCACAGCCTTCATCATGGCAAGATACTCCTCCTGCTTCAAGTCCTGCACCTCCAGCCCATAGCGCGGACAAAGGGGAAAGTACCGGCTCATCAGCTTGTGAATCAGCCACCGCGTGTTGTCCCACAGTTCTGCCATTGCCATTTTGTCTCCACCCTGTGCCAACATAGCAAGTTCCTCATTTGTCTGCATGCGTCCTCCTCGGTTTACCTGTATAGGCTCATTTCACTGTAGAATCGTCAGAAACCCACCAAATTTGCCCTGTATTGCACTTTCTCACCCCAACCACAAAACTATTAATCAAAACAGCCAAATGCATTTATGGCATCATTCTGACGGCCTGGGATTAATTTGCAAATTAACGTTCTCTCTTATGGGGAGATAATGAGCGTATCGTAAGGAAATCCTGTGCGCGTGTTATCGTGTCAACGAATCTCCGGCAATGGATATACCCGCCTTTCGCAACTTTCTGCGAAAATCCAGATTTTAAACTTGAAGATGTGGCACAGGGGCTGGGCTTTACTGCCGTTGCAGGAAGTTGCAACGCCCACATCGGTCAGATATTTATGCACAGAATTCCATCGCACAACTGCGTTGCCACTTTTGGCAACGAACGTCCCCACACGTGGGGATGGAACCCGGTCATTTTTGACCGCCCCCCCTGCAATGGCACACCATCCTCCACTGCAGATAGGCTGAAACCTGAGTTTTTTGGAGCAATTCATTTGTTGTCCCGGAATCCCCACGCGTAGTCGTGTACACAAATTCCTTTTTTTCTTTCGGGCTTCTTGCCAATCTGAGGTTTCCTTAGACTTTTGTAACCGAGCATATATGTATCGCCTCGTCCACTGAATACGCAACGCCCGCTAAACACCCCATGGATTGCATCTTCTCGATAAACTTAATCTGTTCCGGCTCTGGCTTGTTGGGCTTTACCTTCGCCTCCACAAAGCATGCCTTGCCATCCCGGCCGATAAACAGGATATCGCTGAACCCCTTGGGAAGCCCCCGGAACACCTTGCCGTTGGGTAGCCGGATGCTGCCGGCGTTGGTTCGGAACACCGCGCCATGCTTCCCTAATTCCTGCATGATTTCATAGATCAGTCGGCTTTCGTTCTGGATATATGTCACCTCCATCAGCTGATATGTGTAGAACTGCATTCCCTGCCCATCCGCACACCCAACTCTACCCCCTGGAGAAAAGCCGTGCTTTCAGCCTCTATCACTTGCTCGGCAATCAACGCCACAAGTCGGTTGTGCTGTTCACTGTCTAGGGGAAGGGCGTTTAAGTGACCGCCTACCTTGTGCGATATGGCAGTAAATTCCGCGCTGCGCCTTATTTTGACGCTATCGGTATCCCTCATGCAATTGCCTCCCTATTGTCGTATACCGTGGCATACGTTCGTATCTTTGATATACCACCGCTCGCCTGTTCTTGCAGGATTCCGCGCCCCGTGGTATAATAAGAACCGTGATTGGGTGGGGCGCGTTCCCTGCTCATGGCGCTTACTGGTTGGTTGTACCGGTGGGCGTCTTTTTTTGTGCTTGGAAACCAACTTGGAAACTATCTTGACAACTAACTTGGAAACTATTTGATAGAGTCAACAACATATGTTCTCCCATTTATTTTCGGCACATGCGCCGATCTGTGTGCCATAATGTGTGGCGACCTTCCCGCGTGATTCTGCCGAAAAGTTATTTTGGCTGTAGGATATTTCCCACAGTGCAATGCCCTATCTTGTAGGATTTTTCCCACAAGGTGCAGGCCTTCATGCAATTGCCTTGTAGGATTTTTCCCACAACTGGTATCATTTTAGGCAAAGCTACCTTGTAGGAAATTTCCCACAGATTTAATAAATATTGCCATGCTATGCCCCTTTTTCTTTTTGTTTTTTCACTTCATTCAGCATGTATTTGGTCATGTGGTCTGGGGGAATTACAAAGCGGTCGGTTCCGTAATTTTGCCACATGTCCGAAAAGGCGTAGACGGATTTTGTACGGGTGATGGCGCCACATTCAAGGCATATGATGAATCCTCTGCCAATCAGCGCAGCCATATCACGGTAAAACATACGGTTATTTGCTACTGTGTAGAGGCCGTACAGGTCACACCACTTTGAACGATTCATAGTAAACGATAAATCACCAGATGGCTTTTTCTTCTCCGCATATCTCTGTGCCTTGCAGTAGAGATATAATACTTGCTGTTTAGCGGTCAATTCAGCCCATGCCTTTGATTGCAGCATTGATATATATATATTGGCGGATGTGTCCCATGAAATCCCTGTACTTTCGTAGCTTTGCTTGGTGTACTCTTTTTTGCGCCGTCCCACATTTTCACCTCACCTCCTCACTGTTTCGGAGCCGTTGCGGCCTCAATCATCCAGCGGTCGAATGCCTCACAGGGTACGACTATACGGCGTTCTCCGACACGGATAGCCGGGAAGCCTTCCGATGCGCACAGGTCGTATGCTGCCGGTCTGCTGATGCCCAGCATTGTTGCGATTTCGGGTACATTGTAGGTCTTACGTTCGATTGTCATTGTACAAATCCTCCTCGTTGTTTTATAGCGTAAATTGACGACATTGTAATTATATCACGTAATTATATGACAGTCAATTGATTGTGCGTAACAACATTACAGATATATTATATTGCGTAATATTACGTATCTATGGTATGATAATAAAGGGTGATTAATTATGGACTTGGGTGAAAGAATAAAGAGACTCCGTGAAGAAAAGGGAGAAACACACTCGGAAGTCGCCGCTGTGTTAAAGAAGTCAGAGGGTGCGGTACGGTCTTGGGAAATGCGAAGGTCAAAACCAGATACAGATACATTGATTAGTCTTGCAAACTACTTTGAGTGCTCAACGGATTATCTTCTTGGTTTAAGCGATGTAGTGAATAATAGCCGTAAGGAAAAAATAGAAAATGATATTGAACATATATTTGCAAGATTGTCAACCATGACCGAATTTCATGCAAGCATAGCCACCGAACGAATCTTACAATATTTGAACTTGTTAAACGATGAACACTCTCCCAAAGCATACAAAGAAGATATTTTTGATGTCGTATCTGCAGCTATTGACAAAATTTTTGGCATTTCAGATATAGTCACATATGTTAAGTTTCGTTTGGGAAATTCGAATCAAAGGACAAGCAGCCCAGAGTTTGCAAGAACAGCATTTTACCACTATGCTCGCAATAATATCGAATTGTCAGAATTGATACATGATTTTCTAAATATGGTTCTTCAAGAACTTGAATCAACATTACAGACAAACTTTGCTACAGATGTTCCGCAAGACGGCAAGGTCGAGGAGGATTCCCATGCCGAAACGTAATGCCCACGGAAGCGGAACCATACGCCAGCGCAAGGACGGCACTTGGGAAGCCCGCTACACTGTCGGACGTGACCCGGGAACCGGGAAACAGGTGCAAAAATCCATCTACGGCAAAACACAAAGTGAAGTCCTGGTTAAACTGCAAGCGGTACAGCACGACATAAATACAGGGACGTACACCGACCCCACAAAAATGACCGTAGGCCAATGGCTTGACGAATGGCTGGAGGATTACCCCGGGGATGTCAAGGAACGCACCCTGAACGAATACAAGGGCGTCGTGGCACACAGGATTAAGCCGGGAATCGGTAATGTCAAACTGGCCGACTTAAACACACAGTCAATACAGCGGTTTTACAATACCTGTCTGCGTGGAACCAAAGATAAAAAAGCCATATCCGCCAAAACCACCCGGAACCTTCACGGTGTACTGCACAAGGCCCTGGAGCAAGCGGTAGACCTGGGATACATTCGCATCAACCCCGCTACCAAATGCAAGCTGCCCCGCGTTGAAAAGCCAGAGATAAAGCCGCTTGATGACAGCCACATAAGTGCATTTTTGCAGGCAATTAGCGGGAATCGTTTTGAACTGGTCTTTACTGTGGATTTATTCACCGGCATGCGGCAAGGCGAAATATTGGGGCTCTCGTGGAAATCGGTGGACTTAAAAGATGGCACAATAACCATCAATCAACAATTGCAGCTTATAAAAGGCCAGTATAAGATTGTGCCGACTAAAAATGACCGGATACGCAAAATCACGCCAGCCCCTTACATCATGCAGCTGTTGCGGCAGCGGAAAGCCCGGCAGGCAGCCGACCAGTTACGGGCAGGGACGGCCTGGGATAATCCGTGGAAGCTGGTCTTTACGGATGAGTTGGGCAAGCATTATGCCCGACAGACAGTGTACGGAAATTTCAAGCGTATTGTCAGGAAAATAGGAATTGATGAATCCAGATTCCACGACCTCCGCCATAGTTATGCCGTTGCTTCTTTGCAAAGCGGGGATGATATCAAAACCTTACAGGAGAACCTTGGACATCATGCAGCCGGGTTTACCCTGGACATATACGGCCACGTTTCAGAAAAGATGAAGCAAGAAAGCTCTCAACGTATGGAACGATACATTAAAAGCGTCACAACAGAAAACAAGGCATAAAAATAAGCCGGTACTACCCAATGGGCGGTATCGGCTTTTGTGCGCAATCTGATCAATATAAATGGGGGCAAAAAGCTGTAAAGGGTAAACTAAAGGGTAAACCTCTGTTTTTGGATATAGAAAAACCGCCATAAACATGATGTTTAAGCGGTTTTCATACCAGTCGAGGTGACAGGATTCGAACCTGCGGCTTCTACGTCCCGAACGTAGCGCTCTACCAAGCTGAGCCACACCTCGGCAAAAAAATACACAGCATCAAAAAATATATCACAAAAGGCGGCTGTTGTCAAGAGATGGAAGGGAAACATCCCCCCAAACACGGTATGAATTTACCGAAGGGGAGGAGTGCCGGTCTCGCCCCGGGAACGGGGGCCGCTCCGTCGTTTTGTGCTGTGGGGCAGCATTTCATCGCACCGCTGAATGGGTATGGTTTTTGGCGCGGAAATGCCCAACACAACCTTATCGCCGGTGATATCGATGACCGTGGCCTCAATATCCTCGCCGATGAGAAAGGATTCGCCGATTCTTCTGCTGATTACAAGCATGTGATCCTCCGGATATCGTGGTAGTGGGCGGCTTCGTTACAGCTGGGGCGAGGGTTGCTCGGCGTCCTCCACCAGGCTGAACTTGATGGGGTAATCGGAATTGCGGACAATTACCTGCCGCGCCAGGTGCTCTTTGGGATTGAGGACAAGGGGGCTTTTTAAATTGACGGTGGCCCGCGTAATATCCTCGGGCACAACGGCAATGACAAGAAACTGCAAATCGGATGGAGAGTCTGTTCGCAGGGCCTTCAGATCAAAGGATTCCAGCATAGGCTCATAGCCGTCTATGATCTCAAAGGGATCAAATACGTTGAAACAGGGAACCTTGGAGTCGACCGCCTGATACCACATCAGAGTCACGTCATCCTCCTGCCGGGTGATGAGGGCATAGCGTCCCTCGCCCTCGAAGCCGAACAGCCCGTTGGGCATCATATAAATATTGTCCTCTGCGACATCGATGTCTCCGAAAACAGCAGAATGAACTATCATCGTTTCCTCCAAACAGAAAGCGAAATACAAATGAGATGGGGCAGCGGCCAGGTGACCGCGACGCCATCAGGCAAAGAAATGCCGCATTACAAAGCGCAATGCGCGAAAAACGCATTGCGCATATGTATCACATCAAATGGCGTATTCGGCATGAAAGGCCCCAATTATCCCTTTACATCAATGGACGGCGGCGGAACATAATCCGGGTCGGAACTGGGGGGGACATACATGGGCCCGCCCAGATATTCAATGACAACCTGGGGATATTGCGTGACCTGGAATTCGATGTTGGGGGGGACATACTCCAGATAAGGCCGGGTGCTGACATCCCAGTCAAACTGCAGGCGGTCGGCGGTGTACTGAATATCCAGTTCGCCGCCCTCTGTCCACATTTCCGGCCCGGTAGAGGGGATAAAGGTCAGAGCAGTCTCATATGTCTTGATGGAATTGGACATGGCCAAATCAGCAATGGGACTCCCCCCACGGCTGTCGGCAATATATTGACCGTTTTGCACCAGCTGTTCGGTCGCTTCCCGCGCGTCCTGCTTTCCGGTATCCGCAAACTCATTGGAAAAACGCTGCGGCGTTTTCAGCCCCATACTGGCCCGCATTTCGGTGGAGTCCATCTTCACCTTTGCGGGGTTGCTGCGCATGTCAAGTCCACCCTTTTGCCGTGTAATTTCGGCGCGGGGCTGCTTTGTCTGCTGCACCAGCTTTGCACGCGTGGTTTTGTGTTCAATCGCAATGGGTACATTTGTGATATTCAGTAACGGTTTCATATATTCACCACCCCAGGAACATAAATGTGAACGAGAACGAATGACGGTATGTGCAAACAGTAAACACTACACATACGTATTATACACCAAAATAGGCTGTTAACTCAAGTAGCTGAACAAACTGGGCTGCAATAATTTTGAGCCCATGGACAATGCGGCGTTGTACACATAGTTCTGCATCTGCCAATCCAGGATGGCTTCCTCCCGGGGGATGAACTCCAGGGCGTCCTGCCGGGCGATGAGATTGAGATTGTCCGCCTCCAGCCTGTCCATGGTAAAGTCCAGATAGTTGACGTCGGCGCCCAGCTTGGTCAGATACACAGCGGTGTCCTTGTAGGCGCTGTTGATCCGATCCAGATGCTTGGGATCCGGGCTTTCGCCCGCCATGGAATTGAGGATATCGGTGATGACGTCGTACATGTTGTCCGGGCCATAGCCGATGATATCCAGACCGTTCAGGGAGCGGTCAAACACGGTGTTGGGAACCAACTCGGATTTATCGCCGTTCAACTCCAGCCCCAGGCCCAGGTCGATGTAGCTGGGGTCGTCAAACAGTTCCTTGTACAGGTCGCTGTCCTTGTCGGTGATGTCCTTGACCACAACGCCCTTGTAGGTCAGATAACCGTCGGCGTTGGTGGCAAAGGGGGCGGAGGTAATCTGGGTGCCGCCAAACATATAGCGGTCGGAGAACTGGCCGTTGAGGGTGGTCAGAATCTCCTCCTGCAGGCGGGTCACCTGCTTGGAGATGGCGTTGAGCTCATCCTCCTTGCTGGTGCCGTTGAGGGCGGTGGTGTAGAGGCCCGCCACCTCCTGGCCGATTTGCTGGATGTGGTTGACGCTGTCCTCCGCCGATTTGTAAAACGTCTGCACGTCCCGGACATTGTCGATGGAGGTCTCGTTTTTGGCAAGGCTCCGGCGCACCTGGAAGGCGCGCAGCCCGGAGGACACATCCTCGGACATGGTGCTGAACCGGCGGCCGGTCTGCACCTTTTCGTTGGCCTTGTACATGGTATATTGGTTTTTCGTCAAATTGGTGCGATAGTTTCGCGCCATAGAAAAATTGGAGATTCTCATACTGCTATTGTCCTCCTTCAGCGATTATCGGCCAACAAGACCCATGCTGTTGATGATGGTATTCAGGGCCTCGTCCAGAGCTGTCATGTACCGGGAGGCCGCGCTGTAGGCGTTTTGATACACCATCATGTCGATGGCTTCCTCGTTCTCCGACACACCGGAGATGGACTGCCGCTGATCGTCGATGGTCAGCAGCATGGTCTGGGATGTTTCCAGCATATCGGCAGAAAGGGAGGTGTCTAGGCCAAGAATTCCCTGCAGGTTGGAGATGGCGTCGTGGAAATTCATCTCGGTCTGCCCGGTGATAAAGGCCATCTTGGTGTTTTTAAAGCCGTCGTAGAACTTGGTATCATAAATGACGTTGGCCGTGTCGTTGTTTACCTTGGAAATGACAATGGCCTGGGCGTCGCTTTTCCACGCGGAGGAAATGCCCACATTGGCGGCACTTATTTTATACTCCACATAGTTGCCGTACTCATCCACCTTGGGATTGCCGTTGTTGTCCATCTCATACATGATGGGATTGCCCCGTGAGTTGGTCAGGTATACGGGGTTTTCGGCGTCAAAGGCGGGGTCGCTGGGGTCGTTGACGGGGCTGGCGGGATCCTTGACATATCCGTACTGGGAGCCGGAGCTGACATTGACAATCAGGAAATTGCCGGTTATATCCCGTCCCTTGGACAAATCCTCGTCGACGGCGGCGATGTAGGTCTGGTAGTATTCGGCATCGTTGACGCCGTAGCCGCTGAGACCGGATTTCTTGGGATTGCCGTGCTCGTCGATGGCGGCCAGAATCGGGTCGCCGGCGCTGTCGGTGACAAAGGTGCCGGAGCCGTCATCCTTGTAGATGTACTGCCACTGGGGCGGGCTGACAAGGTCGTTTTCCTCATAACTCAAATAGACCGGCGGTGTGGCGTTGG
The DNA here is from genome assembly GCA_030265885.1 of Ruminococcaceae bacterium OttesenSCG-928-L11. Taxonomy (GTDB): domain Bacteria; phylum Bacillota; class Clostridia; order Oscillospirales; family Ruminococcaceae; genus WRAV01. The sequence goes on along the minus strand of JAJDGX010000007.1, from coordinate 30,790 downwards.
GGAAGTTGGGATCCAGCTTGGGATTGCCGTCGTCGCCCTTTTGATACAGCAGGGGAACGCCGCTGGCATCGCACAGATACTGGGGCTCGCCGCTGCCGGCCACATAGTTGGGGTTCTCCGCCAAAGTCCAGCCCACGGTGGGCTTGATGGCGGTGTTGATGCTGTTGAGCACCTCGGCGAAGTTGGCGGCCATGGTGTCCAAGTAATCCTGATAGAAGGGGATGCCCCGGGCACTTTCAGACACTGTTCTGGAGTTGGAGTTGGCGGTACCGTCACCGTTGAGCATATCCAGATAGGCGCGGAGAGCGCCGGTGGTCAGGTTGGCGTCGGTGGCTTTCTGGCCGTAGGTGTCGCCGCCTGCGTCCATAACGGTAACGCCGGCTGTGCCGTCGGCATTCTGCTGGTATTTGAATTCCGCATATTTTTCGCGGTTGATAAGCTCGATGGGATTTCCGGTACCGTCGTCGCTGCCGTTGAGCAGGACAGAGACATATGTAACGGAGATGTCGGTGGTAATCTGGCGGGTCTCCTCCCGCACGGTAATATCCATAAAGCCGGACAGCTCATCCAGCAACAGGTTGCGGGTATCCCGCAGCTCATTGGCCGGGTTGCCGTACACCTCGCACTTGGTAATCTGGTCGTTGAGTTCGGCAATCTGCTGGAGGATGGGGTTCAGCTCATCGGCGATGGTGATGGAAAGATCCTCGTGATTTTGGCTTTGCAGCCGTTTCAGCTGCTGGTCGTAGGTGTTGAGAATCTTGGAGTATTCCTCGGCGCGGGTGCGCACCACCATGGCGTACTCTTTGTTGGTGGGGTTCTGCTGCGCCTTGGTGATGGCGTCCAGCAGGTTGGTCATAGCCTGATCGAGACCGGTCTCGGTGCCGACCTCGTCAAAGATATTGCCCAGATCGGTCAGGATGTTCTGCTCCACAACGTATTCGCCGTAGTGGGCCGATTCCGAGCGATAGCGCTTGTCCAGAAAGGGATCCCGCATCTGGCTGACACCGGTTGCCATAGCGCCGTGACCGGTGTAAAAGGAACCGTTGATGGTAAATTTAGAAAGGCCCCGGACGTTCCAGGAAACCTGGTCCACCCGCTGGCGGGTATAGCCGGAGGTATTGATGTTGGAAAGGTTGTGGCCCACGGTATCCAATCCCACCTGGCTGTTGGAGATAGCGCGGCGGGCAGTTTCAAAGGCATAAAATGAAGATTTTCTTACGACACTCATGATGCGGTATTTCCCCCTGTTCGACAAATTCAACCGGCACAGTAGATTGACGGGCTGTCAATTGCATGGTGTGCGCCGGAGCCGTCCGCGACTCATGCCATGTGTCGCGTTGTGTTGGTTCGATTCCCCCAACGCCGCCGGCGTTCCCTTCTCAAGTAGAAAGTGAGGCAAATCGGGATATATGCTGCAAAGAGCCTTGCGGTATCTTTTGCCAGTGCTTATTATTAATAAGGTGTGTTATACGGTCTTATTAAAAATACCGGGCTTCGGCTTGGCTGTATTGGTTGGCGCCACAGGTGGCCGGCCGGCCTCCTCCAGCTTGCGGTTGACGGTGTGAAGCTTGACCTCCAGCATTTTCTGGCAGGAATCGTTGAGCCGGGCCGACTCGTTGAGGTGCATGCTCAGCCGGGCGTGAACCTCCCGGAACCGCGGGCGATGCTCCTCGGGCAGTTCCTCGATGATAGCCTTCAGCGTCTCGCCCTCCAGCCCGAGGCGATCCCGGTAGGTTTTGGCGTTTTGATCAAAGCCGCGGGCGATCATCTGGTACACCTGCTCCTCGGCGATGATTTCATCCAGCCGGGGCAGGTCGTCGGTGTGAACCGCCTGGATTTTTTCATTTAAAAGGACAGACAGCTTTTGGTAGCTGTCGGCCAGATCGTTGAGATAACTGTAAAATTTGTCAATTATTTGCTTCAAGGTAACCTCCCATGCCTGCCTGGCACGAACTGTTGATAACCCGCCGAACAGAGGCCCGGCGGGGCAGGGCGACTAATCGTCGTACGCGATGGCGCTGACGAGTGCGTCGGTGGGGATGTGATAGGTGCCGTTCTGCACGCTCTGGCGGATGGAGTCCAGCCGGGCGGTGCCCGCAGGAGCGGCGACATAGCTCTGCACCTCGGATTTCATGAGCAGAAGCTGCTTGTCTGTGAGGGCGGTGGCCCCCCGCGCGATGGAATCGGTATCAGTTTTCAGGGACGCACCGGCCTGCAAACCGCCAAAGGCAGATACGGGCGCGTCTGTCTTTCTGCCTGTATATATGTTATACTGAGGATGTGGATTAACTTTCATTTTTTTCACTCCGGTTCATTAAAGTAAGGGGCTGGGGTGGCGGTGCGCCCATTGGATGCCATGCAACCCGGGGCTTTGTGTAAATAACCAATCGGGTATGCACGGCGCGAAAGTGTGTGATGTGTGTTTTCTATAAATATTTTCGTCTGAAATTCCCATTACTTTAGCCCAACCCACGGGTTTTCTAAAACGAATAATACTCCGGCTCTTGGGGGGGATTCTTAAAAAATATGCAAAAGCATGGTTATATTATTAGCAAACAATTCATTTATCATTTGGTGAATTTTGATAACGAAGTTTGTAGGAAGCAAGAATTTTCGCGCAGATTCATGCAAATTTTACGGAAATTGTCATGATTTTTTCGGGAAAGCTATTGACAAGCAAATACCTCTATTTTATAATGGGAATGGATTTCTCAAGCAGCATTTTTTTTGTGACCGGTTAGTGTGGCCGGGTGTGTTGTGTGTGTTTATGTGTAATGTGTTTCAAAAGCCGAAGCCGAAGCGTGCTTGCGCCAATGCGCATCGCGCGGTTGTGTCGCGTTTCTCTGGCGGCGGGGGCTGACGATTCCGGGCGCGGTATTTGGCCCGGTCTGTTTGGGGCTCGGCTTGTGGCCGACAATTGACAGTGAATATGCAACTCAACAAGATGAACGCCATATCCTTATACATAATTGCGCATTTTGTATGAACACATCGGCAACCTGCTGTTATATCGACGGCTGGTTGCCTTGCTGCGTTTTGTCAGGTTTGGCAATTATTATCTGCCAATCTTCATGAAAATTACGAGAATAACTGCACACATTATATAGTACACATTCTGGTCTCGTCAACACACGTGGCGGGCCGCACACTGCACACACACATCATTATTAATATGCAAACGCATTGGCCGTATTCGGGGCACACATACCCGGGTGCGGCGGCCCTGCAATCGAAAGCGGAGAAAGGGGAAGTCGGCTTGAATCTCAATTCTGTGTACAACACCGCCATGGAAAAGGCGATGAGCGCCCTGTGGGAGCGCCAGCAGACCATCAGCCACAACATCGCCAACGAGGATACCCCCGGCTACAAGGCAAAGCGGATCGAGTTTGAATCCATGCTGAAAACCGAGATGGACTCCATTCTGCGGAACAGCGTGCCGAAGCGGGAGTCCATTTCCCGGCTGCGGAACACCACCACCCGGGAATACGAGCTGGGCGGGCTGGCCGGCCGTGTAGATGGCAACAGCGTGGATCTGGACAGCGAATACATCGAGATGGCCAGAACCCGGTACCAATACTACGCCCTGGAGCAAAAGGTCGCGGGCCACTACACCAATTTAAAATATGTCATCAACGGGGGACGGTAACCACCGCCCCTGACACTGCGGCGATCCCGCCGGTTCATGGCTGATGCGGCCATGACCTGTGGACATCGCGGCACATCTGCCGGGAGGAACGAATTATGGCGTTTTTAAGCTCACTGGACATTGCCGCGTCCGGGCTGACCGCCCAGAAAAAGCGGCTGGATGTCATCACCGAAAATATCGCAAACCGGGAGACCACCCGCACAGACGAGGGCGGCCCCTACCGCCGGAAGCTTTCCGTGTTCCGGGAAATTGACTCGGGGAAGGCGCCGGATTTCTCCAGCACCCTGCGTCTGGCAAGGCTGACCCGTCTCAGCACCCTGCGAACCGACCGGGTGGCCGACAGAGGGGTCATGGTCAGCGAGGTCATCGAGGATCCCACCGATTTCATCCCGGTGTACGACCCCAATCACCCCGACGCCAACGAAGAGGGCTATGTGATGATGCCCAATGTGGACAACACGGTGGAAATGGTGGACGCCATGGCGGCGACCCGCTCCTATTCCGCCAATATTGCTGCGTTTGAAGCTGTGAAGGCCCTGGCCTCCAAGGCGCTGGAGCTGGGCCGCGCATAGTTGCGGGCATACATTTATTGACAAAAGTGTGAAAAATACCCCCATATTTTTTGACGGGATGTATAAATGGAGCAAAATTTGCATATTTTTGTCAAAAAAATTTGAAATTTCCACTGTTTGTGTTAAAATTTTAGAGATGTATCACCGTGCAGCGATTCTCCCCGAGCAAAGAATCGGCGCAGAATGCCACGGAGCAATGCCGGGAAGCAAGCCAATGCGGTCATTCCCGCAGATGCTGCCGATGGAACCGATCCCTTTGATATTACCGCGCAAAGCCTGCGGGCCAAGAAATGCTTTGCGCGTTTTCCCTACTTTTGTGCGTTGGCCAGAAATGGAGCTTCTCATGATGAATATTATACCAATTTCGTCCGGTATTACCAGCATAGGCCCTGTGGGGGGCGGCCCCAACATCCGCTCGACCGATTCGCCGGCCGCCGGCAGCTTTTCCGAGGTGCTGAAGAGCGCTGTGGATAACCTGGAAAATTTGGAGGCCGTCAAAAATCAGGACTCCTACGATTTATCCATCGGCAATGTGGACGACCTGGCCGAGGTCATGGCCAATTCCCAGAAATATGAGCTTAGCCTGACGCTGATGGTGCAGATGCGCAACAAGCTGTTGGACAGCTATTCCGAGATTATGCGGTTGAGCATCTAGCCGGAGCCGTGTGCAGCGCGGGAACTGACCATAGCATAGCGGAGAGAGAGGAAAATGGACGGGAAGACCGAGGCGTCTTTCGAGCCATATTAGGTATATGAAGGAAAGAGTGCAGGAGATATTCCGGTCAATCAAAGAATGGTGGGGCAACCTGTCCAGAAAAATACGAATCATCCTCCTCAGTGCGCTGGGGGGGATTCTGGTCGTTTCTCTCATCCTGGTCCTGGTTCTGAACCATACGACCTATGTCCTTCTCTACAGCGGAATATCCAACCAGGAAAGCGCGACTGTGCTGGCCACCCTGGGAGAGATGGGCATCGAGCCGCGTATGCAGGGCGGGGCCATCTTTGTGCCCGAAAACGACGTCAGCCGCATACGGGTGCAGCTGGCCCGCAACGGTGTGGCGGTCGACACCTTCAACTACGATATCTACGACGAGGCGGGCATGACGGCCACCCAGTCGGAGCGCAACCAGCGGCTGATTCATCAGACCCAGAACCGGCTGCAGGAGACCATCGAGACCTTTGAAGAAATCGAGCAGGCTGTCGTAAACATCGGCATGCCGCAGAAAAGCATATACGCCGTACAGGCAACCAACGAGGTGCCGACGGCCTCGGTCAAGGTGACAAAGCGCCTGGGTGCCAAGATGACACCGGAGCTGGTGCAGGCTATTCTCAACATTGTGGGGCCGGCGGTGCCGGGTCTGACAGAGGACAACATCACCATCTCCGATGAAACCGGCGACGTCAAGGGCCTTCTCACCGACGACTTTGGCAGCGGCTCCAAGCTGACGCTGGAAAGCCAGGTCAGCGCCCTGATGAAGGGCCGCCTGCTGGCGCTGCTTCAGCCGGTATACGGCGCCGAGAACGTGGTGGTCGAGGTCAACCCGGTGCTGGACACCGACTCCAAGGTCACCCAGAAAATCGAATATTTCCCCATCGACGAGGAGAATCCCCGGGACAATCCCCTGGACTACGCGCTGATTGAGCGGGAGAAGCTGGGCGGACTGGCCGGGCCGGTTCAAGGGGTTGTGGGCGCCAACGACAATGTGGATGTCCCCATGTACCAGGCCCAGGAGGTAGACGTCTCCGACGCCGATTCCTTTGTGGCCCGGGACGAGTACGACTACCTGGTGTCCTCGGTCAAGCAGGACATTGTCAGCAACGGCTACGCCCTGACGGACATGTCGGTGGCGGTTGTCATCAACACCTCCACCCTGCCAGACGCTCAGCGGGATTCCATCATCGATTCCGTTGCCAAGGCATCCGGTGTGCCGGCCGAAAAGGTCAGTGTGCAGAACATCCAGTTCAACGGCCTGCCGGAGTATGTGGTTCCCGAGGCTACGCCGGACACCACACGAATCCTGGTTATTTCCCTCTTCTTTGTGCTGCTGGCAGCGATTATCATCACCCTGATCATCCTGCATTACCGCAAGAAGAAGGCGGAGCAGCTGGCGGCAGAGCAGGCGGCGCTGGAAGCCCAGTACGCCGAGGACGCGGTTCTGCTGGATTTGATGGGCGAGGAAGAGGGCTACGAGCCCATCGTCATACCGGAAACCCAGGAGGCCAAGCTGCGGACGCAGATTCGGGATTTGGCCACCAGCGACCCGGAAATCGTGGCACAGCTTATCAAAACCTGGCTGCTGCAATAGCATCCTGCAACACCGCCCGATACATTGAAAAGGAGTGATGACCTTGGCGAATCTCAGCGATCCGCAGAAAGCCGCAACAATTGTGATATCCCTTGGATCAGAGGCTGCGGCCGAGGTTTACAAATATCTCAGCGAGGAAGAAATAGAGAAGCTGACATATGAAATCGCCAAAATCCAGAAGCTGGGCTCCGATGATGTGGAGGAAATCCTCAACGATTTCTACTCCCTGTGTCTGACCCAGAAGGTGGTGACCGAGGGCGGCGTGACCTATGCCCGCAGCGTACTGGAAAAGGCGTTCGGCGCACAGGTGGCCAACTCCCTGCTGGACAGAGTCACCAAGTCTCTCAAGACAAAGGCGTTCGAATTCATCCGCAAGTCTGACTACAAGAACCTGATGACCACCATCCAGAACGAGAACCCCCAGACCATCGCCCTGATCCTCTCCTACGCCCGTTCGGATCAGGCGTCCACCATCATCTCCGAGCTGCCCAAGGAGGTGCGCATCGACGTTGTGGAGCGCATCGCCAAAATGGACCGCACCAACCCGGAGGTGGTCAACCAGGTGGAAAAGGTGCTGGAGCGCAAGTTCTCCTCCATGGTATCCATGGAATTCACCGAGGTGGGCGGCATCAACTTCATTGCCGACGTCATGAACCACATCGACCGGGGCAGCGAGAAATACATCTTCGACGAAATGTACAAGCGGGACGCCAAGCTGGCCGACGAAATCCGCAAAAAGATGTTTATCTTCGAGGACATCATGTCTCTGGACGGCATGGCCATCCAGCGCTTCCTGCGGGAGGTGGACTCCAAGGATCTGGTTGTGGCTCTCAAGGGCAGCAACGAGGAGGTCAACGAGGTCATCTTCCAGAACATGTCTCAGCGCATGGGCGAAACCGTCCGCTCCGACATGGAATACCTGCACAACGTGCGTATGCGCGACGTAGAGGAAGCCCAGCAGCGCATCGTGGCCATCATCCGCAAGCTGGAGGACGAAGGCGAAATCGTTATCTCCAAGGGCGGCGGCGACGATATCATTGCATAATGCGCATAATTGGGCATTATGCTGCTCCTACTCCGACGGGGTACCGATTTTAACCGATTCCGGTTGCGTGAAGAAGGTGATTTGTTGGCGCGAATAGTCAAATCCATAGCGGTTGTCGATGACCGCCGGCAGCACGATGAGGAAGGCGGCCGACAACTGGTGGATCTCCGCTTGGTAGATAAAACCGTTCTCAAGGGCGGTGTATTGGGCAGCTACGGCGTTCCCTTTCACAACCCCAATGCCCCTGTCACCCACGACTCGGCCCGGGATGAGCTAAACCGGATGCTGGCCCAGGTGGAGGAGGCCAAGGCGGAGCTGCGGTCTGTCCACCGGGAAATCGAGGAGGCCCACGAGGAATACGAGGCCTTTCAGCAATCCCGGGACGACGCCGATTTGCTGGACGACGAGCTGTACCAGCAGCGCAAGCAGGAGCTTCAGCAGGGCCAGGAGCAGGCCCGCAGAGAGATAGAGGAGCTTCGCTCCGAGGCCGAGGCCGAGGCCAAAAGCCAAGCGGAGAAGGCCAGGGGCACCGGATATCACGAGGGCTATGCCAGCGGATATCAGGCCGCCGAGGATGCGTTCCGGCAGGAGGCTGTTCCGGAAATGGAAGCCAAAATGCGGGAGGTTGCCGGCCTCATCGAGCACATTTCCTCCTTTGGGGAGGAGCTGTACCGGGAGAAGGAGCGGGAGTTTGTCAGCCTGGTTGTGGCCATCGCCGGCAAGATTCTGCAAAGGGAAATCAAAACCGACCCCGATACAATTGTGGATATGCTCCACGAAATTTTGTCCCGCAACCACCGGGAGGTCTATGTGAACCTGACCATGTCGCCGGATATGCTGCCCACAGGCGCCAAGGCCCAGGAGGACATCATCAACCGGCTGACCGAGCAGGTGCCGGGGCTGAATGTCTACATTGAAAAGGAGATGGGAGAAGGCGTTCTGTATGTGGAAACCCCCAAGGGCGTCACCGACATGGGCCTGGATACCCAGCTCCGCAACATCAACGAAAACCTTTTAGAGGAAGAGGTGTAGCGAAAACGCGCACCCCAGTAAGTGGGAGAACCCCTTCTGCTTACCTGGATAAAGCCGCCGGCGGCAAACACGGCATCCGCCGGGGAAGAGGTCTGTATGGCACTTGATATCAATAAAATGCTGAACCGGGTCAATCGCGGGGACGCATATCGATATATGGGGAAAATCGACAAGATCGTCGGATTGATGGTCGAGTCCATCGGCCCCAACACCAGCGTCGGCGAAATTTGCAAAATCTACTCCGCCGACGGCTCCACCACCATTCACGCAGAGGTGGTGGGCTTCCGGGAAAACCGGGTGCTGCTAATGCCCTACGAGGATTTGGCCGGGGTTGCCCCGGGCAGCCTGGTGGAGGGCACAAAGACAAAGCTGCGGATTCCCGTTTCCGAAAAGCTGATCGGGCGCACCATCAGCTCCCTGGGAATGCCCCTCGACGATTTGGAGGGGGTTGAATCGGAGGCCCGGTACGAGGTGGAAAGCCTCTATTCCAACCCGCTGAACCGGCCCCGGATTGACACAACTATGACCTTCGGCGTAAAAGCCATCGACGGCCTGCTGACCATTGGCAAGGGCCAGAGGATGGGGATATTCGCCGGCTCCGGCGTGGGAAAGAGTACCCTGTTGGGCATGATTGCCCGCAACGTTCACGCCGATATCAACGTCATCGCCCTGGTGGGCGAGAGAGGCAGGGAGGTTCGCGAGTTTATCGAGCGTGACCTGGGCGAGGAGGGCATGAAGCGCTCCGTGCTTGTGGTCGCCACCTCCGACCAGCCCGCCATGCTCCGGTTCAAATGCCCTATGGCCGCCACTGCCATCGCGGAATATTTCCGGGATCAGGGCAAGGATGTCCTGCTGATGATGGATTCCCTGACACGATTTGCCATGGCCCAGCGGGAAATCGGCCTTGCCTCGGGGGAACCGCCTGTGGCGCGGGGCTACACCCCCTCCATGTACACCTCCATGCCCAAGCTGCTGGAGCGTACGGGGAACTTTGAAAAGGGTTCCATCACCGGCATCTACACCGTGCTGGTAGAGGGCGACGACACCAACGAGCCCATCTCCGACACCGTGCGGGGCATCATCGACGGCCACATCATCCTCTCCCGCCAGATAGCGGCCCGCAACCACTACCCCGCCATCGACGTGCTGGGCAGTATCAGCCGTCTGATGAACGACATCGTGGATCCCAGCCAGGTGGAAATCGCCAACGAGCTGCGGGGCATTATGTCCGTGTACGAATCCAACTACGATCTTATCAGCATTGGGGCATACAAGAAGGGCTCCAATCCGTCTCTGGACAGAGCCACCCAAAAAATCGACAAAATCAACGCCTTTTTACAGCAAAAGGTAGGCGAGAAATTTGAGTACGACCAGACCATTGCCCTGATGCGGGAGGCTATCCGCTAGGGCGGAGAAGTAACGGTTCGATCCCATCAGCCACGGCCTGCCAGGAGGCGATTCCTTTGGCCAAAAAATTCAAATTCAGCCTGCAAAAGCTGCTGAACTACAAAGAACAGCTTTTCGAGGCGGAGCGCAATATCCTCGCCGAGATGAACGCCCTGCTCCTGAGCATGCAGTCGGAGCTGGCGGGTCTGTACCGGGAGCACAAGGAGAAATCCGCGGCGTATCTGGAGCAGGCTGTCCAGGGCATGACCTCGCTGGATATGATGATGCACAAAAACTACCTCCTGTCTGTGGAGGAGGACATCCGCAACAAAATACGGCAGATTGAGCTGCAGCAGGATGCCATCGACAAGCAGATGGATAAGGTAAAAGAGGCGAAAATGGAAATTTCCTCCATGGAAAAATTAAAGGAAAAAAAATACAAGGAATACATGTACAAGGATTCAAAGGCCCAGGAACAGTTCATCGAGGAATTTGTGAGCACCAAACGCGCGATGTCCGGCGATTCACTGCAATGAATCCATTTCTCCAGCAGTATTTCCCAGCAAGAAACGCCGCCGAATTTCGCTCTTTATATATGCAAATAGGCTGAAATGCCGATTTGCGACCCACATGCAGCCGGCAACGGCGCAAGCCGTTCCGATAGATTTCCACACTATATATAGAAAGGAGGGAAAATCCAATGGAAGTGATGCAAATCATGCAAAGCATATCCAATCAGCTGGAACTGCTGACAAACGTCAAAAAGGCGGAGCTGCTCCAAACGGTGACAGAGGGAACCGATTTTCAGTCACTGCTCAAGGACAAGGTCAACGACAAACTGACAAAGCAGCCCCAGCCCGCAGACCAGCAACCCACCGACGTGGCAGCCGGACAGACCGAGCAAGTCCCGACAACCGGCGGCAAACAGGTGGAATCCACCGAGGAAGCTGAGCCCGAGGAAACCGGGAAAGCCAAGACAGAAGCCAAAGACGGGGCAACCCCCTATCTGGCGGCGATGGCCATGATGGCGGACTTGACTGTGGTAGATACCCCCGTACAGGAAGCCGTTCCCGTGGAAGCATCCCAGCCATCGACCGACACGACTGTTTCCGGCATCGAGACTGCCGCCGTGGAGACGACCACCATTGTCGACACAGGGGAGCCTCTGCTGACAGGCCTGCCGACCCGACCGGAGATTACCGGACGCGATGACAGCGAGACAACCGTTCAGACCACTCAGACCGTTCAAACCGGGCAGACCGCGCAGACTGTCGTCACAGACGCCGCAGACACCGTGATTCCCGCTCAAACCGCCCAAACTCCCGCGCAACCGGCCGACAGCGCACCCGTCCCCCAGGAGGCAGCACCGTCCACCGACGGCATCATCGTCAATGTGGAGACAGTGGAGCAGCCAGCCAGTGAGGCGGCAGCACCGACCCAACCCACGGACACCACCGGCACACAGCCCGCAGACACCGCTATCTCTGATGCCCCCGAGCAAGTCCGGACAGAGCCAGCCAACGAGCCACAGGCGACGGAACCACCGGTCACCGCCAACACCGCAGACTCCACAGAGACCACGGAGGTGCAGGCGCCCACAGCCGAAGGCGAAGCAGTGCAGGCCACCGATGAGCCGGAAATGACCAAACCCCAGCCCCCAGCGACCGACAACGCCGAGACCGAGGACGATCCGTTTGCGGAGCGAGTCAGTCAGGCGGCGAAGGAACTGCAGGAGGCCAGAGCCACCGGGCGGACACAGCCTCAAACCCACACCATCCGCAACGAGCGAACAGCCACCAGCTATATGCGGGAAACAGGCGCTCTTCGCACCAGCCAGACAACCCCCGCCACCAAGCGCGGCGAGTCCCGGCAGGATGCAGCGGCAGAATCCCAGGCTGTGACAGCCGAAGCAACGGTGGAGACCGTGCAGCAACAGTCCCAGACCCAGCAGACAGCAGCCCCCAGGCGTCCGGAGATCCCCCAGCAGGCCGAGCAAATCCGCACGGAGGTGCTGGAAAACCTGGAACGGGATCAGATGGAATTCCGCATGCAGCTTGCCCCCCGGGAGCTGGGAAAAATCGACATCCGCATGGCGCTTGACGGCGGCAAGCTTATCGTCGAAATCCTCTCCTCGGCCAAAACATCCGAACTGCTTTCGCGGCAGGCGGAGGGACTGGCGGCAACACTCAAAAGCCACAACCCCGACCTGACCTCCGTACAGGTTGTGACAGAGTCGGCGGGAACCGGTGCAGCAACACTGGATGCCGCATTCCAGAACATGAACGGCTCGGGAAGCTGGCAGGGCGACGAAGGCGGCAACGCATCCCATACCCGTGGCAACGGCGGCTTTGGGCAGGAGGAACCGGTAGAAGAGGAATCCGTGCAGATAGTCGGCGACGAATCCCGAATTATGGACTACGCGGTGTAGCCGTACCCGCAACAGACAGACAGCCCCCACATCAGCAACGAAGAAAGGAGGCAAACCATGGCAACCGCAAACATCAGTGATTATCTCGGCGCCTCGGGTGTAACAGACACCTCCAACCTGAACAAAAAGAAAACCCGCGGCGACAGCGAGTTGGGTATAGAGGATTTTATGAAGCTTATGGTGGCGCAGCTGCAAAACCAGGACGTCATGAACCCCGTGGACGACACCCAATTTATTGCACAGATGGCACAGTTTTCCAGCTTGCAGGTCATGCAAAATCTGCAGGAATACACCATGTCCGCCTACGCGGTATCCTATGTGGGCAAAAACGTGCTCATTGCCACAGAGGACGAAAAAAGCGGCCGCTTGAAAATCATTACAGGCGTGGTAGAAAAAGTCACTTTTTCCGACGGCAACCCAAAAGTGTTTGTTGATGGAAAAGAGTATGATCTGCATAAAGTTATGGAGATCGCCGACGAAGAAATAGTTGTCACGGATGACACCAAGAAAGACACTGACACCAAAACGGACACGGATGGCGAATAGCCGATTGGCAGACAACGCCCAACAGGATGATGGACGGCCGAACGGCGCAAAGGAACCCGGTTATGCCGGTTCCCGTTCAAGGAGGAGACGACAATGAAGGACTTCCGGTTGCCGCCAACCCCGATTATCACCGGTGCGCCCCAATCGACCACCACCCGGGTATCTCCCCAGGGGAAGGTCACAGGGCAGTCGTTCCGGGAAATGCTGGGCCAGGCGGTCGAGCAAAACAGTCAAAAGTCGCTGACATTGTCCAGGCACGCCATGCAGCGGGTGGAGCAGCGAAGCATTGCGCTCAGCGAATCCGACATGCAGCGCATGGAAAGCGCGCTGGACAAAGCCCAGGACAAAGGCATCACCGACACCCTGATTTTCATGAACAACACAGCGTTTATCGTGAACGTCCCCAACAAGGTGGTTGTCACCGTGGTGGATGGCTCCGAGGCGCAGGAAAGCATTTTTACCAATATTAATGGCGCGGTTATCCTATAAAGCCGGACCTTTTCAGGAAGCTTTAGGGGAGGCCCCGAATGACGGACGGGCTTCCCGCCGCGCACTGTGAAAGGATGTATTTCGCTTATGATGAGATCACTTTCTTCTGCTGTTGCAGGACTTCGTTCCCACCAGAACAAAATGGACGTTATCGGTAACAACATCTCCAACGTCAACACCAACGGGTTCAAATCCGGACGCGTCACCTTTACCGACGTGTACTACCAGACGGTCCGGGGCGGCCGCGCCAGCGAAACCAATCGCGGCGGTGTAAACCCCACTCAGATCGGTTACGGCTCCCAGCTGTCCACCATCGACGTTGTCATGGGCAACGCAGGCGGCAGCTACACCGGTGTTGCCACCGACGTTTACATAGACGGCGACGGTTTCCTGGCCGTTATGGACGCCGACGAGAACATCTACTACACCCGCATGGGCAACCTGGGCTACGACGGCCGCTACCTGACCGACTACACCGGCAAAATTGTCATGGGTATTCCCATTTCCAGCTATGCCACCGGCGCAACACTGAACCCCACCGGCGAAAACGGCTTCTACGCGGAAACCGACCTTTCCCCCGTCGAGTTCGGCATGGCCACCTTCTACGACGATACCTATCAAACCAAAAACGCCGCGATCCAGGTGGGCAACTACGAGCGGTACGACAAGGCACTGGGCTCGGATGGCACAACCACCTATGCGCAAGGCTCCGACGGCAACTACTATGACCCGGTAACCGGCTACCCGGTTTACAAGGATATCTTCGGCAAAGACGTTGTCTACGATCCGGAGGATCCCAAATTCTTTACCACCAAAAACCTGATCCTGACAGACGACACCAAGGTGGATCTGCAATACAACCTGTACCCCTCCAAAACAGAGATGATCGACGACTACAAAATGGCCACCCCGTCAAAAACCGAGGAAGGGTACTATCGCTTCGTGACTGACGATCAGGGCGGCGTAGCGGTATTCGACACCAGCGTCTACGCCACTTTTGCCGCATTTGTAGCCGGCGAACTGACTACCCCCAAGGTGGATCCCCAGTCCAGCAAAAAAGTTGAGATCACCTATCCCGACGCTTCCGGTGGCCCTGCCAGCAAAATTCTCACCACCCAGCTGAAGGATCAGAAAATCCTCACCGGCTCCACCTCCGAGGAGAAGAGCATCATGGACTGCATCACCAGCTTCTCCATCGGCTCCGACGGCACCATCTCCGGTGTCACCCTGGGCCGCGTCGATTACAACGGCGAGACCATTGAGGCCAACGAGGTCATCTACCTGGGCAAGCTGGTTCTGGCCAACTTCGCCAACCAGGACGGCCTCAACTCCGTAGGCAACAGCTACTACCAGTCCAGCCCCAACTCCGGCAACGCCCGCTACTCCAAGGCGGACACCGAAGGCGCAGGCGCCACCACAGCCGGCATGCTGGAGCTCTCCAACGTGGAGCTGTCCCAGGAGTTCACCGACATGATCACCACCCAGCGCGGCTTCCAGGCCAACACCCGCATCATCACCGTGTCCGATGAAATGCTTCAGGAGCTGGTAAACCTGAAACGGTAATGCGCGATAGTACTTTTTGATACAGGAATATTGCCCGTCCGGGAGGGAGTGCCCTCCCGGACTTTACGGGCGACGAGGGACGTGGCGGTATGATAGAGCTGACCAAGCTGAATAAGAAGAAGTTTGTTCTCAACTGCGAGTTCATCGAATCAGTTGAATCGACGCCGGATACGGTAATAACCCTCCGCAATGGCAAAATCCTCATTGTAGCCGAATCGCCGCAAGAGATTGTCGATGCGGTGGTTGCATATAAGAAGAACTTGTATGCCGGGCTTTTTACATCGCCACCGGCGGTTATTATCAGGGAAGAGGAAGGTAACGACGAATGAACTTATCGTTTGTAATCGGATTGGTACTGGCTTTTGTTCTGGTTCTTTTCGGTATTGTATTTGACACCGAAACCAGCTCGCTTCTCTTTGAAAACCTGGGAAACTTTGAGGATCCGACCAGCTTGCTGATTACGGTCGGCGGCACAATTGCAACAATTGTTGCATCCCACCCGTTTTCACTGCTCAGCAAAATACCGGCACACTTCGGTGTAATCATGCGCAAGCAGCAGGATCCCCTGCACTACATCAATATCATGACCGACCTGTCCCAGGAGGCCCGCAAAAAGGGCCTGCTCGCCCTGGAGGACAGCGTCTCGGAATTTGACGACCAGTTCCTCAAAAGCTCTGTCATGCTGATTGTAGACGCCATGGAGCCCGACAAGGTGCGGGAACAGCTGGAAAGCGAACTAAGCAACATTGAGGGGCGCCACGCCCAGGCAGCGGGCATGTATGACAAGGGCGCCGCGATTGCCCCCGGCTTTGGTATGATCGGTACGCTGATTGGTCTTATCAACATGCTGGCGCAAATGAACTTTGAGGATGAAGGCGGCGCTTCCAAGCTGGCGAAAAACATGGCGGTCGCCCTGATTACAACGTTCTACGGTTCTCTGCTGGCGAATGCTATGTTTATCCCCATGGCCAACCAACTTCGCCTTGCCCACGAGCAGGAGATGCTCTGCAAGGAAATCATCATCGAAGGCATTATCTCCATCCAGGCGGGCGAAAACCCCCGCCACATCCACGAAAAGCTGCTGTCCTACCTGACCCAGAAGCAGCGCGAGAAAGCCGGAGACGGCGAGAGCGGAGAATAATCCCCACAGTCACAAATTCTTCAATTTACATTTTTTGTTATACACAGTGCAAACCGCTTGCCTAAACGTGTAAAGTATGGTAGGATTAATATATTGGGGTTTATTGTCGATTTTTATGCAAAGCAATTTTATACAATACTATGTACATATTGATCTTGCCCCTCCCGGCGGGAAAATCCTCCCGGCGGAGGAACGGCAAGGCGTGAAAGGAGGCGTCCGGAATGGCTAGGCGGAAAAAAGGCGGCGGTGACGGCGGCGGTGGCGGTGGCGACTGGCTCAACACATATGCCGACATGGTTACCCTGCTGCTTACGTTTTTTATTCTCCTGTTTTCCATGTCCTCCCTGGACGCGGCCAAGTTCAACATGCTGGTCAGCGCATTTGCCAGCGACAGCCAGTCCAGCGATCAAATTGTAATCTTCGCCACCGGCGACGGTTCCTACGAATCGGCCGCCAACAAGGGCGAGGTAGACGCGGAGCTGAACATCGAGGATCTCTCCTCCATCTACGAAGCGCTCCGGGAATACATCAACGCCAACAACCTCGACGATTCGGTGGAGGTTGCCAAGGGCGAGGGCTATGTCTTTATCCGTTTTATGGATGAAATGCTCTTCCAGCCAAATAGTGCCAGACTAAAAAATCCGAATATGGATATTCTTGATTTTGTAGGGTATGGGATAAAATCCATCGAGCACGAGGTGAACATGATCTCGGTAAACGGGCATACGGCCGCCATTCCCAACGATCCCGACTACGCCGTGTCCGACCGGGAGCTGTCCAGCCAGCGGGCCAATGTTGTGCTGCGCTACCTGGAAGATGTTTCCGGCGTGGATTCCGAAAAGCTGATCCAGGTGGCCTTCGGCAAATGGAAGCCCTTTGAGAGCAACGAAACCGAGGAAGGGCGCGCCAAAAACCGCCGGGTAGAAATCCTGATCAGTGCCGAAAATCCCATCGCAAATCAGTTGGATAATGTTTACGAGAAATTGCTTGAAAGCTAACGTGTCCGTCTGGTACCATGATTACGGGCATGAGGCATACAATATCCTGTTCCGTCCGGGTGGGCGGAGTGTTGGCAGCGGAACAGACGAGCCATACCTGCTCATTCGTTCCATTGCCTGCATGCGTTTGAGCCTGCGGTGATCCTGCTCAAACGCCATATTATACGCAACGGTGCAGGGGGGAAACGACAAGAGTGGAAGTACTGTCTCAGAGCCAAATCGACGATCTGCTGAATTCACTTACCACCGGCGCCATGGATCTGGACACGGATGTCGACGACATTTCGAAAAAAGTCAAGGAATACGACTTTCGTACGCCGAAGCGGTTTACGAAAGAACAGCTGAAAATTGTCAGCAGTGTGTACGAGAACTTTGCCAGACTGCTGTCCTCATATTTGACGGGTATGCTGCGGCTTTATGTGGAAATTGAATGCGTGCACATCGAAGAGACCCGTTATTCCGACTTCAACAACGCGCTTCCGGATTCTGTGATGATGGCCCTGGGCGAAGTCCAGTTTTCCGGCAGCTCGGAGGATTCCAACACCATCATGCTGGACCTGTCCAAGACCATTTCTTTTGCCATCATAGAGCGGCTGCTTGGCGGCACGGGAGACGGCCTGGATGTGGACAGAGAGTTTACCGAAATTGAGCTTTCCCTGATGGAAAACGTGTTCCGGGGGACATTCCCCCAGATGTCGGACGCCTGGTCCAATTACTTTGAATTGGACGTGCTTTTCCGCAAAATCGAAACCAACGCCCGCCTGATGCAGGCCATCAGCGCGGACGATACGGTCGTCGTCGTGATGCTCGACATCAAGATGAAGGATCTGCAGGGTGCGGCCAGCGTCTGTGTGCCGGCTGTATGCCTGGAGGACATCCTGAAGAAGATCGATTCCCAGTACATGCGCAATCTCAAGCGCATCAACAGCGCCGGCGACAAAGAGCGTAGGGAACTGGTCATGAATTACCTTCAGGAAAGCGATCTGGAATTGCGCTGTGTAATCGGGGAGGCGCAGGTGAATCTGAAAGATATCATCTATCTCAATGTAGGCGATGTGATCCAGCTCAGCAAACCGGTTAATTCCCTTATTGATCTGGATGTGGGAAAATCGTGTTGGTTCAAAGGCAAGATGGGCATCCAACGCGGCAAAAAAGCCATCCAGATCAAAGAAGTACTGTAAGAGAGAGGGGTAGCATGACATGAGCGATGAAGCCATCTTTTCTAGTCTTGAGATAGATACGATAGGCGAAATCATGAATATCAGCATGGGTTCGGCTGCCACAGCCGCTTCCACCCTGTTGGACAACAAGGTCAACATTACCACACCCATAGTCAAACAGGTTGCCACAGCTGATTTTGAAATTACCCAGTTTACACCCGCCATAGCCGTCGATATCCGCTATGTGGAGGGCATCTCCGGCTCCAACATCCTCATCCTGCGCAAGGAGGACGTGCGCACCATCCTTTCCCAGATGATGATGACGGAAATCGACGAAGATTTTGCCATCGACGAGATGGCGGAAAGCGCCATCTGCGAGCTCATGAACCAGATGATGGGTTCGTCAGCCACGGTTCTCTCCTGCTTCCTGGGCAGAACCATCAACATCTCCACCCCCCAGACTGTCCCCATCGACAAGCTGGATGAATTCAAGGAGGAGCATTTCTCCGGCTCCGACTCCATCATGACCATCGAGTTTACCATAACCATCAAGGATATTATGGAAAGCCGATTTGTCAGCGTGATGGATGTAAACCTGGCCAAGGAAATCATCGACGTGTCCCTGAACTTCGATTCCGCAACCATGGAGGAAGAGATTGTCGCGGAGCCCTCTCCGCCCCAGGCCATGCCTCAGGCACCGGTCGCCCCTACTATGGACGCGCCGCCGCCGATGCAGCAGCCTCCGGCAGCCACACCGCCGCCGATGGCGGATCCCGGTCTGGCCCAACAGCCTCCCATGATGCAGCCCCCCGATATGGCGGCCCAACAGGCGTACGGAGCATACCCTCAGCAGCAGGCACCTTACCCGCCGCAGCAATATGCCCCCTATCCGCCGCAGCAATACGCACCGTACCCGCCCCAATACCCGCCGCAGTACGCGGCCCAGTCCCCCATTACGGTCAAGGATTACGACTACAATGATTTCGGCGGCAGTTCCCAGCTGACACCGGAGCAGGCCGGCAACATCGATTTGGTCATGGACGTCCCCGTGGTGGTCACTGTGGAGTTGGGACGCACCAAGCGCAAAATCAAGGAAATCCTGGAATTTGGCCAGGGTACCATTGTGGAACTGGATAAGCAAGCCGGTTCCCAGGTAGATGTCATTGTAAACGGACAATTGATAGCCAAGGGCGACGTCGTCGTAGTCGACGACAATTTCAGCATCCGTGTCACCGAAATCCTGAAAACCAGAGACTCCCTGACGATGCTGTAATATTTCTTCATCCATTGCTATATTTTTATATAGACAATTAGACGCTTCAATGGTAATGTAAATACTATTTATAGGTGGTGCAGACAAAATGAGTAAGATTTTGGTAGTCGATGACGCGGCCTTCATGCGCATGATGATCAAGGACACTCTCAACAAGCTGGGGTATACCGATGTGGAGGAAGCTGCCGACGGCGCAATCGCGGTAGAAAAATTCCAGCAGCTGAACCCGGATCTGGTAATGCTGGACGTTACCATGCCCAACCTGGACGGCATTGGCGCACTCAAGGCCATCAAGCAGATGAAGCCCGACGCAAAGGTCGTCATGTGCTCCGCTATGGGTCAGGAATCCATGGTTGTGGAGGCCATCAAGCTGGGCGCACTGGACTTTATCGTCAAGCCCTTCAAGCCCGACCGTATCGCCAAAACCATGAAAGCAGTTCTGGGATAAGAGCCCACTGCTTCCAATGAACCACTCGACTTCTGTTTCGAACAACGACGGTTCCACGCATACCACTCGAAAGGACGCCTTGCAGCAACAAGGCGGGCGCAAATTGTATGGGGTTCATGGACATCATGCAGCTGGTCGGCTCGCTGGTTGTCATTGCCCTCGTATTGGTGGCGACATATTACGGCAGCCGCTGGTACGCGCGGCGAATGGGATCCAACGGGCCCGGCAAGTATGTCAGAATTATTGATAAAACCGCATTGGGGCAGGGGAGCGCAATTGCCATTGTCAAGGCCGGTGAAAGCTACTATCTCATCGGCTTGGCAGACAAGAGCGTGAGCCTGCTTTCGGAGCTTCCGGATTTTCACGAAGAGGAAGCCGGTGGAGTGCCTTCCACCGGCACCTTTCGGCAGATGTTCGGTGCCTCTGTCAAAAACCGGACAAGCCAGGGAGAATCCATTTCCCCGGGGATATTTTCCCCCAAGGACAAGAAAGATAACAACAGGGAGCAGTAAGCATGAAGAATGAGTCCTTCCGGAAGAACAAGTCCTTCATGAAGCGTAAAGTGTGGAGTATTGTGCTGCTGCTTCTTTTTGTTGTGGGAGTTGTCGTGCTTATGGCGGCGCCGGCCTCGGCGGCCGTGACATCCCCCGGGGTAGCCACATCCGATTCCGCCGACGTAGGCGGTGGCCCCGGCACAGTGGATCCCAACATCCAGATCAACATCAACGGCGGCGGCTCCGATGCAGTGCGGGTGCTTCTCCTGCTCACCATTCTGACGCTGCTGCCCTCTATTTTGCTGATGATGACCTGCTTCACGCGGTTTATCGTCACCTTTTCCCTGCTGCGCAACGCCATTGGCCTGCAGCAAACACCCCCCAACCAGGTCTTGATTGGCCTGGCTCTGATGCTGACCCTCTTCGTGATGCAGCCGGTGCTGACAGAAATCAACGCCGACGCCTACCAGCCCTTCAGCGAGGGGGACATCAGCTCCGAGGAATTCCTGGAGCGAGCCCAGGTGCCCCTCAAGGACTTTATGCTCAAGCAAATCCGGGAGGATGACCTGAACCTGTTTGTGGAAATCTCCAAGGCCGAAATCCAGGAGGATGTCCACGACTACGCCATGACTACCATCATCCCCGCCTTTGTGACAAGCGAACTCAAACGGGCCTTTACCTGGGGCTTTTACCTGTTTATACCGTTTCTCATCATCGATATGGTGGTGTCCAGCGCCCTGATGTCCATGGGTATGATGATGCTGCCGCCAATGACCATCTCCCTGCCCTTCAAGCTGATGCTGTTTGTGCTGGTGGATGGCTGGGGCCTGCTGATTAAATCCATGGTGATGGGCTATACCCTCTAACTCTGGCCGGCAGCCACAGGCAGCCGGCGGCACAGCAGCTACTCTCGCGGCAGTGGATGCCGCCTTGCGCCGCCACCTTGCGGCAATCTGTCAAAAGGGAGGACAGGCATGGATGACGGCGTAGTAATGGAAATATTCGGCGCAGCGCTGATGACTGCGCTGAAGCTGGCCGCTCCCGTTTTGATAGTCAGCGTGCTTGTCGGCCTTGTCATCGCCATCATACAGGCCGCCACCCAGGTGCACGAGCAAACCCTCACCTTTGTGCCCAAGCTTATCGCCATCGCCCTGATTCTCATGCTTATGGGGCCCTGGATGATCGAGGAGATGAAAGCCTTCACGGTGTACATCTTTGAAATGATAGCGCTTTATGGGTAAATCGCGCGCATTACGGATAACCGACAGCCTGTAACACAGATGCTTTCCCGGAGGATGTGGCGGAACCATGACGATTGAGACAAGCCAGGCCCTCACCTTTATGTTGATAATGGTGCGCATGGTGGGAATGCTGGTGTTAAACCCCATATTCGGCCGCGCCAATGTCCCCTCCATGGTCAACGCGGGAATCGCCATGGTCATGTCCATCATGCTAATCGGCGTGGTGCCCGAGGCCCCCGTGGCGGATCCCATGATTTTCCCCCTCCTCATCCTGATGGCCAAGGAGTTGCTGCTGGGCTTTGTGACAGGCCTGCTGCTGCGGATGTTCCTGGCAATCATCGTGGTGGGCGGCGAGACCATCGACATGCAGATGGGCATTTCCATGTCCAAGGCGTTTGACCCCGGATCCAACACCTCCATCTCCGTTTCCGCCAGCATCATGAACGTCATGTTCCTGCTTATCTTCTTTGGCACCAACAATCACCTCACCTTTTTCAAGCTGATTACCAACACCTTTTATATCCTGCCGGTGGGCGGCACCTGGCTCAACTTCGACGGCTTCTACTACCTTCCGGAGTTGCTGAGCGTCATTCTGATTTTTGCCGTAAAGCTGGCCCTCCCCGTCATCGTCATCGAGATTATCACCTCCATGGCTGTGGGAATTATCATGCGCATTATCCCGCAAATCAACGTGTTTGTGGTGAATATACAATTCAAGCTGCTCATCGGCATTTTCTTGCTGTATGTGCTGGTCGCCCCCATGACAGGGTACTTCGAGAGCCTGATCGAGTTGTGCTTTGAATATCTCCACGAGGCCTGGATGGCCTTTTTATAGCGGCCCCGACATGGCACCTCCGTAAAGGGTGTCCCTTCCCCAGGGCGGAGCCGGCCTTTCTACGGCGGCAGGCCGCCCATTCGGATTCAAAGGGGGGATGACAATGCCGGAGCAGAACGAGGAAAAAACCGAACAGGCCAGCCCGAAAAAGCGGGAGGACGAACGAAAAAAGGGTAATATCTTTATGAGCAAGGATATTACCACCGTCGTATCTCTGGTAGTCTCCTTTTATGTGATCAGCTACTTCATCGGGGGCTTTCTCAGCCAGGTCAAGGAAAACTACACCCTCCAAATGTCCCGCATTGTCAATGTGGATGTCCTGGGCACCGGCGAGGTCATGAACATTATGACCGAGATTTTGGTGCTGATAGGCACCACGGCCCTGCCCGCCATGGCCATCATTGGCCTGGTCATATTCCTGGCGGTAGGCGCCCAAACCCGGTTCCTCTTTTCCTACGAGCAAATCAAGTTTAAAATGGAGCGCATCGACCCCATCAAGGGCTTCCAGCGGCTGTTTTCGCTCCGTTCACTGGTAGAGCTGGTCAAGTCCCTCATCAAAATTGTGGTGCTTACCTGGATTCTCTACAGCAACATCCAAAAGGCATTTTTCTACGTCCCCCAAATGCTGGAATGGGATCTTTACCAGGGTGCCGTGTACGCCGGCCAGGAGATTCTCTCCCTGGTGCGCACAACGGGAATCGCCTTTGGCGCGGTGGCGGCCCTGGACTACCTCTACCAGCGCTGGGAATATGAAAAAAACATCCGCATGACCAAGCAGGAGGTCAAGGACGAATACAAGCAGATGGAGGGTAACCCCGAAATCAAAAGCGCCCGCCGGCAAAAGCAGCGGGAGTACGCCCAGCGCCGCATGATGCAGCAGGTGCAGGACGCCGACGTAGTCGTCCGTAACCCGACCCACTTTGCCATCGCCCTCAAATATTCGCTGGACGAGGACTTCGCCCCCAAGGTTTTGGCAAAGGGACAGGATAAAATTGCGGAAAAAATCATCGCGGAAGCGGAAAAGTATGATATAATTATGGTGGAGAATCCACCGCTGGCCCGCAGCCTCTACGAACTGGCCGAGGTGGACGACTACATCCCCGCCGAGCTGTACCAGGCGGTGGCGGAGCTGCTGGCATGGCTGTACACCCGGGCCAAATAGCCCTCGACCGGCTTGCCGCACGCAGTCAATTTTCATCCATCCTTTTCCAATCGCGCCCCACAGCGATTGTCCCACCCATCCAAAAAATTGCACTCATGCGCCGGATTCCGGCGGGAACCATAGAAGCGAGGGACTGTTCCGGCCCATTTGCGGGACATTGCCTCTTACAGATAAAGGAAGCATGTGAATGCGAAAGCTATTGAACAACGGCGTTGCCATATTCCTGGTCTTTGTCATAGTCATACTCATCGTCCCGCTGCCCACGGCAGTGCTGGACTTTATGTTCATGTTCAATATCACCCTTTCCTTTGTCATTCTGCTCATGACCATGTACATCAAGGAGACCCTGGATCTATCCATCTTCCCCTCCCTGATGCTGATAACCACGCTGTTGCGTCTGTCCCTGAACGTCTCCTCCACCCGCCTCATCCTCACCGAGGGCGGCTCCGCCGGTAAGGTCATCGAAACCTTCGGTAACTTCGTCATCCAGGGCGACCCGGTGGTCGGTTTTGTCATCTTTTTCATCATCGTATTCGTCAACTTTTTCGTCATCAACAAAGGTTCGGAGCGCGTCGCCGAGGTATCTGCCCGCTTCACCTTGGACGCCATGCCCGGCAAGCAGATGGCCATCGACGCCGACCTCAACAGCGGCCTCATCGATGAGCAGCAGGCCAAGGAACGCCGCGCCAAAATCCAGCGGGAGGCCGACTTCTACGGCGCCATGGACGGTGCCACCAAGTTTGTCAAGGGCGACGCCATCGCCTCCATCGTCATCACGCTCATCAACTTCATCGGCGGCGTCATCATCGGTATGGTCTCCGGCGGCATGGATTTCGCCACGGTGCTCACCACCTACACCATCGCCACCATCGGTGACGGTCTGGTCTCCCAAGTTCCGTCCCTGCTGATTGCGGTGGCCACCGGTTTGATTGTAACCCGCTCCTCCTCCGAGGACAACCTCATCGGCGACATTGCCCGCCAAATGCTGGGCTACCCGGTAGCCCTTGCCATCGGCGGAACCGCGGTGCTTGCCATGGCCCTGATTCCCGGCTCCCCCAAGGCCCAAATCTTCCTCATTTCCGGCACACTGTATGTGCTGGCCTTCATCCTCAACCGCACCCGCCGCGAGGCAGCCCTTGTGGCCGAGGGCGGCGGTGCCGGCATCGACCTGGAAGAGCCCATGCCGGAAATGCTCAACGAAGCCGAATACTACAAAAACATCGACAATGTCTATACGCTGCTGGGAGTTGACCCCATTACCATGGAGTTTGGCTACAGCCTCATCCCTCACGTGGATGAAAGCTCCGGCGGCAGCTTCATCGACCGCATCGTCATGTTCCGCAAACAGTTCGCATCGGAATACGGCGTGGTGGTTCCCACTGTCCGCATGGTGGACAACGGCCTGCTGAACCCCAACCAATACGTCATCAAAATCAAGGGCGAGGAGGTTGGCCGCGGCGAGGTTCTGGTGGATTATTATCTGGCCCTTGACCCCGGCAACGTCATCGACGAGATTGACGGCATCGACACCGTCGAGCCCGCCTACGGCATCCCCAGCAAATGGATCACCGAGGATTTGCGGGAAACTGCCGAGGTCTACGGCTACACCGTCATCGACCCCCTGTCGGTCATCGTCACCCACATGTCCGAAATTGTCAAGCGCCACATCCACGAGGTGCTGACCCGGCAGGATATCATGGCCCTGCTGGAGAATGTCTCCCGCCAAAACAAAGCCATTGTGGACGACGTGGTTCCCGGCCTTGTATCCGTGGGCGATTTGCAGAAAATCCTCTCCAACCTCCTGCGGGAGGGTGTTCCCGTCAAGGATATGGAGTCCATCCTGGAAACCCTCAGCGATTACGCCCCCTCTGTCAAGGACACCGACCTGCTCACCGAATATTGCCGGCAAAAGCTGCGCCGCACCATTACCCGCCAGTATGTCATGGGCAATGTCATCAAGGTGGTGACGGTGGATCAGGAAATCGAGCAGGCCATTATGAACAGCCTCAAAAAGGGCGAGCACGGCACCTATATGGCCATGGAGCCGGACAAGGTGCAGCGCATCGTCGGCAGCCTTATCGACGACATCAACGCCATCAAGGACATCGTCCCCGTGCCCATTGTGCTGACATCGCCCATCGTGCGTATTTATCTCAAGAAAATGCTGGATCAGTTCAACCCCAATATTGTGGTGCTCTCCTTCAGCGAAATTGACCCCACTGTCCAAATTCAGGCACTGGCCAACGTCCAGATTTAACCGATTTTTACCGAACCGAAATATAGAGAAACCCCTAGGAAGGGAGGTGCTGCGGCATGGCGGAAGCAGTCATTCAGGAATCAACCGACAAAACCTTGGATCCCAGTGTGTGGGAGGAATACATGCAAACCCGGGATATGGGCTTGCGCAACGATATTGTGATGCACTACTCCCAGCTGGTCAAGTGCATTGCCCTGCGAATGCGGGGAACCTATAAAAACTACGCCCAGCTGGACGACGTGGTCAACCAGGGCATCATCGCCCTAATCGACGCCGTGGAAAAATACGATGTCTCCCGCAATATCAAGTTTGAGACCTTCGCCTCCATCAAGGTCAAGGGCGCCATCATCGACTACATCCGGGCTCAGGACTGGATTCCCCGGCGGCTGCGAAAGCTTTCCCGGGACTTGGAAACAGCCAACAACAAGCTCTGCACCGAGTTGGGCCGCCAGCCCACCCACCAGGAGCTGGCCAAGGAAATGAACCTGAGTCTCAACCAGCTGGACAGGGTAATGGAGCAAACCTATTCCTTCAACCTGCTCTCCTACGAGGAGGTTGTCTGGCAGAAAATGTCCTCGGTGGGCGGCGACGAATTTGCCACCGACAGCACCGAGGAATCCCCCGAGCGCAAGCTGATGGAGGATGAACTCCGCCAGCAGCTGGCCGCCTCCATCGACGCCCTCAACGAGCGGGAGCGCACCGTCATCTCCCTGTACTACTACGAAAAGCTGAAGCTAAAGGAAATTGCGGGCATTTTAGGCGTCAGCGAATCCCGGGTGTGCCAGATTCACTCGGCCGCCATCGTCAAAATGAAACGCAACATGAAAGAATACATCACCGCATAGGTAAGGTCGTTCTTTCTTTTTGAATCAAAAAAGAAAGAACCAAAGAAAAAATATCCGCTCCGCGATTCCTTAAATTAGACAACGCGAAGCGATTGAATTTTCTTTGCTGATACCTTTTTAGCAAAGGGAAGAACTCTAAAATACCTGCTCCGCGATCCCCTAAATAAGACAACGCGAAGCGATTGAATTTTCTTTGCTGGTACCTTTTAGCAAAGGGAAGAACTCTAAAATACCCGCTCCGCGATTCCCTAAATAAGGAACGCGAAGCGATTAGATTTTCTTTGCTACTTTCTTTTTTCCAAAAGAAAGTAGGTTCGCGCCCTTGAACTGTACTCGAAAGGATGGGAAGCAATATGGTAAGAGGCTTTTATACCGCCGCCTCCGGCATGGTCACCCAGCAAAAGAAGCTGAACAACATCTCCAATAACATCGCCAATGTCTCCACCACCGGCTACAAACGGGACATTCTGGTGGAGGGCACCTTTGGCGAGCATGTGGCGGTGCGCATGAACGCCTACCAGTACCGGCCCACCGTCGATATCGGCAAGGGCGTCTTTATGAACACCATCGACGAGGACTACACCGTCTACGAGCAGGGCGGCATCGAGACCACCTACCGCCCCATGGATATGGCCATTCTGGGCAACGGCTTCTTTATTGTCGCCAACGACAACGGCGAGTACCTGACCCGCGACGGCCAGTTCTCTCTGGATGAAGAGGGCTACCTGGTGCTGCCCGGTCTGGGCCGGGTTCAGGGCGACGGCGGCGACATCCAGATTGGCACCTCCGACTTTGAGGTCGACTTCAACGGCGATGTCTTTGTGCGGGCCGAGGACGAGGAGGAAGCCACCCAAATCGGCCGTATCATCCTGGCTGTCCCCGAGGACTACGACGCCATGGAAAAAGCCGCCAACGGCATGTATATCTCCACCGACTACTCCATTGCCGACGCCGAGGCCCCCACCTTCATGATTCGCCAGGGCATCCTGGAGCGCTCCAACGTCAACATGGCCGAGGAAATGAGCCTGATGATTGCCAGCCAACGTTCCCTGCAAAGCTGCAGCCAGCTTGTCCGCATGTACGACGAGCTCTCCGAGCAGGCCGCCAACCGCATCAGCCGCGTCAGCCAAGGCTAACCTTTACGCACTCGGTCAATCGCTGCATTAAAATGCGCGTCACCAACCAGAAAGAGGGTTTCCTATGATTAGAGGATTTTATTCCGCCCGCTCCGGCCTCATTGGCCACCAGGATCACATCAATACCATCGCCAACAACATCTCCAACGTCAGCACAGTGGGCTTCAAGCCCATGCGTACCGCCTTCAAGGATTTGATTTACCAAAACCTGAACCGGCCCGACGCGGAGGCGGCCAACGTAGGCCACGGCGTAAAAATAAACAAAAACGACGTCATGGTGTTCCAGGGCGCCCCCACCCCCACCGGCCGCAGCCTGGACTTTGCCCTGACCGAGGAAAACGCCTTTTTTGCCGTGGAATCCATGTCCGGCGAAATTCGCTACACCCGCAACGGCTGCTTTGGCATGAGCAATAACGACGATACCTGGTACTTAATCAATGGCAGCGGCGAGTATGTCCTCGACATGGACGGCGAGCGCATCGAGTTCGAGGAGGACGACGACGGCAACCTCACCTTCGACGTGGAGACGCTGGGCGTGTTCAGCTTTGCCAACCCCTATGGCCTGTGGAATATGGAGGGCACCACCTTCTATCCCACCCCCGAATCCGGGGAAGCGGTGGCCATCGAATATCCCTCTGTTACCCAGTCTGCCCTGGAAAACTCCGCGGTGGAAATCGCCAAGGAAATGGCGGATTTGGTGGAGGCCAGCAAGGCGTTTTCCTTCAGCGCCAAAATGCTGCAAACTGCCGACGAAATTGAACAGACTGTCAACAGCCTGCGCTAACTGTTGAAACCGGATAGGGAGGCCGACTGTGGCCTCCCTTGCGTGTATTCGGGGCATGTGTGGGGTTGGGGATTCCTCTCCGGATTGTGCGGCATTCGGACAATCCCCCATTCACGCCGGATGAGATACGGTGTGCCAGCGGCAAATGCCCCCGAATATCGGCCCTGGGATTTGCTGCGATCACCTTGCGAGAAAACAGCGGCAAAAGTATGGCTGACGGCATGTTTTTTGCACCAAAATGCATCCACTTTATCTGTTTTTGCGGTATGACAATTCCTTCACAATCCCGGGCAAGCTGGAATTGTCGAACAACTATGTTTGAGGAGGGCGACCCATGGCTTTGGAAAATGACAACCGTTTGGGAGAGGAACTGGAGCAGGAAATTCTGCCACCCCAGAAGCCCATTATTGTCCTAAAGGCATCATCCAACTTCCAGGAGGCGGAACTGCTTATCCAGCGGCCGGAGGGCGATGTTTTGCCGCTGCTGGCCGAAGATATCGAGGCCGCACTTGCAGCGGAGAATATCACAACGGGCATCGACAAAGCCGTTATCCAGGCCGTGTGCGCCCATACGGAATACAATGCCCCCCGCATTGTAGCCCGGGGCAAGTACCCGGAAACCGGCCGGGATGGCTATGTGGACTATCATGTGACCGTAGACCGGAACACCCGCCCCAAAATCCGGGAGGACGGCACCGTGGATTACCGGGATCTGGGGCTTATAGAGAATGTCACGGCGGAGCAGGTGCTCTGCGACATTCATCCGCCGGAAAAGGGCGAGGATGGGTTCGATATCCTGGGCAATGTGCTGGAGGGGAAAATGGGCAGAGAAGCCCCCAATGTGGCGGGGCAAAACACCCACTACTCCGAGGATAAGCAGCAGCTGCTGGCCGATGTAGACGGCAACGCAGAGGTCAACAAGGGCGTTGTGTCGGTGCAGACTGTCATGACGGTAAAGGGCAATGTGGATAACTCCACCGGCGACATCAACTTTGTGGGAAATGTTGTGGTAAGCGGCGACATTCTTTCCGGCTTTAAGGTGATATCCGGCGGCACCATTACTGTAAAGGGCATTGTGGAGGGCGCCACCCTGGAGGCCGGCGGCGATATCATCGTCAACGACGGCATCAACGGCATGAACCGCGGCTCGCTGACAGCAGGTGGCGACATCAAATGCCGGTTTATTCAGGGCTGCTTTCTGAAGGCGGGCGGCAATATTTTCTCGGATTCCATTATGCACTGCAACATCGAATGTCACGGCAATCTGGAACTGAACGGCAAGCGGGGAACCCTGATTGGCGGCCGTTCTACCGTCTCCAACGCCCTGATTTGCAAGACCATCGGGACGGATTCTCATCTGGCTACTCAGGTTATCATGCAGAATCTGGATACCAGCCTGGCAGACGAGAAACTTGCGCTGCAAAGCAAAATTAAGGAAATTCAGGCAGAGGATTTGAAGCTGGAACAGATCATGAATCGGGTAACGGAACTGATTCAAAAAGGGAAAGCAGACCCCCAAATGAAGCAGACGATTCTGATTGCCAACAACAATCGCATTAAGCTGAAAGGTGACCTGCAGGCCACCAAAACCCGCCTGGCAGAGGTGGAAAAGGAGCAGATTCGCCAGAATATGGAGAACAACTGCTACATTGAGGCAAAGGGCCGGATTCATGCCGGGGTGCAGTTGTCCTTTGGCCCGCTGAATATGAATGTGCAGCAAAGCTTTGTGTTTAGCCGGGTTTCCATTGTACAGGGCGAGATAACGATTTCGCCGTTGAGTTAGTTTATAGTATGTAGGGGCCGACGCCGTGAGGGGTGTCGGTTCTTTTTTGTATTCTGAGGGTGGGTTTGACTGTTATATGGCACTGCACCCACGTGCTCTCCGCACCCATCCTTTTCCTTGTCCAGCAATGAAGCCGGCTTGTGTTGCAGTGGTTTTAGCTGCAGGTAACGGGGGCGAGGCTTGCGCCTTGCCCCCGTTGGCTATGGCTGTCACACAGCCT
>JAJDGX010000069.1 GCA_030265885.1 Ruminococcaceae bacterium OttesenSCG-928-L11 | reverse complement strand
TTTCGATTTCATATGTGTTTGCCAGGTGCTTTATTCAGCGGTTCCCTAATTCTTCAATCTCCTGGCCTACCCTGTTCACTGTGCGCCGATATTTTTCATCTCTCCCCTATGCTGGCTTGTCAAAAACTCTCTGCAGCATTTTGCATCATTCGACGGATTCCGGTATAATTAACAAACACAGGAAGGAGTTGATTCCCATGCCCGACCACGGCATTTTTGAAAAAGTGGAGATACACGGGGCTGTCCCGGGCTTCATCATCCGGCACACCAGGCCGGGAAGCAAAATTGTCAAAAGCCATTGGCATCCGGAATTGGAGATCAATACAGCTTTTGAAGGCTCCTCGCGTTTTTTTATCAACGGCCGGGTGGAAGATGTGACACCTCAGCACATTGTGCTGGTCAATAGCCGGGAGGTCCACTCCTCCATCCCCTATTTCGCCACAGACGGCTTTGCCATCACCGGCATCTCGCTGCAAATCAGCTACTCCTTCTTAAAAAGCCTGATCCCCAATTTCGATACATGCTATTTCGTCCTCACAGAGGAGGCTAATACGAAAATTCAATCCCTGATCCTTGCGCTTAACGAGTGGTATGAGCAGGAGGGTACTCCCTTCCTGTCAGTGCTTGTCATCCGGCAGATCTGCGAGATTGTCTATGTCCTGCTCACCCAGTGCTGCCAGGAATGGGACCGGGCCAAAGACAGCACCTCTCAGGAGCCCTTTCGAAAGCTGGAGGGGATCCTGGCTTACATTCATGACCATTACAGCGAGCCCCTGCACACCGCCCAGATGGCGCAGCAGTTTTTCTTCTCGAAAGAGTATTTCTGCCGCTTTTTCAAAAAGTATACGGGAGCCACTTTCTCCCAATACCTAGCCAAATACCGGGTTCTTCAGGCAGAGCAGCCGCTCGCTCAGACATCCAAAAAAATCTCGGAAATCGCCCTGGAAACGGGCTTTGCCGATGAAGGCAGCTTTATCCAATATTTCCGAAAATACTATGGCTGTACCCCTAGAAATTATCGAAAAGAAATTACCCAAAATCCATTTTTTCGGCAAGATTAGTCAATTCCTCCCTAAAGAGCAGTCAATTCCGCCATATTTTCTCAACTCTCCCCGTGGTATTCTAACAGTATAGCCGCAAGCGGAGTGCGCGCACCGCCTGCCACATTTCTTTGACTTGGAGGGTTGAAAAAATGACAGAAAAGAAACAAGATAAGCTCCCTGTGTCCCAATTGATCGGCTTTGCCCTCAACGGCTGCGGAACCAGCTGCATTGCCGGCATTTTGGGCAGCTTCCTCACCGTCTATTTGACGGACAACCTGCTGCTTTCCATGGGCTTCATCACCGCCATGATAACCGCCGCCCGGATCATCAACGCCGTTACAGAAGGCCTGAGCGGCTTCCTCATTGACATGACTCACACCAAGATGGGTAAGGCCCGCCCCTGGATCCTGGGTACCGCTTTTTTTGTGGCCCTGCCCGTGTTCCTGATCTTCAACACCCCTACCAGCTTCAGCCCCACCGGGCGGATGATCTGGGTGTTTGTAAACTACCTGCTCCATGTAGCTGTGTTCGGCGCCGTTATCAGTATCGCCACCGCAACCCTGCTCATCAAGATGACTTCCAACTCTGTGGAACGGGCAAAGGTCACTAACTTGGGCGGCCTTTTGGGACAGATCTCCAACTTGATCGTTAGTGCCTACGGTGTGCCGGTGCTTATGTATTTTGGCGGCTATGAAAAAGGCTACTTCGGTCTGAGCCTGATTTTCTGCTCCATTGGCTTTATCCTGCCCTTCCTCACCGGCGTTATCTGCCGGGAGACCCCGGAGGTGTGGGCCGACGCCGCCCAGCAGCTCAGCGCGGCCCGGAAGCGCCCCTCCCTACCCGTCAAAACCCAGCTGAAGTATGTCTTTGGCTGCAAATACGCCCTCCCGCTGTTTGGTATGTTCCTCACTTACAACTTTGCCGGGATGATTTTCGGCTCTATGGCCATCTACTTCATGCGGGACGTACTGGGCAATGCCGGCTACATGACCCAGATCAGCTATGCAAAGCTGGTGCCTGGTATCCTCTGCTGCCTGCTTGGCATTGTACCCATTGCCAATGCCAAGCTGGGCAAGCGAAAGGTGCTTGTGCTGGGTTCCTTGTTCCAGGTGGTGGGCTACGCCTTGATGATCGTCCCCAACTTGGCCTTCGTCATGATTGGCAATGCGGTGTACGGCATTGGCAGCGCTTTCTTTGGCGTGCTGCTGGGCACCGCTACCGCCGATGTGGCTGACTACATCAACTTAAAAAACAAAACCGACCTCTCCGGCCTTTCCACCAGCATCGCCCAATTCGGCATGCGGTTTGGGATGCTCCTGGGCAGCGTGGGCGTGGCGGCTGTGCTGGCCATTGGCGGCTACAGCGGCGAAGCGGCCAACGCAGGCCTGGCCCAGTCCCCCTTCACCCTGGTGATGGAGACTGTGGGCTACGCCGTAATCCCCCTGGTGTGCAGTATTTTGCTGGTGCTGTTCAGCAGCCGGATGGACGCCGACAAAGAGGTGGCCAACATGAGAAAGGAAGGGGTGCAATAACATCGCAGACCTATTCGACCGTTTCTACTTACCGGAGGACGCGGGCATTTCCTCTATCGCCGTCGCGAACTTCCTGCAGGAGTGCGACAAGACCCACTACAAGCTGCGCACGCTCCACATCATCCGCCACGGGAAAGCCGTGGTGGAGGCCGCCCGCTATCCCTTCCGGGCCAGCGATAAGCGGCTGGTGTACTCGGTGAGCAAGACCTTCACCTCCACAGCCATTGGATTCGCCGTGCAGGAGGGTCTTGTGAATGTGAACGATAAGCTGCTGGACCATTTCCCGGAATGCAAAGACCTAGACATGGACCCCCGAGCAAGGGAGATCACCCTGCGGGACGTGCTGACCATGAGTACCGGCCATGAACGGGACACCGTAGGGGATATGTGCAACAGCGAGGGCATCCCTTGGCCGGAAATCTTCTTCACCCGGAAAATGGCCTACGCGCCGGGGGAACATTTTGTGTACAACTCCGGCGGCACCTATATGCTCTCGGAGGTCATCAGCCGGGCAACGGGTAAGAGCCTGTTTCAGTGGCTGCAGGAGAAGCTCTTTGAACCCCTGGGAATCACCGACGTGAGCTGGGACGTCAACGGCAAAGTAAACACCGGCGCCTGGGGATTGCTTATCGCCCCCAGAGATCTGTGCAAGGTGGGCGCGCTCTACCTGAACAAGGGCCTATGGAATGGCCAGCGGCTCCTTTCGGAGGAGTGGATTGATGAGGCCGCCGCTCCCCACGTCCCCACCCTGGGACAGGGCTGCGCCGGCTGGGGCCAGCGGTACGGCTATCAGATCTGGGAAAACAGCCCCGGCAGCTACCGGGCGGACGGCGCTTTTGGTCAGTATATTATGGTGTTTCCACAAAAGGACATGGTCATCGTCACCACAGCGGAAGAAATCGACGGCACCCGGGTCTTCCCTCTGGTGGAACAATACCTGCTTGCGAACTTGACAGATCCCCAAAAGGGGCGGGATGCTTGGGCCTATGAGCATTTGCAAAAGGTACTCTGCCAATGGGAAGCCCCTGCTGTGTATGAGCCAAGCTCCTCCTATTTGCAGGCCTTGCTGCAGGACAAGATATACCTCTTAAAATCAGTGGACAGCCAGGAGCAGCACCGGCTCCGGCTGCAGCTGGCAAACAGCCGGCTGGCCATTGCCGTGGACGGCATCCAGTCTCTGGAGAGCTCCTGCGTAACGGATCGGCACGGGGAGACGACCTTTGCCATTGAGATCCCCAGCAACAGCCCCCTGCGGGGGCCGGAACAGCGCTCCCGGGCCTGGTCCTACTCTGCCCACCACACCTGGGTGGACCAGGATACCCTGCTGCTCACAGTCTGCTGGCGGGAAACGGGCCATTACCAGACCTGGAAATTCCAATTCGATGGGGAGAAGCTCTTCCTGTGGGTCACCGACGGGGTGAAAGGGATGTTCCAGCTCTTTGGCGCCACCAGCGACCGGAACGTGTGCTTCCGGGACAGGGCGTTCGTCGGGGAAACGCAAAAGTGATCTTGCTTCGAGCAGGCGGCGTGAAAAGCGCTGCCTGCTTTTTTGATAACTTCTCCACTGCTGCGGTTTTATGCTATAGCTTGCTGCTCACGCTTTCTTTATCGCGGTGCCCGAAAAAGCAGTTGATTTTTTCCACAAAAAAGTGTAACTCAAAATGGAATATGGCAAGGTGATTTTTGTCCCAGCAGTCTGCGGGAAAGATAGGAGAGAATAAGGGTATGCAAGAAAATCGAGTTGCGAAAAAAAGGTCAGCAAGGCCAAGGGGATAACGGCTAAGCTTGTTTCGGCAATTGTTATTAGTGTTGTCCTGGCAGTGTCGGCGCTGCTTGTGGTAGTCTATTCCAGAGTGTCTGACGCACTCTTGACAAAAAGTGAAGAGCTGCTTCAGGCCACTACAGGTAAGACTATCCAAGTGACCAGCGCGTGGATGAACAGGACCCTTACAATGCTGGAAACACAGCGGGATACCATCGAATACGGAGATATGGACATCCCGGAGATGGAGGCATACATCAAGCACACAGTGGACCAGAACGAAGCCTACCCCGCCGGGCTGTACGTGGCCCTGACG
This sequence comes from Ruminococcaceae bacterium OttesenSCG-928-L11, assembly GCA_030265885.1. Classification (GTDB taxonomy): domain Bacteria; phylum Bacillota; class Clostridia; order Oscillospirales; family Ruminococcaceae; genus WRAV01. The sequence continues at coordinate 7,971 of JAJDGX010000069.1, read as the reverse complement.
GATGGCTCCCTGTACCACGCCAGCTTTGTACCCGGCCCGGATTTCGATGCCGCCTCTAAAAGTTGGTATCAGGATGGCATCGCCTCGGAGAAATTTATTTTGGGCGATGTGTACTTTGACGAAGACAGCCAGTCCTATGTGGTTGGCGTCTCGGGCAGGCTGAAAAGCGCGGACGGCGCGGTGCGCGGCGTAGCGGCCGCCGACGTATACCTGGATTCCATCTCCCAAATCGTCAGCAAAGTCCAGCTTGAGGAAAGCGGCGGCATTTTCCTTGTGGATAAACGCACGGATACGATCATCGGGCACCGCGACCCCGAGGTGGCCGGCCAGAAGCTGAGCGAGGTGCAGGACAGTATGTATGCCTATACCGCGCAGCAGATTGACAACGGCAAAACCGGGCTCTCCCAGTTTGAGGGCAGCTACATACAGGTGGCCCAGGTTCCAGACAGCGACTGGATTGCTGTGGCCTATGTGTCCCGGGGGGAAGTCCTGGCGGAGCTGGGGCAGCTGACGGCCCTGATGGTGTCTGTGGCGGTGGTTACGGGTATCGTCCTTATCCTGCTGGTGGTAATCCTGGCCAGGCGCATCATCGGGCGGCCTGTGGCCGAAATGAGCCAGGTGGCCGCGCGGATTGCGGAGGGCGAGCTGGAACAGTCCATAAAATACCAGTCCAAGGACGAGCTGGGGATGCTGGCCTATAACTTCAACCGCACCACCCTGCGCCTGCGGGAATATGTGCAGTATATCGACGAGATTTCCCAAAAACTCCGGGAAATTGCGGGAGGCAACCTGGCCTTTACCCTTGAGCATGACTATACGGGGGAGTTTGAGAAGATCCGGGACTCCCTGGAAGAGATTTCCCGGCGCCTAAGCGGTACCATCGGCCAGCTGAACACCGCTTCTCATGAGGTAGCCTCAGGTGCGCAGCAGGTTTCCAGCGGGGCGGTGGCCCTGTCCCAGGGTTCCGCAGAACAGGCGGCCTCGGTAGACGCTTTGGCCGGCCACATCACGTCCATGTCCGGCAGCGTGCAGGAAACGGCCCAAAATGCCCAGGAGGCCAGCCGGCTTACCAGAGAGGTCAAGCAGGGGCTGCTGGACAGCAGCGATAAAATGCGGAATATGACAGGCGTCATCCAGCGCATCAGCGACAAAAGTTATCGGCTCTGCGTCTGTCCGCATTGTTGTCACTGCGTCTTTGCGTCCGGCTCTTTAATAACTGATATTTGAAGTTGTTTGACATTTATTAGCTGTTCTTGTTTGCACTTCGGGCAAAACAGTGGAAAATTCTCCAACACAGTGTCCTCCCGCATCCTGTCTCGAGTCTTACTTCCGCAGACAGGGCATATTATCCATTCCTGTTCACGCATAGGCATCATCTTTCTTTCTCCTTTAGGTTGCTATTGAGTTCTGCGTTAAATCTAAACGCAGAAATACGGTGTCTTTTATGGGGCTGTTGTTATAGCAAGCGACTTCATAAAATCCTAATTTTTATAGAGCCGAATCGCCGCATCGAGAGATGGCAGTGTATCAAGGAACATTGCTTGATACCCGATTTGCTTGGCATCATCAATAATTCTCTGTACAATGGATTCTGCCAATCCTAAGCCTCTAAAAAGCGGGCGTATGTAGAGTCTTTTCATCTCGCAAAAGTTATTCTCCATCTTACGCAAAGCAATGCATCCAGCGGATTTTCCATCGACGGTTATGAGATAGAGCCGCCCTTCTGGAGCGCCATACTTTATGCCAAGATGGTCAAGCTCACTTTCATAATTTTGCAGCTCCAGATACGCACGAAATTCTTCTTCGCTATTTATGAGTTCTTGCGTGTACTCGCAAAATAACTGCTGTATCTCTCCAATATGTTCTATTCCTGACAGCAGCTTAATCTGCCTCATTCAGCGTCCTCCATTTTCGATAGCATAATCAAGTGATAAAAATATGCCGTGTTTATCTTGTGGGCATAACAAACCCGTCTAATGCTTTGTTCAAGAAATCATTAAATGGGCGCATTTGCAAAAACTTTTCACTCGCAAAATCAACAAACGATGAAGGGTCACAAAGGGCGGTATCGTCAATTGGGTATTCAATGTACCAGCTTTTATATTTTAAATATTCAGCGGCGGGACATTCGGGAGAAAATTCTTTTGGGACGTTTTTCAAAGAAGTTCCCGAGACTTTGAAATTTTCTGCAAATAGAGGATGCTCTATTATGCTCAAGAACTCAGCTGGATTTTCATAGATATAGTCTCTAATTAAAGTGGTAGCATCTTTAAACATATCCGCAAAAAGCCCACCGCCTAAAAAGGATTGGTTGCCGGGTTTTATCATTAAGAAATATCCAACGGGTACAGGGAGTTTTCCCTTGGACGAAATATGACAACGGAAAGCGGGATTGTATGGCGTTTTGTCATGGCTAAAGCGCGTATCTCTCATCATTTTGAAGGTGAGGTCTTTCGGGTTGTGGAGAAGTATTGAGGCATCAAACTTTCCAATCTCAAAAATGAGTGCTTGAATCAGCTCCTCGAACTCCTTTTGTGCCGCCAGTCTTTGGCCTTTGTGCTCGTGAAACCAGTCACGATTGTTGTTCTTATCCAATTCAGAAAGATACTTTAACATTATATTTGTATCCATATTCTTCTCCTAACTAAGTAACAGAAATATACAGCCGACATTGCTCCTTATTCAAGGAAACATCTATTCAAGCCATTGTATAAATGCAGTTTTGTCATTCGAGTTATAACCGGATCGCTGATAAAAAGCCAAGGTGCTTTCCTTTTTCGAACCTGTCATCAACATGATTTTGTAGCAGTTACTATCCACGGCAAGCTGCTTCGCATAGTTTAGCAGAGCTGTGGCATGGCCTTTCTCACGATGCTCTGGATGGGTAATTACATTTTCAATCAACGCATACGGTCTTTGATTATGGGTTAAGTTTGGGATAATCACCAACACGCAAGAGGATATTATCGTATCACCATCCACGCCGACGATGATGTGATGGTGAGGATCATTCAGAATCGTTCGCCATATCCCCTCAATCCCATTATCAAGAGGAGGAATCGCGTTGCTATGCAAAAAAGAATATAACCCCAACAATTGAGGAAGGTCTTGGAGTTGAACCTCACGAATCATCATTGTGACACCTTCTCTCTCAGCCATTGAGAAGCTTTTCTAAATCAGCCACAGATGCGCCCATCTTGACCGATGTTTCTTCCATAGACAATCCCGATGACAGGAAACGCTTGATTACCATTTTCATATCTTCGCCAACCTCGATGAGATGGCCATCTAAATCAAAGAATCGAACAGTACGCTGACCCCATTCATGCTCAACAACATCCCCCAAAAAACGGATGTCACCGCAGCCTTGTAGCTTTTCAAGGAAAGCATCGAACTGCTCCTCCTCAAAGCAAAGCTCCATATTTCGAGGCTCCCATGTTATTTCCTCTTTTGATATGTCCACCAGCCAGTCAAAATCCTGCTGTAGCGATAAGCCACAGGTGAATACGATATTTCTACCATAGTCCTGATATAGTTCTAAGCCAAAGATGTCCTCATAGAATCGTCTGGCTCTGTTTACATCCTTTACGGCAATTACTGTTGTTGAATATTTCATTTTTCAAACCTCCGAATACTTTTTCCCTGTCGGGCATACCCGCTCATAACCCCAAATCCTCATTGACAAGGATAACGGTAATTGAATTGCCAATCAGCGCCTTGCGGTGTACGGTTGTAACACCACAAACGCATTCGGGAGAAAGGCAATCATGGCATCGGCCTGTTTGGGCGCAGGGGGTGTTCCGCTGATAAAATGTGGCCAGATGTACAGCCGCGTGTTTTGCTCTGTCAACTGCGGTTTCCAGCGTAGGGCTGACTTTGTTTCTGCCAACCACATATATAACCTCTTTGGGGCCAAAACAAGTAGCCGATACACGGTTTCCGGTTCCATCAATGTTTATGATATGGCCTTTCTCAGAAACAGCGTTGGCCGATGAAAAATAGGCATCCGAAAACAGCGCCTGCCGGTCATCTTCTGCCGAAAAGTTGCGTGGGTCATGTTGGTACACGTTTTCAGCCACGGCCTCTGCCCATTCCACAAGCCCACATAAGCGGGTGGTCTGAGAATTACCAAAGCCAATATTTCGCAGCACGGAATTCGCAAACAATTTTGATACCGTTCCCTCAACCTCGGATGCCTTTGCGCAAACAATGGCTGTAAATCCTCTTTTATTGAGATTTTTTTGTGTTTTGTGAAGAACATCCGCATAATATTCGTTAATCCCAGCCGCAACCGAACGGCTAAAAAGAGGATGGTTTTGGAAGTGGGTCAACCCTGCGGATTGGCATATCTTCTGGTACTTTTCTTCCGGTGACATGAAGCTGGCTACATCCTGCCCACAGACTTCGTCTATGGCCGATGAAATAGTGGTTAGCGCCTTTTTCGCTTGAGACTATCTTTTATCGCTGCACCCTGCTTACTATCCTCCCAAGCGGAGTAAATTACTTCAAGGCTTTCCAGTTCCCTCAACCGATGGATTGTATCAATTGAATTTCCAAGATGCGAAAAAATGAGGGCATCGTCTACGGCGGGAACTGCATCACCGGAAAACAAGACTTTCTTCTGTTTCCAAAGATAACCTATAGAGCCATGAGAGTGACCGGAGCAGTCAATCACATCAAGCTGAATATCATCTTCCAGAGCCGTGCTGTCTCCCGGATGCAGAAGGGCATCCGCTTGTACTGATGAGCCAGCTATTGCGTGGAAATTCGGAATGGGGCGCTCCTTATACTGAACCTCTATATCTTCGAGCCATTCCTTTTCTTTCGCAGATACATATATTTTGCATTGCGGCACCAACCCCTTGATTTGTTTGGCGCAGCCAATGTGATCCGGGTGGGTATGGGTTAGCAATATCGTTCCGATTTCTTTAATGCTTCGTCCTGCTGTTTGCAGCGCAGAAGATATTTGCTCCAGTGCACCGGCTACTCCTGCGTCTATGAGGTAGACTTTACTACCAAGAATGGCAAAGACATTGACAAATCGTTCCACCTTGTCCGTCACATTGAAGATTATCTTAATTTCCAATATTTGAAGCTTTGAAACACCCATATACCGTTCTCCTCAATCAATAAGCTGATAAGCACCACAATATCTGTCGATTCATTCAGCGTATACTATAAAATGCCAACCCACAGCGTAATGAGTCCATCATATACACCATGAGCGATGATGAGGGACAGTAGGCTGCAATTCTTAATTTTCAGCCTGCAAACGCAGTATACTGCCCCTATCAGAGCTGTAATAACGCACTGGATGATACCGCCGTTCAAGACGTGAATTAATCCGAACAAAATCGATGAAACAGCAATCGCAAAACTGGTTGACTTTTTTATTCCCACTAGCAGCTTGAATATATAACCGCGAAAGACAACCTCCTCTGTCAAGGCTACACCAAGCGTTTTATATGCAAAATCATAGGCATACTGCCACGGCTGGGTGTATTGTGTGCTGCCAACCATTTCCTTCAGTCCAAGAAGTATAGGCACGATTGTAAGTACCAATGACATGATAAGTGCGATGAGCATCCCAACAACAATCTGTGCTGATATGTTTTGCTTTGTGAATCCAATTGATGATAATGTAGTACCATCTGATTTCATCAAAATCGCAGGCACAATCAACATTATCCACTGCGCTGCAATGAGCAAGCCCATTCGGGGCAACAGTGAAATGGTGGGAAAGATATTTTGATTCAGATACATTGCTATCATCAAAGATAGAAATACACCGGCAACTGTAAATATAAGATTTCGAATGCCTTTTTGCTTCATAGAACTCCTCATTATAAAAAATCACAACTGGTTACAAATATATGCACGATGGCAAATAACATGGCGAAAGCAAATGCAAACACATTCCTTTGTCGCCACGCTGTCAGCAGGAAAAATGCCGATGGAAAGACTGCCATACCAACAAGCGATATGCCACTATATCTCCCAACAAAAAAAGCAATCCAGAGTGCATAGTAAGCCAGCAACGAGCAGATTGCCGCTATCGTCACAACACGATTTCGTGTTGGTGTAGTCCTATTGATGACAAAGCAAAGGGTTATCATAAGCCCAAAGCGCCCAATGTTCTCCAGTACATTCCAGAACATAGAGATGGCAGAATTATCTCCCAAAATATCGTTTGGCGGCGCGCCAAACAGGTACATCAAGTTGGGTAGCATGATTAACACGACCGCAATCAGTCCAACCCATGAGAAACCGAGCCTATAGTTTTTCATCACAGTTCAATCCTTCTGGGAATCGTCCCTTTTCGCTTTTTCCTTTATATAGGTTTCCACGATAACCAGTGCAATAGCAAGGCCGAGAATCTCTGACGCAAGGTTCATGCAGAAATCATATATGTTGAAATTGGGGTTCATAAATACCCCTACGGCAAACGCAACAGTGAATATTGCTACCATAACAGAGTAGAGTATTCGCACCTTCATATTTGTAAGAACCTTTCTTTTAGACTGCTTTGCCATAATTTATTACTTCGCTAAAACAATCCGTTTATCCTTAGATGTTTAATGCGCTAAACGAATATCGTACCCATTGCAAAGAAAGCCACATCGCCCATGATGATAACTTCATTCCGGCTGTCTACACAGCCCTTAATCACGCTTGACCGTCCAACATAACTACCTTGATGGAGCGTGATTGTATCGCCTTGTGTAGCCCGACCATTCTTCACCAGATAAGCACATAAGGGGCCTGCTGCGCTCCCGGTAGCAACATCCTCAACCGCTCCGTCATTGTCCCAAGTGCGGCAGTGTAACGTGGATGTATCATACACATATACAAATTTTGCGCCAAAACCGGATAAAAACAGCTCAAAGTCTGAGCGACTGATTCTGCATTTTTCAATGTTTTTATTAACCGGGACTAGCAGGTAAGGTAATCCCATAGAAACGGTTTCAATCGGGTAGTTCTTGTCAATATCATCAAGAGACAAATTAAGAGACTCAGCTATCCTGAGGTGTTCTGCGCTACCAATAGTGGATACAAACGTAGCTGCGCCCTGATTCATTTTAACTTCAAAATGTTGCCCCGCGCTTTCGGAATGAATCAAAATGCTGCGTTCGCCTAAAGAAAGCGGAATGTCAATAGCACGGTCATCAGCGTAAAACAGCTTATGGATAACTGCGCCAGCGCCTAAAATTGGATGGCCTGCGAACGTCAATTCCTCTTGTACGGTAAATATTCTTGCTTGGAACATCCCATTTTCCATCGGATACAGAAAAATGCTCTCAAACTGGTTAAGCTCCTTGGTGATGCTTATCAAGTCCTTATCGGACTGCTGCCCATCATGAAACACAACGGTCAGGCCATTCCCGCTCATGGGTACTTTGCTAAACACATCAACATGATAATACTTCACAGACATCCTCCAAACTATTTCATCTATCGCATCTCTGCTAAATCACTCCACATTTCCTCCGCTCTTTGAAGAAGTGTACCGATATTATCCTTATGCCGTTCTATGACCTCGTCATCATTGCGATTCACTGCGTTGCCCTGTGAGTCTATGTAGATTTGATACCCCTCACTTTCCTCATAGAGAAGCACGCCGTACTCATACCCTCCACTTGCGAGCGGCCAGATAATCAGGGCATCCGTGAACAGATTGTCATCAGACGCAGGCATTCCAACGCTTATGTTTCCGGTGAAAGACAAGTAATCCGGGTATTTCACATTGTAGTTATAGCCCTCATCATCTACGAAGGCATAGCGTGGAACAATAACATCTGAAAAGGCATTTTGCGTCATTGCAGTTGAATAGGGCGCATACTTGACAGCCCGCCAGGCGAACCAACCGATGTTGAGCAAGGCGAATAAGGCCAATACGACACATACAGTTAATGTAATTTTCTTTTTTGTGCTGCTTCGTTCTTTCATGCTTCCTCTTTTCCGAATCACAAT
>JAJDGX010000068.1 GCA_030265885.1 Ruminococcaceae bacterium OttesenSCG-928-L11 | reverse complement strand
TTTTGTGCCTATGCCGCCGGGGGGCTTTGTGTTGGTGGGGTGCTTTGGGGCGTTTTTCTGTTCGTGGAGAGGATCCATTATAAGAAGATAGGGGGTTGCGCGTATGGATTTGGGTGAACGTATCATGATTATGGGGTCTCCGGGTAGTGGGAAGAGCACGATGGCGACCCGTTTGGGCCAGCTGACCGGGCTGCCCGTTGTCCACCTGGACAGCCTCTTCTGGAATCCGGGCTGGGTGCAGACTCCCTCGGCTCTCATGGCCGAAAAGGTACACGCGGCGGCTGACCAGCCCGCATGGGTCATCGACGGCAACTACTCCTCCACCCGGGACTATCGCCTGGAACGGGCCGACACCGTTATCTACCTCGACTTCAACCACTACACCTGCCTCTTTCGCGCATTCAAGCGCTTTTTCAAAAACTACGGCCGCACCCGGAGCGATCTGGGAGAGGGCTGCCCGGAACAGATGGATTGGGTTTTCATCAAATGGATCTGGAGATTCCCCAAACGCAGCCGCGGCGATATCCTTGGGTGGCTGGCCGCCGCCCAACCCTCCAAGCAGATCATTCATTTAAAGGGAAACAAGGCAGTGCGGGATTTTTTGAGTCAGGTTCAGAGTCAGTATTCAAATACACCGGAATCAACCAAGAACCTGTATTCATAATAAGAGATGGCGAGAGGGCGAGAGGGCGAGAGGGTTTTGATGCCGCTCGAGCAGAAAAAGCTGTATACGGTTGACGCATATGGCGATTTTTGGGGGAAGTGCGTGGCAAAATCATTGTTCCATCGCCGTTTTGGTTTATGAATACAAGTTCCAATATTTGCGTGGGAGTCTGCCATGACCCTTCAACAGCTGAAATATGTCATCGAGGTAGCCGCCAAAGGCTCCATCAACGAGGCGGCCAAATCCCTGTTCCTCTCCCAGCCCAGCTTGTCCAACGCCATCCGGGATTTGGAGGAGGAACTGAATCTGACCCTCTTCCTTCGCACCAACCGGGGCATCAAGCTGTCTACGGAGGGAGCGGAGTTTCTTGGCTATGCCCGACAGGTGGTACAACAGGCGGAGCTGCTGGAGGAAAAGTACCTCCACAACAAACCCTCCAAGCAGAAATTTGCCGTATCCACCCAGCATTATGCCTTCACGGCCAATGCCTTTGTGGATCTCATCAAGGAGTTTGGCTCCGATGAATACGAGTTCACCCTGCGGGAGACAAAGACCTACGACATCATCGACGATGTGCGCCATTTCCGCAGCGACCTGGGGGTACTCTATTTAAGCAGCTTCAATGAGACTGTCATCCGCAAGCTGCTTCGGGAAAGCAACCTGCTATTCACCGAGATTTTCGCCGTGCGGCCCCACATCTTTCTGGGCCGGGATCACCCACTAGCGGGAGAGACCTCTGTGCGTCTGGCTCAGCTGGAGGAGTATCCCTGCCTTACCTTTGAACAGGGCGAGCACAACTCCTTCTATTTTTCCGAGGAGATTCTCAGCACCCTGGATCACAAAAAGAGCATTAAAATCACCGACCGGGCCGCCATCATCAATCTGCTCATCGGGGTGGATGCCTACACCATTGCCACCGGTGTATTCCCCTACTACCTTCACGGCGACGACATCATCGCCATCCCCCTGGAGGTGGACGAAACCATGCGCATCGGCGTTGTCACCCACAGGGACGCCGTCATCTCGCCCTTGGCCGAGATTTACATCGCCGCGCTGCGCCGCATTGCCGACACACTTTGATATAGCTTTTTAATATATCGGGCTATAACTTATTGGTGTTACCCTATATCCAAAAAACAGGGTATAATACAATCAAACAAAATCTCGACAGGAGGACTTTTCTATGCGCGACGAAACCAAATGCCTGCACTCCGGCTATTCGCCGAAAAATACCGAGCCTCGGGTCATGCCCATCGTTCAGAGCACCACCTATGTGTTCGATTCCACCGATGATGTCGGCGCCGTATTTGATGACCCCACCAAGGCCTTGATTTACTCCCGGTTTGCCAACCCCACCGTTATGGCGGTAGAGGCGAAAATCGCCGACCTGGAGGGCGGTGTCGGCGCCATGTGCACTTCCTCCGGACAGGCCGCGTCCCTGATTTCCATCCTCAACCTGTGCAAGGCCGGGGACAGCTTCATCAGCACCACCCAGATTTATGGCGGCACGGTCAATCTGTTTGCCACTACCCTGCAAAAATACGGCGTGGAGTGCATCTTTGTAGACTGCGACGCCGACGAGGCCACCATCGACGCGGCCTTCAAGCCCAACACCAAGGCTGTCTTTGGGGAGACCCTGGCCAACCCGGCCCTGACGGTGCTGGATATTGAGAGATTCGCGGGTATCGCCCACAAACACGGTGTTCCTCTGATTGTGGATAACACCTTTGCCACGCCCATCCTGTGCAAGCCCTTTGATTTTGGGGCCGATATCGTTGTACATTCCACCTCCAAATACATGGACGGCCACGCCCTGCAGGTAGGCGGCGTCATTGTAGACAGCGGCAAATTCAACTGGAAAAACGGCAAATTCCCCGATTTTACCGAGCCGGATGAGTCCTACCACGGCATCAACTACATCGATGCCTACGGCGACAGCGCCTATATCATCAAGGCCCGGATGCAGCTGATGCGGGATTTCGGCGCTTATCCCTCCGCCCACTCCGCCTTTCTGCTGAATCTGGGGTTGGAAACTCTGGCCCTGCGCATGGAGCGGTATTGCGAAAACGCCCTGAAGGTCGCCCGGTATTTGGAGGCCTCCGACCAGGTGGAGCGTGTCATCTATCCCGGTCTGGAAAACAATCCCCATCACCGGCTGGCACAAAAGTATCTCAAGGGCTCCAGCGGCGTCATCTCCTTTGTCATCAAGGGCGGAAAAGCCGGCGCTGTCAAGTTCATGGATTCTCTGAAGCTTGCCTCCAACGAGGTGCATGTGGCTGATATCCGCACCTGTGTCCTCCACCCTGCCAGCGCCACCCACCGCCAGCTGACCGATGAACAGCTGGTCGCCGCCGGCATCAACCCCGGCATGATCCGCTTCTCCGTAGGGCTGGAAAACATCGACGATATCCTGGAGGACATCGCCCAGGCCTTTGCCGGCTAACCAGCTTGAAGCTGGACACATCCCGCCAGCTTGAAGCTGGACACATCCCGCTCCGCCAGCTTGAAGCTGGACACGTCCCGCTCCGCGGATTGTCGCGGGTGGATGGGATAAAGCGGGTATCTAGAATGCTGTAAATGGCAGGCCCGCCTGTTCCACAATCGGAACAGGCGGGCCTTGTTATATACAGCTTGGGGTTCTATTTTCGACGTAAGCGCTCATACTTATTTTTGGTGGCCTGGCCGCCGCGAATGTGGCGCTCCGATTTATTCTGTTCCAATACATCCTTTACCTGTTTGTACAGGGCTTCGTTGTATATTTTTAGTCGCTCCGACACGTCTTTGTGGACTGTACTCTTACTAATACTAAACTGTTTTGCCGTCTGCCGCACCGTTGCGTTGTTTTCTATGATATACTGCGCCAGCTTAACCGCGCGTTCCTCGGGTAATCCTTTCAAACCTCCGACCCTCCCTAAAGCATATGTGTGATATGCTACATATATATGCGGTGGGAAAGACCGTTTATGTTACGAAAAGGCTTTTTTTTGCCGATTGCGGTGAGGAACTGAAAAAAATGGTAAATTTTCGCTGGAGATTACATCTTGTAATGAACCTCTCGCGCAAATTTTGCAGCAATGGGTCGATTTGGGAGTTTTATCCTGTCATTCTCCTTTAAAAGGGTGTATAATTGCATCGTCACACTATCAAACCGTAGTGCCAATTCACGGGATGGAAAGAGGTTGCATATGAAGCTGTTCGCACACCGGGGATACAGCGCCAAGTATCCCGAAAACACCCTGCTGGCATTCCAAAAGGCATTGGAGACCGGCTGCTATGGCATTGAGCTGGATGTCCATCTCACCGGGGACGGCCAGGTCGTCGTCATCCACGACGAGGACACCTTTCGCACCACCGGCGTACGCGGCAAAATCAAGGACATGACCGCCGCTGACCTAAGTGGTCTCGACGCGGGTCTGGGAGAAGCCATCCCCACTCTGGACGCCTATTTCGCCCTTGTCAAGGACTCCCCTGTCGTCACCAACATCGAGCTGAAAAACAATGTCAACGCCTACGACGGCATGGAGGAAACGGTGCTGGAGTTGATTGACCGGTACGGCCTGCGGGGGCGTATCCTGTTCTCCTCCTTCAACCACGACTCCATTCGCAAGTGCAAGCGACTGGCCCCGGATATTCCCTGCGGCTTCCTCATCGGCGCGCCCATGGACAACCCCGCCGCCTATGTGGCCGCAGACAAGGTGGAGTTCATCCACCCCCACTTCGCCGCCCTGCTGGAGGGGCCCTTTGCCGAGGAATGCGCCGCCGAAGGCGTCCCCCTCAATGTCTGGACGGTGGACACCTTTGACAGCATCACCCGCTCCGCCCGGTTCCCCTCCACCCATGCGCTGATCACCAACGCTCCCCTTTCCTGCGCCGCCATTCTCGCCCGAATGTAGGCAGCATGGGATCGCGCAGGCTGTCCTTTTCCCCCGATAAATCGGCCACAAATGCCGGCACAGGGCAAGCTGCTCCCAGCAGGGGCGGCTTGCCTTCATTATTGCCAAATATTACACTTAATTAGTGGAAATTATTATGAAATCCACTTAATTGCCAAACAAAGACTAATTTTTGACGATTATGTTACGATAATATTAATTGGTATCTACAATATTTTTTGTCGTTCCCGCTTTGCCGATGTGGCGGCGGGCAGCGCAGTAATATTTCAATAGTGAGGGAATTCATAATGACAACAAAGGCCAATCGCTCCATCGCAACGCAAATCTCCCTGTTAATTGTAATTATGGTGCTGCTAAGCGCCGTTACGGTAAGTGTCACCAGCATCGTTCTGTACCAGAAGGACACCATCGACGCCAACGCCAGGCGGGCCACCGACATTGCCCAGTCCGCCGCCTCCCTTATCCAGCCGGAGGAATACACCCGGATTATGGAAACCGGAGAAAAAACCGACCACTGGTACCATGTCAAGGCATCGCTGGACAACATCATCACCCGAACCGGCACCAAGTACCTGTATGTTTTGGATGCCAACTACACCGACAGCATGACTTATTTCGCCGAGGGAATCGGCCCCAATTCCGGCGAGGAAGCCATTGACCTGGGCGCCCACGAGCCCCTTGTCATAGACGGGGAGGACGTGTATTCCCCCGAGATGTTCCAGGTGCTGAAGGACGGCACCCCCCGCAATACGGATATCTACGATTCCGGTGACTTTGGCCGCATGGTATCCGGCTTTGCGCCGGTTCTGGACGACTCCGGCCGCATATTGGGCGTCGTCGGCGTCGATATCTCCCTGCAGGAGGTTATGGCGTCCATCTACAGCTTCACCTTCCGCGTGCTTCTCATCACCCTCGCCTTCTGCATTGTGTTTGGCCTGCTGTCGGTTCGCTTTATGCGCAAGATGATCGGCGAGCCCATCAACCAGCTGTCCGCCGCGTCGGATCAGATGGCCCAGGGCGACATCAACGTCTCCACCAACATCAACCGGAACGACGAAATCGGCGTCCTGTCCGATTCCTTCCTCCACATGGCGGAGGGCATCCGTACCCAGTCCGCTGTTTTGGAGCAGCTGTCTCAGGGAGATCTCACCATGCAGGTGTCCGCCCGCAGCGACAAGGATGTCATGAACCTGGCCCTGAGCCAGACCCTGACCAATCTGAACCAGATCATGGGCGAAATTCAGGACAGCACCGTGCAGGTTTCCGCCGCATCGGCCCAGATTGCCCAGGCCGCCCAAAGCCTTGCCACCGGCAGCGCCGAGCAGGCCGCCACCATCGAGGAATTCACCGCGACGGTCAATGACCTGCGCGCCCAGTCGGAGAAAAACGCCGCCCAGGCCGCCGACGCCTGCGCCGACAGCCAACAGGCCGGCACTCTCATGTCCGTCAGCATGCGTTCCATGCAGGATATGGTGGTCGCCATGCAGGAGATCAACGAGAGCTCGGAGGAAATCGGCAAGATCATCAAGGTCATCGACGACATCGCCTTCCAGACCAATATCCTGGCCCTGAACGCCGCCGTAGAGGCTGCCCGGGCCGGTCAGCACGGCAAGGGCTTCGCCGTTGTGGCCGATGAGGTTCGCAACCTGGCCAGCAAATCGGCGGAGGCCGCCAAGAGCACTGCCGGACTCATCGAGGCCAGCACCCAGAAAATCAGCGAGGGCGTGGCCATTGCCCAGCAAACCAGCGACAGCCTAAGTTCCGTCGCGGTTCTCGCCCAGAGCAATGCCGATGCCATGAACGCCATCAGCGCCGCCTCCCAGCTGCAAAACAGCTCCATCACCACCCTGACCAGCGGCATGGATCAGATTGCGTCTGTTGTGCAGACCAACTCCGCCACCGCCGAGGAGTCTGCCGCCGCCGCCGAGGAGATGTCCTCCCAGGCGCAGGTGCTCAACGCCATTGTATCCCGCTTCCGCATTCAGCGGTAAATGCGCATCACATAACAACACGCCGGGGAATCCCCCGGCGTGTATTGTTTTGCCTGCAAAACAACGGATTTCAAATAGGGGTCAGCATCTGCTCTCGCAGCCGCATCCCAACCCCTATTTTATGCTTTGGGTCAACCCTTTTTTAAAAGGGTTTGCAGGTATGCTTTCTGCAGAAAGCGAAATCCCCCCTTACCGGATCAGCCCGGCCGACAGCCCCAGCCGCACGGCGTCGGCGCGATTCACGGCCCCCAGCTTGCTGTAGATGCTCTTGATGTACGTTTTCACCGTATTCACCGAGATGCAAAGGGCTTCGGCGATTTCCTCCCTGGTCAGCCCCTGAGAGAGGTAGTGGAGTGTTTCGGTCTCCCGCTCTGTCAGCCGCACGGCGGAAATGGGCGGTCTTTTTGTCCCTTGGGCGTGCAGGCTGCGCATCTGATCCATTTGCTTCTGGCAGGCGGCCGCCTTCTCGGATACCTCCCGCACCCACGCCGCGTCCAGTGTGCATGTCCCGGCGGCGCTTACCTGCTCCAGCAGGCTGCACATATCCCGGCCCCGCTCCACAAAGGGGGCGATGATCCCATTGTGCACCGTCATGGCATAGGCTTCCTCCAGCAGCTCCGCTGCCTGCCGGTGCTTGTCCATTCTGCCGTATGCCGCGGCCAGCAGCACATTGGCGTTGACCCGCTCAATCCAGCCCTTTGCCATGAACCAGTCCTTGACATTGTCCAAAAACGCAATCATTTTTTCGTATTTCTCAATGCGCAGCAGATATTCCGCGTACAGCAATTCCTCCCGGCCAATGGCCAATGGCATCTTCGAGCCAATCTCCGACTCCGCCGTCACAATCCAGGAGGAGATGTCCCGGCTGTCATCCATTGCCAGGGCAAACCAGTTGACCGCGTACCGCATCATCTCATCGGTCTCCCACCGGTTCCAATCGGCGGCGTATCGGCGGATTGTCTCGATGTGTCCGCACAGGCTTTGGTAGTCGCCCCGCATGCAGTCCACCCGTGCCAGCACCAGCAGGGCGTTGCAGACAATGTCGTATTGCCTGCCGCCCATCGCGGCTTCTATGGCGCAACGGGCCATGTACTCCGCCCGGTCAAGGTCAAGGGTGTGATAGGCCGCCTCGGTGGAGAACAGGTAATCGAAGCCCTCGGCCCCATTTTCCACCCGGACAATATCGGTAATCCCCTCGTGGAGCTTTTGCTCCATCCGGCGCAGGGAGCCGGGCTCGTAATCCTGCACACTGAGGACACTGGTGTTCATAAATCGCATGGTATCCCGGCTTCTTTTGCCGGCCCCGCCGGGAAGATACTGACCGGCCTTCTTGTAGTAATCCACAAAAATCTCCCGGTGCAGCAGCATCTGCACGCCTGCCATGCGCTCGTACACCTCCCCCAGTCGCTCTCTCGCAAGGGGGGAATCCTCCGCCAGCAGGCTGTTTTCCATCTCCGCCAGAACCGCCATGGCCTCCTCCGGCTGGAGCATCTGGATGTGCATACAGGCCCGGATGCTGCCGGCGAGATAGTTGTTCCGCGTCACCGATTCCGGCAACTTGCGTATTTTCTCCAGCAGATACTCTGCTCGCAGCGCCTGGCGGGAGGCATACTTTTCAAACAGGCGCACCGCTGCTTCCAGCATCCCGTCAAAGCATTCGCCCTGCTCGTAGTATTCGGCGGCGTGGTACAGTTCCTCCCGCTCCATCGCGCAGTCTCCGGCGGCACAGTAGGTGCGCCGCCGTTCCTCGGCGCTCAGCAGCGATTGCCGCCCCTGCAAAAACTCCCTGTACATATTCTGGAAGGTGAACCGACCTCTTTCCGACTCGTACGTAACATACATATGCGCCTGCAGCACAGGGCGAATGGCAAGGCCCGTCTCCTCCTCCAGGCGCTCCACCAGCGAGAGGACAATGTCGCCGGGCAGGGACAGCCGCAGCAGCACACGCCGCATCTCCGGGGGATAACAGGAGTAGCTCTCCTTGTCAAACATCTTTTGCAGCAGCAGCAAATCCCGGCTCAATGCCGGAGCCGCCCCTCCCGCGCCGCGCTTCATCTGCCGCGCCAGCAAATCCAGCATCAGGGGCCAGCCGTCGCTTTCGCGGTACAGTCTGGCCTCATCCTCCCGGGGCAGCTGGATGTGCAGCCCCCGAAACCGCGCCCGCATTTCATCCCGGGTAAATTTCAGCTGCTCGGTTGTAAGCCGCGCCGCAGTCCCCGGTATGGCCCGGGCAATGGACTTCATACACGCATCGCTGCGGCCCATCAGCACCAGGCAGCAATTTTCCAGTCCCGCCCCGCTCCACGCCTCCAGCAAATGGAGAATCTCCTCGTTCTCCATCAGGTCAAAGTCGTCGAGCACCAGCACGGCAAGGGCGCCTCCGTCGATTTCCTCCGACGCGATGCGCAGGATTCTCTTCATAGCCGACAAGTTGCCGGGGAAGCCGATTTCCGCCATCTTCCCCGCCATCGCCGGAAACTCCGGGCGCAGGGTGTGGAGCAGGCTTTCCCAGAAGTGATGGGTCAGGCTGTCCATCCGCGTCACCCGCATCCACCCCAGCCGGACATCCGCGCCGGCAAGATAGGACGCCATCTCATGGGTTTTCCCGTACCCGGGGGCGGCTGTCACCATCAGCAGCGGCTGCTTCAGCCCCTGCTCGATAAGCTGTGCCACTCGGGGTCGGTGCAGGAGTTCCGCGCCAAGGGGGAGAGTTCGCCTTTGCTGCCCCATACTCAGGACACCTCCCGACAAATTTGGTTCACGGCAGCCCGCCTGTGCCGCCCGGTTCACAAAAATCCCCCGGTACTGTCCCGGGGGATTTGATTGGATTGTTTGCACCAATCTCCTGTTGAAAGGCAGACTTGGCATTACGACTCGCCGGCGGCGGCCTCCGGCACATCGCAGAGAACCTCGTTTGGGGTATAAAAATTGACATTGTGCTTGCCGTTTCGCTTAGCAAAGTACATGGCCATATCGGCGTTGTGAAGGAGAGCCTCCGTTTCGGTTCCATCGGCGGGGAACTGGGCCGCCCCAATGCTGGCCGGGCAAACCGCCTCGCCGTCTGTCAGGCTCCACGGCTGCGAAAACTGCTGCAGCAGCAGTTCGATCACCGCGTCCACCTCCGATTTATCCGTGTTTTCGCACAGCAGAACAAACTCGTCCCCGCTGTGGCGATAGCATTTGTCCCGGGTCAGCGGATGCTCCATCAAAAACTGAGCCACCATCACCAGCAGTTCATCCCCCGCCCGGTGACCCATGGTGTCGTTGACCTGCTTGAAGTCGTCCAGATCCAGAAAGAGAACATACCCGCTCTGTTCCTTCGCCGCCATCCGCTTGATGCCGCTGTCCATATCCAGCAGCAGCTTGCGGCGGTTGGGCAGATTGGTCAGCGTGTCGTAATCCGCCATTTTGCGGATGATCGCCTCGTTCCGCTTGTTTTCGGAAATATCCACGCTGCTCACCACATGGGCAAGGCGGCCGTCCGTCCACTGAAATGCCGCACTGAACACGCGGAACCACGCCTTGTCAAAGGGGCGTTCGTAGTCCCAGCTGTATACCTTGGTGGGATTGCCCTCATCGTCGATCAGCTTTTTCTGGGGGCAGTATTCGCATTGGCCGTCCTTGTCGTCGTACAGAGAGCCCCAGCATTTTTTGCCGATGAGGGATTCCTTGTCGCCGTAGGGCGCCGCCATCGATTGGTTGACATACAGAATCTCGTGGGTGTTGAAGTCGTTGACATACACATCGATGCCCATGTTGTCCAGCACGCTTTCCAGCGCCTTGCGGGAGTTTTCGATGGTGCGCTGGTACATGCGCAGCTTGATGTGATTGGCCACCACCGTCAAAATCGAGCGGGCCACGCTGATTTCCTCACCGCTGAGCAAAATGCGGCCCCGCCGGTCAGACATGCCCACAATTGCCTCGGTGTTGCCGCTGGTGCCAACCACCGACACAATCAACAGGGAGTTGGCCTCAAACAGCTCCGCCAGCCGCATATCCAGTTCCCCGTTGTTGACTGTGCGAGTGGGGAAAAAGACGACCGGGCGGGTTGCCATCTGCGCCAGCAATTCACCGCCCAGGTATTCTTGCAGATATACGGTCTGCTTCAACGCATCGTTGCTATAGTTGCAAAAGCGCTCTTCCAGCGCGAATTTTCCTGTGTGGTCGGATTCGTATACAAATCCGCACCCAAACCCAAAGCAGCGGCATGCATCCGCCAAAATGCCATGAATTGGCCGGTAAGGATCCTGCTGGGCGCTGAGTCGATCCATTACATCGACAAACAGCTCCTTGGAGGAATCCTGAACGCCTTTTCTCATGCCAACCTCCATCCGGAAATTGTATAGGATTGCGTATCGCTATTCGCACAATTTTCCTGCTCATCACTGAAGTCATTATTGGGAAACCCGAGGTGTCTCCATCCAATTATTAACATTTTATCATACATCACGTAAATTTTCAATATCTATTCTGTGACAATTTCGTGACTATGACTATGTTTCCGGCAAAAGCGGACACAAAAACACCCCAATTTTCGACAATATATACGTTAAATTGCTCGCCTAGTCACAAACTCACTGTTTCGCGCTGCTTCCACTTGGTGTTTCCCCTTCAATTTGAGACAACGCTGCCAGCGCCAAAAAGGGCCATCTGCGCCGTGTTGCTCCCAAAATTTCCCTGCCCACATCCAGTCACAGAAAAAACGCCCCCGCCATCCGGCAAGACTCCTTGTCGAATGGCGGGGACGGCAGGCAATTTCCCCCGCAGACAGCAATCACCCAAACAGCAGGGTAATTGCCCGCAGCATGGTGGGAAACAGCAAAATGACACACATCAGCCGTGTTGTCTGCAAAATGGCAATCTTCGGGGTATCCGCCCCCAAATCCTCGGAGAGCAGCGACATCTCCTGCACACCGCCCGGCGTGCTGGACAGCAGGCAAACCGTCAAATCCAGATGAAACAGCTTGTGCATGGCAAAGGAGGTGAGAAATACAAAGGCAAAAATCCCCACAAACATAATGATACAGGGGACAAACAGCTCCGGAAGAGTCATCAACCGCTCCCTGTCGATGCCAATTCCAATGAAGGCGCCCGACAAAATTTGCATCGCAATTTTTAGCTTAGACGGAAACTGCACGGTGCCCTTCCAAACACAGTAGGCGGCGGAGGCGATCATCCCGCCGGTCAGCGCGCCTGCCGCAACACCCAACGCGCGGAAGAGAAGTCCCCCCGCAACCGCAACTGCCACCAGCACAAAGAAGCGCTTGTTTTCCCTCACCCAGTTCCGGGTGCTCTTCCATAAACCCACATCCGGGGCCGGGTTGTCAACCTGCCTCTTTGCCGCGTGAACGGCGACACCTCCCCCGGCGGCACCCGCCAATGCCGGCTGCAGCATGGCGGCAGGCTGAGCCCGACGGGCCGAGGCAACGGCCTTTTCCGGGACAGGGGCGGCGGCGGGCGACGCCCTCCGGGACAAGATTTTCTTAAACAGTGGAGGCATAAAAATAAATATAACCAGAATGCGGAACAGCTGCAAAATAGCCACATACGACGTGTTGGCGCCCAGCTCCGAGGAGATGATGGCCATGTCGGCCATTCCGCCCGGTGCGGTGGAAAACAGGGCCGTGGCGACATCCAGGCTGCTGAATTTGTAGATCAGGCCGCCAAACGTCAGATTCAGCACCACCATCCCCGCCAGCAGGAAGAGGGCGGGCAGTACGAGGTTGCGAATCTCCAGCACATCTTTTTTTCCTATTTTGCTGCCAATCATGGCGCCGGACAAAAATTGCAGCCCGACCTTGATGTCCGCATAAAAGAAGGACGTCCCCAGGGTGAGATTCAACAGCACCACACCCAAAATGGCTCCCACCAGCGCCCCGGCCGGCAGCTTAAGCTTGTAGCCCGCCAGCCCGCCCAGCGCCGCCAGCAGCACCGTAAGCAGAAAATGGAACAAATCCAATTGATGACCCTCCCTGTCAAATCCCCAAGATTTGCAAATTGGCTCTTATCCAATTGCTGTCCAGCTTCTATTATGCGCTTGCCAATTCATTCTGTAAAATATATAATAAGTGATAAATGCCATAGGTTTGTGCTTAT
>JAJDGX010000067.1 GCA_030265885.1 Ruminococcaceae bacterium OttesenSCG-928-L11 | reverse complement strand
TTTTTAGGACACGAGACTATAAAGTCAAAACCCATAAACTTCAATTGCGGGATTCCAAAGGGGATCATCCCCTTTGGTGGGGCTTGGGGTGCAGCTGCGACAGCAGATGCTAGCCCCTATTTTAAATCCGTTGCTTTTTCCTACACCCACTCATCCCCGCAGGCGCAGCGGCGCGGCCGGTTCCAGCGTCGAGTGGATTTTGATGGCGAAGGAGTCGCCGGAGGCGATGTCAGCGTCGGTGACAATGTGGAGATCCAGCAGGCGGTCGGCGTTGTAGCCGGTGTGGAGGAAGTTGATTTTGGCCAGGGCACGGCTCCAGCCGTCCAGCCACTGCTCCAGCAGCACCCGCTGGGCGGCGGTGCCGTCGAAGTGGAGCAGCAGGTCGATGTCGCTGCCCATCCCCGTGCTGCCGGTGTTGGTGCTGCCAAACAGATACACACCCCGCACGCCGAGGCCCTCCATATCCAGGGTATCGGCGATTTGCTGGGCCATGTAGTGCCGCCACTGCCAGTGCTCCCGCTCATCCCGGAGTGTCCAGTCCAGCTGATCCAGACTGTGGGTCTCCCGGGCTTCCGCATCGGGGGAGCCGGGAGCCTGCAAAAAGGCCACCGCCTGCTCCAGTTCCGAATTCATGTGGATGGAAAGGGTTTTTCCATAGTTCGCGGCGGGGACATCGATGACCCGCACCACGTCGGAAAGCCATGCGTATTGGGGCAGGATATCCCCCAGAAGATTGTCGCCGCGGAAAAAGGACTCCCGGAATACAATGCCCTTCTCGTCGGGGTACAGGGGGATGTAGACAATGCCGGACTCCACCAGATCCTGAAAAAAGTGGGTGCCGAAGGACAGCTCGGGCACATAGGACTGCTTTTCTCTGGCCACCTCAATGAGGGCGGCTGTGCCGGAGATATCGGAGTAGGTGACCCGCACCCCCAGCTTGATGTCGCCTCGGCTGCCCCAGCGCCCCGGCCCCATCAGGATGTACTTGCGGCGGGGCAGCACATCGTTGAGCATTCCCACCGCCGTGCCTACGGCCAGGAGCTCCTCCCGGGTGGAAAGGGCGTCGTAGGCGCCGCCGTCCACATACACAACGTGGGTGATGCCCCGGAGCATGCCGTCGGAGATGTAGCGGCCGGCCGTAAACACCGTGTCCTGCCGGCTCAGGTTTTTGGGGATGGGAGCGGGGCCGCTGAAATACCCGGAGCCCTGGGGCCTGCACTGCAGCAGGTACAAATCCTGCCCGTCGCAGGCAAACTCGATGTCCACAGGGCTGTCAAAGCGGTCGGACAAGACCTCCAGAATGCGCTTGAGCCGGGCGGGCAAATCCGTGGCGGCCAGGATGGGTGCAAAGGTCACCACCATATCGTCGGTTTGGGGGTTGAGGGAGAAGGCGTTGCGGCTCTCCACAAAATCCCGGTTGTAGACGGAGACATATCGGTGAAGATCCGGGATGTATTTGCCCTGCTCCCGCAGGAAGGGGGCGATGTCCACAGTCTCAAAGGCAGCGGTCTCCAGATTGATGAGGTCAATGCGCTTGGGGGAGTAGTGGCGGATGTCGTCCGGGGACTGGTTGACCTGGAGGCCGGGCTTTCCGGGGGAAAAGAGGATGGGGTAATCGTCGTTGACCCGATCCACCGCCCGGGTGCCAAGCCCCATGACCATGCGCACCAGCCCGTCCTCCCGGCTGATGCGGGATGACCAGCGCAGCAGATTGTGGGAAAACGCCACCCCCCCATAGGCGGGCATGAAGTATTTCCCGATTTTTCGCCCCACCACCTCCTGAATCAGCACGCCCATCTGCTCGGTGAAATTGAGAAGGCCCCGCTCCCGCCGGTACTGGATGGCATCGGGGTTGTACATGGAGGAGTACACCTCCAGCACGGCGTCTACCAGCGCTTCCAGCCGCTCCTGCTTGGTGCCCTGATTAGCCAAAAACAGGCTCTTGTACTTCCCGCTAAAGGCACCGCTGTGCCTGTCCTCCAGCAGGGAGGAGGAGCGCACAATCAATGGGGTGTCCTCCAGATCCTCCAGCACTATGCGCAGCATCCGCACCGTGTGGGGCGGCAGTCTGGCATTTTTGATTTTGGAGACAATGTTGCCATAGGTCATGCGCAGGTAAAAGGTGGAGTTGTATTTGTAGGAGTTCAGATCCTCCATGCTGTTGTAGTGGAGCAAATCCACAATCTGGTCGGCCGCCAGGTACCAGGTGCGGGGCAGGCGGATGTCCCGGAGCAGGGGCTCCTCCTCGGCGGCGTGCTTGACAATCTGCCCGGCGATAAACAGGCCCGCGCCCTTGCCGCCGATGTTGCCCATGCTGGTTTCGGAGCCGATGATCCGCTCCAGCATCGGGATAAAGTCGGAGATTCGCAGATGATCCAAAATCAGGTTGATGACCGTTTCATCGCTTGTCAAAAACCGATGGGCAAGCTCCGCCACCAGCCAGGTCTCGATGGGGGCGCCGGTGGATTGGCCGTCGGGCACGGCATCTGTGTACTTGCGCACCGCCTCCAGAATGTCGCTGATGCTGGCGTCCTTGCTGTCCACCGTGCGAACCAGGGCCAGAACCCGCTCCTCCTGAATCCAGCCGCTGAGAAGGGTATACACGGCGTCCTGGGGCAAAAAGGCGGTGGCACCCTGAATGAGCCGGCTGCTGATGACATGGGCGTCCAGCACAGGGGGGCGGGCTGTGGGGGAGTTGACCTCCCCGTAGGTCTGATTCTCCGGGATGCCAATTTCGCTGAACAGGGCATCGGCCCGGGCCCCCACGGTGTTTTTCAGGTGGACACGCAGCTTTTCCCCAATGCGGCGCAGCATATCCGGGTCGATGCGACGCAGCATATCCAGCAGCAGGGAAAGCTCCCGGCGGTTGCCGGAGGCCCGGATGGAGATGCGGCGGGCGATGGCTCGCAGCAGCTTCACTTCATTGTCCAGCAGCGGGGCTTCCGCCTCCAGCAGCGGCTGGATGTAGCCCGCCGTAATTTCCCCGATGGGCTCGCCGTCCTCGGAGACAATGGGCACATTGCACAGGCTGGTGGCCTTGCAGTAATCGGACGCCAGGAAGATGCCGTCCCACAGCTGGATGCGCACCCTGCATGCCTCAGAGGCCGTAAAGCCCAGGGGGATGGTATTCACCAGCTCTGTCATGGTGGCGGAAAGAGTCAGACTCTTGTTTTGCAGAATCTCATCCACCGCGTACATGCATTCCAGTTCCTTTGCCCGTTCGGCCAGCATCCGGGCGTCGTAATTGTCTATGGCTGCCACACTGTCACCGTCCTGTCCTGTTGGCTTGGCATGGGGAAAATCCCCCCTGCGCGGTTCCTCGGTGCTTTTCCACTTTTATTATATCCAATCCCAGGGGGATAATCAATGCGACATCCTGTAAACAATGGGGCGGGCAAAGCGGTTCTGTCGGTTGACATCCGGGGTGGAATCCATATAATGGTAGAGGAATGAACCTCCCCGGGGCTTGCCCCGGGGTATCAAGAGTAAGATACCGCCCTGCGGGGCGAAAGGGGAATATGGATCGCCCCAAGGGGCGGGACATCAGACCCTTTCGGTTCATAATGAAATCGGTACAGAGTCAAGGGGAAAAGCCGACAGCTCCCGCTTGATTCTCTATACTGTGGAGGATGACGATTGCAATGACAAACGACAACAACACTCCCGGCGGCCTTCGTCTGTTTTTGGAAAAGCGCCCTTACGAGGTATGGATTTTTCGCCTTATCATCGCCTTTATTATGGTATGCTGCGGCGAAATTTTATATTTGAAGCAGTCGTTTCAAAGCTTTTCGTATTTTCTTTCCATCAATCTGCTGCTCCACATCGCCGCTGTCATCGGGGTTTTCGCATTGCTGATGCTGATAAACAAATCGTGGCTGGATGGCAGCTGTTTTTTTGCCTTTAGTCTGGTCTACTGCTTCGTGGCTGTCCGGGATCAGCGGGATCTGTACTTTTCCATTGCGTGCTGCCTGATTCTTGGCGGCGTTGTTCTGTACGCGGTGCGCGGCCGGGAACAGCCCCTGGAAGCCCTGCGATTGGGCAATCGCGTCACCTACGGAACCCTGGCTGTTCTGGCCGGATTGTTCATAGCCTTTGTGGGCGGGCTGACATCCATTCTGTATTTGGCCCACTATGCCTCGTGCTATGATTTCGGAATTTTCGCCCAGATGTTCACCTATATGAAGGAGACTCTCCTGCCCTACGCCACCTGTGAGCGCGACCAGCTGCTCAGCCATTTCGCCGTCCACTTTTCCCCCATCTACTACCTGCTGCTGCCCTTTTTTTGCCTGTTCCCCACCCCTGTCACCCTGCTGATTGGGCAGGCTGTGGTGCTGGCCAGCGGCGTAATTCCCCTGTTTTTATTGTGCCGCCACTTTAAGCTGTCGAACGTGACAGGCGTGGCAATCTCCGCTTTGTATGTGCTGCTGCCGTCCACAATCAGCGGATGTTTTTTCTATCTGCACGAGAACAAGTTTCTCACGCCGCTGCTGCTCTGGCTGTTCTACTGGGTGGAGAAAAACAAACTGGTGCCCACCATCGTGTTTGCTTTCCTTGTGATGATTGTAAAGGAGGACGCTCCGGTTTATGTGGCCATTCTGGCGCTGTATTTGCTGCTGTCGCGAACAGACATTAAGAAGGGCGCCCTTTTGATGGCCCTCTCCGTACTGTACTTCCTGTTTGTCACCCATTATCTGGCCAATTACGGCGACGGGGTCATGAATTACCGGTATGAAAACTATATTTACGACGAAAGCGACAGCCTCTTCACCGTAATCAAGGCGGTGATTCTCAATCCCATTTATGTCTTTGCTCAGTCGTTTACCGAGGAGAAGTTCCGCTTTGTGCTGCAAATGCTGGTACCCCTGGCATTCCTTCCCCTTATGATCAAGCGGCCCTCCCGGATTATCCTGCTGTTCCCGTTTTTGCTCATCAACCTGATGTCCAACTACTATTACCAGCACGACATCGGATACCAATACACCTATGGCCCGGCCGCCTTCTTTTTCTATCTGCTGGTTTTGAATTATCCCCTGATAAACGCCGCCTTTCGGGAGCGGGCCCTGCTCATTGCGCTGTGCTCCTCCGTGATCCTGTTTGCCGGCCTTCAATCCTCGCGCCTCAGCTTTGTTTGGCAGTACCGCAACCATTATCAGACCTACCAGGCAATCGACACCGCCCTGGATTTGATCCCCAAGGATGCCTCTGTTATGGCCACCACCTTCCTGGTACCCGCATTGTTCGACCATATGCTGCTGTATGAAATGGAGACGACCACGCAGGAAACCGAATACATCGCCATTGACCTGCGCTTCCCCAATTCAAAAATTGACCCGGACGACTATTTCAACGGGGATTACGAGGTTGTGGAGCACATTGAAGGCGCGGTTGCCATTTTCAGGCGGGCGCAGTGATCATTGGTTTGGAGTTTGCAGCTTGAAGCGTCCACAAACGCGATGTTTGTGGACGCTTTTTGTGATGCGCAGGCGGGGACGTTTGCCGCGGCCCCACATCTCCCGCAAGCTTTTTCTGCCGGAACCCCTCAAAAATTTGACAGACATCTTGATTTTTGGCAGAAAATGCTGCATTATGTAAATAATGGAATTTTTCCACGACACCGTATAGCGCAAGGAGGCTACGACATGCTGCTGGCCCGCTATGACCCCGTGACAGAACGCACCCAGACACTGCCGGATCACACCAAAGGCGTGATGGCCATCGCCGGCAAAACCGCACAGGAAGGCGGCCTTGGCGAGACTGCCACCCTTGCCGCGATGCTGCACGATATGGGAAAAGCCTCCGCCGCCTTTGAAAAGCACATGCTGGAGGACGGCCCGCCCTGTGTCCACGCCTGCTACGGCGCCCGGTATTTGCGACACACCTTCCCCATGCAATCGGCCACGGATGTGTGGCTCCAATATATTGTGAGTGCCGCCATTTGCGGGCACCACACCGGCCTGCCGGATTTTACAGCGCCCGATGGAACCAATTCCCTTGAGGAGAAGATCTTCACCTCGCAGGCGCTCTATTATGATGAGGTTGTCCCGGCCTTCCTCGCCCACTGCTTTTCCGCCCGGGAGATTCAGGCGCAGTATGACAAGGCCCGCGACGAATTCGCGGCCTATCTGCTCCGTATCCGCCGGCAAGTTTCGCAGCACACCGAAAATCAAATCGCCGCGCGGCAGTTTTACTTTGCGCTGACCGCCCGCTATCTTCATTCGGCTCTCATCGACGCCGACAGGTGGGACGCCTACACCTGGACGGTTGAGCGACAGCCGGAGCCTCCCGCCGCACTTCCCCTGTGGGGCAGGGGTCTGCAGGGGGTGGAGGCCCGCCTGGCCGGGTTTGCCCGGGACAGCGAGCTTGCCTGTGTGCGCGGCGCAATCTCGGAGGCTTGCACCGCCTTTGCCGCCAACGGCCCCGGCATTTATCAGCTTAATGTTCCCACCGGCAGCGGCAAGACCCTTGCCGTGCTTCGCTATGCCCTGAAGCTGTCGGAGCAGGAGGGCTATCGCCGCATATTTTATGTCGCCCCCTATCGCACCATTTTGGAGCAAAATGCCCAGGAGGTGCGGGATGCGCTGCCGGAATGCCTCGCCGTGCTGGAGCACCACAGCGATGTGCAGTTTGAGGACGGCGAGGACGACTCCGAACGCCTGCGGGCCTACATGCTGGCCGCCGAACGGTGGCGCGATTCCCCTGTCATCCTCACAACCATGGTGCAGTTCTTGCAGACACTGTTCATTGCAAAATCCGCCTCCGCCCGCCGGTTTCAGGCCCTCACCCGCTCCGTCATCGTCCTCGACGAGGTGCAGTCGGTTCCTGTCCCCTTCCTCGCAATGCTCAACACGGCCCTCAACTTCCTCCACGAGATGTGGGGCTGCACGGTCATTCTCTGCACCGCCACCCAGCCCAAGCTGGCGGAAGTCGCCATCCCTGTCCGGCTGGGCAGCCCGGCCAATCTGGTTCCGCCGGAGCTCCAAACCCATCCGGTTTTTCGGCGCACTGTCCTCATCGACCGCTCCGCCGAGCCCCCCATGGACAGCGAGGCCCTCGGCGCCTTTGCCCTGGAGCAGCACCGCTCCGGCAGCGTGCTTGTCATCCTGAACACGCGCACAGCCGCCCGCCGGGTCTACGAGGCCCTGCGGGACACCGTCTCGCCGGAGGCTCTGTGCTTCCTGACCACCTCGATGTGCTCGGCCCACCGCAGCGACACGGTCAAGATGCTGCGGGAGCGGCTGAATGCGGGTCTCCCGGTGCTCTGTGTCAGCACACAGCTGATTGAGGCCGGGGTCGATGTCTCCTTCGACTGTGTCATCCGCTCTCTGGCCGGGCTGGACAGCATTGCCCAGGCGGCCGGACGCTGCAACCGCCACGGCAAATCCGGCCGGCCAATGCCGGTTTACATTGTGCGCAGCGCCGACGAAGTCCTCGACCAACTGCCGGACATCTATCTGGCGCAGCAGGCGGTTATACCGGTGCTGGAGGCATATCGCGAAAACCCGGAGCGCTTTGGCCACAGCCTGCTCTCCAACCAGGCCATCGACCTGTACTACAGCCGCTACTACTTCCTGCCCGAGAACGTGCACAAGCAGCTGTACCCTGTCGACGAGCTGTACACAAGCACCACCCTCTACGACCTTCTCACCGAAAACAACACCGCAAAAAATGCATTGGCGGAGCACGGCAAAGAACTGCCCAACCACAAGGTCATGAACCAGGCGGTGGACACGGCGGCAAGGCTGGTGCAGGTGATCGCGTCTCAGGGGCGGGATGTGCTTGCGCCCTACGGCGACAAGGGCCGCGCGATCATCGCGGCGCTGTGCGGCCGGCTGCGGCCGGACGAGCTGCGCCGGTGGCAGCGGAAAGCCCAGCGCTACACCTTGTCGCTGTTCGACAAGGAAGTGGGGATACTGCGGGAACGGGGCGCGCTGCACCCCGCCGGAGAAAGCGGGATCGTCTATCTCAGCGAGCGGTTCTACGACGCCAGGCTGGGGGTTCAACTGACTAAGCTGGAGCAGGAGACAATCCTGTTTTAGGGCCTGTTGACAGAAAGGAAAGGACCAAAAATCGCCAGAAATACAGGCCGTTGGCTTTCTGCCAACAGGCCCGAATGCGATAAGGAGGGAAGCGAATGAAATACCCCAACGAGGTGTGCTTTGCGGTTGAGGGGCGCTATGCCCTGTTCAGCGACCCGGTCACACGGGCCGGCGGCGAAAAGTGCACATTGCAGATTCCAACCTATCAGGCGCTCAAGGGAATCCTCGAATCCGTCTACTGGAAGCCCACGCTCATCTGGGTGATTGACGCCGTGCGTGTGTGCAACGTCATCCAGACCCAGTCCAAGGGAATCCGCCCCATGAAGTACAACCGCAGCGAGAATGAACTGGCCATCTATACCTATCTCAAGGATGTGCGGTATCAGGTCAGGGCCCACTTTATCTGGAACGAGCAGCGGCCTGACCTGGCCCGGGATCGCAACGAGGACAAGCACTTCCAGATCGCCACCCGCATGATTGAGCGCGGCGGCAGGCGGGACATCTTCCTGGGCACCCGGGAGTGCCAGGCCTATGTGTCCCCCTGCGTATTCGGCGAGGGCGAAAGCCCCTACGACGCGGTGCCCGAACTCGGCTTTGGCCTGATGTACCACGGCATCAGCTATCCGGATGAAACCGATACCCACGAAATGATTGTGCGATTCTGGAACCCGGTGATGCGCAAGGGCGTCATCGAGTTCTGCCCCCCTCAGGCGTGCCCCCACAGCCGCACACTGTGGGAGGGCGCCGTCAAGCCCTTTGTCATCGGCGAAAATTACCGGATTGAGGAGGATGCGTAGCCGTGGGCTGGATGCAGCAGCTTTATCAGACCTATGAGGCCAACCACATGCGAATCGGCCGGATTTACGAGAACGAACCGGTTCTGTTGCCGGTTGGCCACACCACCCAAATCGCCCACATCAATCTTGTGCTGAACCTGGCGGGAGAGCACGTCCCCGGCCGCAGCAGCCTGATTGAGGGCTTTGCCAGCAAGGCCTCCCGGGGGGAGACCATCATCATCCCCTGCACAGAGAAATCCGGCGCCCGCACCAGCGGCCTGGAGCCCCACCCTCTGTTCGACAACCTCCAGTATCTGGCCGGGGATTTTCTCGCCTACGGCGGCAAGGAAAAGCGCTGGGGATACTCCGACTACATGGAAAACCTGAAGGCGTGGTGCGCCTCCCCCCATGCCACCCCCGCCGTCCGGGCTGTGTATCGGTATCTGGAGCGAGGGTGCCTAATCGCCGACCTTATCCGCGACGGCGTGCTGTACGTCGATGAAGCCGGCGCCTTCCCCGACGAGTGGGAGGACAACGGCGCCGAAAAGCCCGCCATCTTTGCATACTCTCCAAGCCAGTTCAAGGCCTTCGTCCGCTTTGAGGTGCTGGGCGCCCCCTGTGAACGGCTGTGGCAGGACGTTGCCCTTCGCCAATGCTGGATCGACTATCTGGGCGCACAGACCGGGCAGGAGGAAGGCTGGTGCTACGCCACCGGCGCACGGCAGACTTTGTCCGTATCCAGCCCCAAAAAGATCCGCAACGCCGGCGACGGCGCCAAGCTGATTTCCTCCAACGACAGCGACGGCTTTACCTTCCGCGGCCGCTTCGAGACCCCCGGCGAAGCGTATCAGGTCGGCCGCGACACCACCGAAAAGGCCCACAGCGCCCTGCGCTGGCTCATTGCGCGGCAGGGGTGGCAAAACGGCTCCCAGGTGGTGGTCACCTGGATGCCCACCCAAGAGCAGCCCCCCTGCGAACTTGTCCTGCAGGATTCCCTGGATCTGAGCATGGGCCTCTCCTCGGTGGCGGGGCCGCCCAGCGTGGGCGAACTCTTCGCCGACCACCTGGGCAAGGCGCTGTCGGGGTATGCCGCCACGCTGGACAACGCCGACCGCATGATCACAATGGGGGTGGATTCCGCAACACCGGGCCGGCTGTCCATGTTTTACTACCGGGATCTTCCGGCCAAGGAGCTGATTCAGCGCGTGGCCAGCTGGCACCGCTCCTGCACCTGGCTGCTGCGCTATCGAAACGACCCCCGGGCGGATCCCAAGGCCAAGCCCCGTCGGTTTCCCTTTGTGGGGGCGCCCTCTCCCCGGGACATTGCCCAGGCGGCCTACGGCCGAAACGCCGACGACAAGCTGATGCGGCAAACCATAGAGCGAATCCTGCCCTGCATTTTGGACGGGGCCCGGTTCCCCACAGACATTATGCGCAGCGCCGCAACCCGCGCGACCGCCGCCGTCGCCCTGGAGGATTGGGAGGCCCGAAAGACATTGGACATCGCCTGTGCGTTGGTGCGCAAATGCTACAATGAGCAGGAGGCCGCCAAGGAGCGGCTCTATACAGAATCATCTGACAAAGCAAAGGAGGTATGGCCGGTGGAATTGGATCCCAACACAAACGACCGCAGCTATCGGTTCGGCCAGGCGCTGGCATATGCCAGGCGCATCGAGGAGCTGGCACAATGGAAGGCAGGCGCACAGGCCAGACAAACAAACGCCGAGCGCATGCAGGTTATGTTCTCGCAGCATCCCGCCCACACCTGGAAAACCCTGTCGGAACGGCTGCTGCCGTATTTGGGGCGCTTTCGCGATCAGGGCCGGTTCCGCTACGAGGAGGAGCTCAACGCCGTCCTCTGCGCAATACGGCCGGAGGATTTCAACGATCAACCCCTGAGCCCGCTGTATTTGCTGGGCTATGCCAGCCAGCTTAACGCGTTTTACAGCAAACCGGACGATGACAACACGACAGCAGAGGATGGAGGAGAGGCACTATGACCCCACTGGAGCACAAAATCGACTACGCGGTAATCGTATCTGTTCGCCACGCCAACCCCAACGGAGACCCCCTGACCGGCAATCGCCCCCGGGAGGACTACGAGGGCTTTGGCGAGATTTCGGATGTCTGCATCAAGCGCAAAATCCGCAACCGCTTTATCGACCTGGGCAAGCCTGTGTTTGTCCAGTCCGACGACAAGCGCAGCGATTCCTATGGAAGTCTCAGCGAGCGGGCCGGCGCCTGCGAGGCCCTCAAGGGCATCAAGGATAAGGATGAATACGCCCGCATCGCCTGCTCCCAATGGCTCGATGTGCGCAGCTTTGGGCAGCTGTTCGCCTTTAAAAGCGGAAAAAAGGGCGAAGGGGTATCGGTGGGTGTCCGCGGGCCTGTGTCCGTGCACCCGGCCTTCAGCGTCTCCCCCGTCCTCACCGAGAGCATCCAGATCACCAAAAGCGTCAACAGTGAACCGGGGGAGAAAAAATCCTCCGACACCATGGGGATGAAGCATCGCGTCGCCTTTGGCCTGTATGTTTTTTACGGCAGCGTAAACTGCCAGCTCGCCGAAAAAACCGGCTTTACCGCCGAGGACGCCGCCACCCTCCACGAGGCCCTCAAAACCCTGTTTGAAAACGACGCCTCCTCCGCCCGGCCCGAGGGCAGCATTGAGGTATGCGATGTATATTGGTGGCAGCACGCATCCAGGACAGGGCAGTACTCCTCGGCAAAGGTGCATCGGTCTCTCACCATTGCCCCCAAGGTGGATATCCCCCGCTCCTACGAGGACTACAGCATTGCAATCAATCCGCTGGAAGGGCTTGAGCCCAGCCACTATCATGGCCTATAGCGAGGAGGAGTACCTCCAGCTTTCCGGCATTCAGCACTTTGCGTTTTGCCGCCGCCAGTGGGCGCTGGCCTATCTGGAGCAGCAATGGAGCGAAAACATCCTCACAGCCCAGGGGCGCTCCCTGCACAAACGCGCTCACGATGCCAGCTTTACCGAAAAGCGGGGCGACCTGCTCATCACGCGGGATCTCCCTGTCTTTTCCGCATCGCTGGGTGTCAGCGGTTCCTGCGATGTAGTCGAGTTCCGTCAGCACAAGGATGGGATCCCCCTGTTTGGCCGAGATGGCCTGTGGCTTGCCACGCCCATCGAATACAAGCGCGGAACCGCCAAAGAAAATGACGCGGATCGTTTGCAGCTGTGCTGTCAGGCCATGTGTCTGGAGGAAATGCTGTGTACACCCATTGCATATGGCTCCCTGTTTTACGGCGAAAATCGGCGCCGCGAGAAGGTTCCCTTCACCGACACGCTGCGGGACACCGTGCGCCATATGCTGGCCGAAATGCACGATTACCGTCGGCGCGGCCACACACCAAAATCAAAGCCAAACAAAAGCTGCAAAGCCTGTTCACTGCGTGAATGCTGCGTGCCAAAGGCCCAGAACGCATCGGTTGAGCGGTATTGGCAGGACTTCTTGGGGGATTTGACATGCGAATGATGCAAAACACCCTGTATGTCACCACACCGGACATCTATCTGGCGCTGGACGGTGAGAATGTCGTGCTCCGGCGTCAAGGCGAGGAACTGCATCGTCTGCCGCTGCACAATCTGGAGGGCATCATCGCCTTCGGCTACACCGGTGCCAGCCCCGCCCTGATGGGGGAATGCGCCCAGCGCGGGATTGGGTTGACATTTTTAACCATGCACGGGCGTTTTCTCGCCCGCGTTGTCGGCGAAAGCCACGGCAATGTCCTGCTGCGCAAGCAGCAATACGCCGTCTCCTCGGATGAAGCTGCCAGCGCGCGCATTGCAAGGCCAATGCTGAAAGCCAAACTCTACAACAGCCGTTCGGTGCTGCAGCGGGCCATGCGCGACCACGCGCTGCGCATTGACGTTGAAAAGCTTCGCCATGCGGCAGATCGCCTGACTGTGCAGATCGGTGAACTGGACAAAGCCAAATCCCTTGAATCCCTGCGCGGCGTAGAGGGAATCGCGGCAGCCGCTTACTTCTCGGTAGCCGACGACCTGCTGCTCCAGCAAAAAGAACACTTTGCCTTCACCGGCCGCAATCGCCGGCCGC
>JAJDGX010000066.1 GCA_030265885.1 Ruminococcaceae bacterium OttesenSCG-928-L11 | reverse complement strand
CATAATCACCAGACGTTTGAGTGGATTCAATATCAGCTGGACGGAGAAGTCGGCCCGTTTGGGGATCAATATGAGATTCCTCTCCTGAAGCTTATGGAGGCGGATCCCGCCGCGTTCACCGCCATCCGTGGGTTGATTCCCTACGAGGGTCTGCAGCATTCCCCCATCGATACCGCAATCATCGAAACCGACGAGACCGGAAAAAAGCTGGCCTCATACCTTTCCCTGCTGGAACTCACCACCGCTGTCTCCTCTATAGACGAGCTGAAAATTCAGCACATTTTGGAAACAGCCGTCCTCGCCACAAAATCCTACACCACATACCCGCAGGATCCCTCCTATCGGGAGGAGTTAAAGCCCTTTGAGGCCCCCTCCAACGACTTGCTGGGATTTGTGGAGCAGCAGTTCTGGCTAAAGGAGCATGTGGAGGAGAGCATCCGCCTGCTGTATGGCAACATCGACTATTCCCACCAGGATTTCGGCAAGTTCCGCTATCTGGATGTGCTGGGCGTTTACACCCCGCCCCATATGGGCGGCGGAGGCTGGGTCATCCCTGTCATATTCGGCTACGAGGATGAAGGCGACCGTGTCCGGGCCGAGGTCGCCTACGTGGTGGAGGGTATGGGCGGATACCTGAATCCCGGCGATTGGGAGGAAATCCCCGCCGATGGGTTGACCGAATATGTGCAGACAAAATCCACCCGCTATGCCGTCACAGTACGGCGGGAATCCAACGGCCGCTTTGTGCTGGAAAGCCAGCTTCCCCGGTAACCCCAGAAAAACCGCAATTTCGTGGCATTGCCTCATCCGGGCGACCTCCATCTGTACATTGGATGGGGCTCGCCTTTCTATGCTCTGGGATATTGCATCGATGTATGCCGGTTTATTGACATTCTCCCGCCATAGATGTAAGATTATATTGTTGTATCGTTTCCCCTGATTTTCCCTGTTTCATCGGGGATTGTCACCGCAAAAATTCCATTCTATAGTCACCCGGTCTGTGATACGCAACAAATGTGAAGGAAGGCGTGCTCTTCAACAGCGCGCCTGACAATAAGAAAGCGGGGAATGAGCCCCCTTCGGTTCACAATGAACGCGGGCACGCGCATGTCCGCGGGAGGGTAAGTAAACGATGGATAAAGCAAACGACAGCAGAGACCTCGGGCATTTCTCTTCCGGTGAGATACTGGAACATTTCGCCAGTGATTTGGGCACCATCGTTCAGGTTACCGGCATCGGCCTCTGGGATTGGAGCATCCCGCAAAATTCCATTATCCACAGCGGACAGCTGGAGCTTATCGCCGGCTACGACCCCGGTGAGCTTCCCGCCGGAGACATGAGCGCGCGGGATTTGCTCATCCATCCCCTGGATCGCAAGCGCGCTGATATGGTCATCGATTCCTGCATT
Organism: Ruminococcaceae bacterium OttesenSCG-928-L11; assembly: GCA_030265885.1. Lineage (GTDB taxonomy): Bacteria > Bacillota > Clostridia > Oscillospirales > Ruminococcaceae > WRAV01. Next base: position 11,923 of record JAJDGX010000066.1, on the reverse strand, counting down.
GTCGGCGAGATGGAAAATTACGAGACGGAATTTCGCATCATCTGCAAGGACGGCACTGTAAAATGGGTGCAGGATCGAGGGGCCGTGGCCACACGGGACGAAAACGGCCGCGCCACCCGAATCATCGGTATCTTTTACGATATCACCCGCATGAAGCAATCCGAGGAGCGCCTGAGCGAAAAGGTGCAGATACTGGACTTTGCGGCCGGTCTCACCGGGCTTGGCATCATGGATTGGAACATGGCCAGCGGCGCTCTCTCCTTTGACGATGAGCTGCTGAATCTGCTGGGGTATGACCGCGCGGAGATCATCGGCCACATCGACCGTTTGGAGGAGTTTGTTCACCCCGATGATCAAAAGGAACTGACCCAGCTTCTGGGCGGGTACTTTGTGGAAGGCAGCGCCGATTACGTCCAGCAGCTTCGTGTTCGGCACAAGCGGGGCGATTACATATGGCTGCTGGCCCGGGGCCGTGTCACAGAATGGAGCAAAACGGGAGAGCCGCTTCGGTTTATCGCCAGCTGTCTCAATGTGGATAAGCTGATTCGCGCCGAGCAGGACGCCCGCAACCAGTTGCGGGAAAATGAACAGCGCCGCGACCAGCTGCAGCAGGAGATAGCCACCGCCTCCAAGGATTTGGAGCGGATGCACCGCACCAGTCAAGCCATGTTCAACGCCAACCCCTACATGAACATCATCTTTGACCAAAACTTCCGTCCCATTGACTGCAACCCCGCCTGCGTAGAGTTTTTCCACATGCCCAGCAAGGAGGTATTCCTTGCCAATGTGGTTCCCCTCATCAACGCCGCCATACCGGAGCGGCAGCCCAACGGCAACATCTCCTACACCATGGTTCAGCGCTTTCAGGTTGTCAGCACCACCGGGTTTATCGAGTTTGAGACCACCTTTGTCTTTGACGGCAAGGAAACCCCCATGCACATCACCATGAAGCGCATCAATTATCAGGACGGCGTCGCCATTGCCGTTTATCTGGTGGATATGACCTCCATTCGCAAAACAGAGCGGCAGGTTCTGCTGCAGGATCGCCTGCTGCAGGCCACCAACCACGTCGCCTCCCTGCTGATGAACGCCGACAGCGACCTGTTCCTGGAAACTCTGTCGGACTCTCTGGAGGTCGTCGGACGGGCCATCGATGTGGACAGAGTCTACATCTGGAAAAACTTCACACAGGATGATGTATTCTGTTCTCAGCAGCTCTGCGAGTGGATTTCCGGCGAAACCGGAACACTGGTGGAATATGGCGAACGTGTATTTGAGTGGGAAGAGGTTCTGCCCAATTGGCGTGAGGTAGCGGAAACCTCCTTTATCATCAACGCCCCCCGCAGCGAGCTGGCGGAGACTCTCAAGGATTTTCCGGGGCTGTCGGATGTGGAATCGGTTCTGCTGATTCCACTGGTTCTTCAGGGCCGCTTTTGGGGCTTTCTGGGCTTTGACGACTGCCGCCACCAGGAACGCGTTTTCAGCGAGACCGAGGAAAACATCATGCAGTCGGCGGGGCTCCTCATCGCCGCCGCCATCCTGCGCAACGAAATGACCGAAAACCTGATTGAGGCCAAGGAGGCCGCCCTCGCCGGCTCCCGGGCCAAAAGCGATTTCCTCTCCCGCATGAGCCACGAAATCCGCACCCCCATGAACGCCATCATCGGTATGACCGCCATCGCCAAAAAGATGGACACCGACCCCCAGCGCATGCGCCAATGTCTCGACAAAATCGACGGCGCCTCCCGACAGCTGCTGGATCTCATCAACGACATTCTGGATATGTCCAAGATTGAGGCGGATAAGCTGGAACTGACCACCAATGAGTTCGACTTTGAGCGCATGATGCAAAACGTCGCCAATGTGGTCAACGTAAAAATGACGGAAAAGAATCTGGAGCTGTCCTTTGACTTTGACAACCTCTTTGCCCGAAAGGTTATCTGCGATGAACTGCGGCTGTCTCAGATCATCACAAACCTGCTGGGAAACGCCGCGAAGTTTACGCCGGAAAACGGCTTCATCACCCTGCGTGTGCGCCATCGCCCGGGGGACGGCGACTGCCATGTAATGCGGGTGGAGGTCAAGGATACCGGCATCGGCATTTCAAAGGAGCAGCAGTCGCGGCTTTTCACCGCCTTTGAACAGGCCGACGGCAGCACCACCCGCAAATACGGCGGCACCGGTCTGGGGCTTGCCATCTGCAAGAGCCTGGTGCGGCTGATGGGCGGCAATATCTGGGTGGAAAGCGAACCCGGACAGGGCTCCACCTTTATTTTTGAGGTAAACTTCAAGTGGGGAAATCCCATTGAGGAGGCCTATGTCAGCGGCGTGCACACCGCCCACCTCCGTGTGCTGGTGGTGGACGACTCCGAGGATGTGTTGCTGTACTTCCAGAACATCCTGTCCGGCTTTTCCATCGCCTGTGACACCGCCCCCAGCGGCGAGCAGGCCGTCGAGATGGTGGCGACAAACACCGGTCTCCCCTACGACGTTATCTTTATCGACTGGAATATGCCCGGCATCAACGGCGGCGAAACTGCATCGCGCATTCGGGCCATCACCGGTAAAAACAGCAACATTGTAATGATATCCGTGGCGGATCGCTCCGACATCGAGGCGGAGATTGAAAAGCTGGGGATTCAGCATTTTCTCTCCAAGCCCGTGTTCCCCTCCACCCTGTACAATCTGCTGGTCAGCATCACCGACAACACCATGGTTACCCGCGCCGCCGATGCGCCCACTGTCCACTACAACTGGGAAAACCGGCGCATCCTGCTGGTGGAGGACATCGACATCAACCGGGAAATCATTGAGAGCATTCTGGACGGCACCAGCGTTCAAATCGATTCCGCCTGCGATGGCGTGGAGGCGGTGGAGCAGTTTGAGGCCGCCGGACACAGCTATGACCTGGTGCTGATGGACATGCAAATGCCCCGGATGGACGGTCTGGAGGCCACGCGCCGCATCCGCTCCGGCCCCAACGCCGCCGGCAAATCCGTTCCCATCGTTGCCATGACGGCCAATGCCTTTCGGGAGGATGTGGAGCGATGCCTGAGCGCGGGAATGAACAATCACGTCGCCAAGCCCATCGATATGGATGAACTCTTCCGCGTGCTCGCCCGCTACCTGGGCTAGCGCCAGGCGGGATCGATGCGCACTCCATGCAAAGGAACGCTTGCGTCCTGTCAACATGCATGGTATTATTGTAGTATTATATGAATTGTTGTGACTATTGGTATGACAATGAGTGCCCACAGGGGCACTCCTGCCAAAGCCGGGCGGCTCATAATCAAATGAAGATCGTGGAATGTGTGACCGGGCATTGTGCTGCTGCATATGTCCGGCCACCCTGTTTCAAGCAAAGCAGCAACAAAGGATATGGGGACGATTCGCATGCAGGAACTGTATTTTGTATCACAGGGGAAGCTGTGCCGTTTGGACAAGGGAGCTGTCCGGCAGCTGCCCAGCAGCACCATTGAAGGATATATCCGCACAGTAAAGGACATCAACAAACGGCGGGAATGGAAATCCAGCGGCACCGGCGCCATGTTTATGGGGGTTGCCATGGGCCAGCGCGCCAACGACGAAATTGTCACCCAGGTGGAGGCTGTTGCCCAGGCCGCCGCAGACAAGCTGATTTACGCAGCCACGCTGGAGACCTCCTGCGGGCTGTACACCAAAAACCCCCAGAACCCCGATGAGCCGGAGGGCTACATCACCCGCCAGAACAACATGCGCTTCCATTCTATGGATTATCTGGCCGGTCGCCTGGCCTTGTCCGCCACCGAAGGGGCTGTGGAGAAGCACATTGCCCTCTGCAACGAGGATAAGCCCAATTTTCGCTTTATCACCGAGGGAGAAAGCGTCGACGTGTTCCCCTCCTTTTCCCGTCGGGATTCCGCCGTCGTCTATTTCTCCAGCGCCGGCTTTCGCCGCGACAGAGAGAAGGGCGGCATTCAATATGGCAATTATGTGGTCAACCGGTTTGACACCGGCACCGATGAAATAGACGAGATCCTGGCCGATGAGCGCTACGACTACCTGCGGCCTATGGAGGCCGAGGACGGCACCCTGTACTGCATTCGCCGCACGCGCAGGGCCAAGGACGACAACCGCATGACTCCGCTGGACGTGCTCCTTATCCCGGTCAAGGTTCTCAAGGGCTTTTTCGGCTGGCTGAACTTCTTTACCCAGCGCTATTCCGGTGAATCCCTGACAAAGCGAAGCGGCGGCCCCAACCCCTCCAAGACCCGGGAGCAAAGCGAGGAGGATCTCTTTATCGAGGGCAACCTCATTCATGTGGAAAGCACCGTGAAGGAAAACGCCATGCGGGGCGAAAAATACCCCGGTCTGGCGCCCCACAGTTGGGAATTAATCACCGTTCGCGGCGGCAGTGTCGAGACTCTCAAAAAAGGGGTGCTGGATTACACCCTCCACCCGGACGGAGGGGTGGCCTACTCCAACGGCAAATACATCCTGCATCGAAATACGGCGGGAGAGGAAACCGTTCTGTGTGAAGCAAAAGTTGCCAAAAGCTTGGCAATCCATGAAATATAACGATAGAAAAGGAAGTGAGATTCGCCGCTTTTTCTGCGCGGCGGCCATCATGAAACAAGGAAATGCATTGCCACCCGGCGGCAAGGCGGCAACCATGGCGCTGGATTATGTGGAAACCGGCGCCGATTTTGCCGACGCCGTTCCCGAACGGGTCAGCGCCACCACCGCCCTTCCCGAGGGAATCACCTCCCGTATGCTATACAACGACGTTGTCCGCATTGCGTGGCCATCCCTTGTCGAGCTGACTCTCGCTCAACTCGCCTCTATGGTGGACATGATGATGGTGGGGCAGCTGGGGGCATGGGCGCTGTCCTCTGTGGGGCTGACCACCCAGCCTAAATTTCTGCTGATGACCATGTTTATGTCCCTGAATGTGGGTGCCACCGCCATGGTAGCCCGTTACAAGGGCTCCGGCAATCCGGAGAAGGCCAATCTCATTCTGCGGCAGGCGCTGTCTCTCACCCTTGTGTTTTCCCTGCTGGCGTCTTTGGCCGGCTACATATTCGCCGAGCCCCTGATCCGGTTTATGGGCGCGGCGGACGCGCAGACGTTGCAGGGCGGTGTGGAGTACCTGCGCATCCAGATGATTGGCTTTGTGTTCATGGCCCTTACCTCCACGGCGACGGCGACACTGCGCGGTGTCGGCAACTCCCGCACCGCCATGGTCTACAATATGATCTCCAATGTCGTCAACGTCATCTTCAACTATATCCTGATTTACGGGCACTTCGGCTTTCCCCGAATGGAGGTGGCGGGCGCGTCGCTGGCCACAATTCTGGGGCAATTTGTGGCCTTTGTGTTGGCGATGACAGCCCTGCTGAGCGGACGAAATTACCTTCAGCTCCGCCTGCGGGACGGGTTCCGCCCGGATATGGAGGCCATTGGGCAGATTGTGAAAATTGGCCTGCCCGCCATGGTGGAGCAGCTTGTCATGCGGGCCGGCATGATCATTTACTCCAAGACAGTCGCTTCGCTGGGCACCGTTGCCTATGCCACACACCAGGTTTGTATGAACATCCAGGCGCTGTCCTTTATGATAGGCCAGGCGTTTGCCGTGTCCGCAACCTCGCTGATGGGCCAAAGCCTTGGCAAAAAGCGGCCGGATATGGCGCAATTCTATACCTCCCGCACCCGCCGCATCGGCATGGTGGTATCCGTCTTTATCGCCCTTCTGTTCTTTTTCCTGGGGCGAAGCATTGTGGCGATGTACACCCCGGATCCGGACATCATTCAGCAGGGTGGAACAATTATGCAGCTGATGGCATTCTCGCTGACACTGCAGTCCTCTCAGTTTATACTGGCCGGTGCCCTGCGCGGCGCCGGGGACACCCGCGCCACCGCCGTGATAAGCTTTGTCACTGTGCTGCTTGTGCGCCCCGCCTTCGCCATGTTTGCCATTCATGTTCTGGACTGGGGGCTGATGGGCGCGTGGGTGGCCATGCTGGTCGATCAGGTTTTGCGCTCCGGCCTGGTGCTGCTGCGCTACAATTCGGGGAAATGGAAAGCCGTAAAGGTATAAGCCTGTCCGATCATGCACTGTTTCCCCCATATGGATTCCTCCGATATTACGAAAAGAGAGGAGCCGGATGCCTTTGAAGGCACTGCGATTGTTCCAAAAAACCACGACGCCCCTGCAACGGGAGCATCCCCGTCAATACCGGCTGCGCATGATTGCCCAATGCCTGGTGGCAGGCCTGTTTATTCTGGCTGTCTACCTTGTGGCGGATGCCCTTGGCTCCGGTCTTGTCGGCGCCTCCATCGGGGCCAGCACCTTTATTGCCTTTGCTTATCCCCAGGCGGAGTCGTCCCATCCCCGGTATATGATTGGCGGGTACGCTACGTCGATTCTGGCCGGTGCCGTGTGCTCCGGGCTGCTGTCTTTGCTGGGCGGTGCGGGGGCCGCGTTTCCCCTTCACGCTGTATTGTGCGCGCTGGCGGTGTTCCTGACGGTATTTTGCATGGTGCTTCTTGATTTTCAGCACCCTCCCGCCGCTGCTTTGGCCATATTTATCACCGAGTCCTCGTCTCCCCTTGTCGCCGGACTTTTTTCCCTGGTCGCCGTTGTCCTTTTGTGTCTGTTAAAGCGGGCGATGAAGAAAATTCTGGTGAACCTGTGAATCCGAAAACCCGCTTTCCCAGCAGATTTAGGCTGCTATCAGCAAAATTCGTTTTTGTCAAGCCTGCAATTTTATGGAACATTCACATATTTATTTGCATTCACACCCCAAAAATACCATATTCTATACAAAATATGCCATCATTTTCTGGAAAAGCATGCAATTTCAGGCCGAAATTGCATGCTTTTTTTCATTTGACACGGACAAACTGTCTGCCTATAATGACAATTGCTTTGGTTGTTCTGCCAGATTGTGGGGATATGCTGCCGATGCCGCGCCGCTGTGTCGCCAGTGTGTCATACCAATTCGGGCGCCGGCATATATATGTACGGTTGCCGGGATTGTCCCATCCGTCGGCAGGAAGCAAACCGCAATGCCACTCACTCAACCTTGTGAAAATGAAGGAGCCGCGTGAACATCACGCTCGCCTCGACTATGCTGCGCAAAGCCATGCTGGCCAAGGTAGGCTATGCGCATATCCCAATGCTATTGTACTTTGGCCAGAAATGGAGTTTGTATGACCGGAATACGAAAACTGGCCCTGAACGCTGTGGATTGCATTCGCAGCAGGGCATTTGCAATGTCACTGGTAAGCCTTTTGGCTGCGCTGACCATGCTGCAGGCCGCTGATTCCATGGCTGTGTATGCCGCGGAATCGGACGAAACCGAAATCGAAGCCGGCGAGACGGAAGCCGAGATCCCCGAGGAAGAGGCTCCGGAGGCCGACGAACAGGAAACGGAAGCAAAGATTATCAAGGTGGAGCGAAGCGCATCCGGTTTATTTGCCGCTTATGTGGAGGCAGATGGAAACCGGAAGAAGGTTATGGTGTCCGGCGGCACCGTGGAGCAGCTTGTCTCCAAGGCATGTGTGGAGTTGGGCGACATGGATGTCACCAGCAAGCCGCTCGGCGAAACCGTTGAGCCCGGTGATGTCATCGCTGTATCCCGCCGCTCCTACGCCACCGTCACCAACAAGGAGGTCTTGCACTATGAGACCATCATGAGCTACTCCCCCAACGTCCACCCCGGCAAAAAGGAAGTTCTGGTACAGGGCGAGGATGGTCTGCGGGTAGAGGTGCTTCGGCAGCTGATTGTAGACGGCGAGGTTGTTGAGGAAACTGTCAAAAAAGATGAAGTGGAAAAGGAACCGGTTGCCGAGGTCATTCTGATGGGCTTCCCCTCCGCCCCCGTATCTCCCCTGGACTTTGACTGTGAGTTTGACGCCAACTGCGAGCCTTTGGAGTACACCTCCGTGCATCGCGGACAAAAATCGGCCGGATACAGCGCCCCTGCCGGAGCAAAGACCGCCAGCGGCCGCGACGCCATTGTAGGCCATGTGGCCGTTGACCCCAAGGTCATTCCCTACGGCACCAAGCTGTTTATCAAATCCACCGATAACCGACACATCTACGGCTATGCCATCGCCGCCGATACGGGAACCGCCCTCAAGCAGGGGCTTATCACCGTGGATTTGTTCTATGGCTCTTACGAGGAAAGCTGCACCAACGGCATCCGGGACGTGGATATCTTTATTCTGGAGTAGTCCCAATCCCGATCCGCGACAGCTCAAAGCCCCTGGAGAAAAATCTCCAGGGGCTTTGTTATGTATTATTTCAGCTTTTTCAGGAGGCTGTCTCCTGCTTCGGCAGTTCTGCCGATTCGCTGCTATCTCCCACTTGCACTACCTGCATCCACTTTCGGCTGCGCAACCGCTTGATGCACCAAAAGGATTTGATGATGTGGTCGATGTTCAGTGCCGTGTAGGTCAGAAACGCGGGGGCCTTCCACACCAGCCCCGTCAGCACACCCAGCGGAACCGACAGCACCCACAGAAACAGAATATCCGCGATCATCAGGAATCGGGTATCCCCACCGCCCCGCAGTACCCCCTTTGTCATAACCATTGAGTTGGAGCGGAATACAACAATAATCGCCAACGCCGACATCATTTGGGTAGCAATGGCCTTTGTCTCGTCCGTGATGTTGTATATCCCGATGATTGCCGGGCTCAGCACCAGAATAAACAGGCCCGCCACAATCCCCACAATAAAGCTCAGCACAAAGAACGTGACACCCTGGCGGTAGGCTTTCTCCTTCTCCCCTGCCCCCAGCGTATTGCCGATGGTGACGCCGCTGGCGTTGGAAAGTCCCTGGTTAAATATGGTGCTAAGCTGCATGACCACCATAGTAATGGCGTTGGCAGACACAAACGCGGAACCGATGCGCCCCATTACAACCGCCACCGCATTGTTTCCCAGGGCCAGCAGCAGGTCGCTGACCAGCACCGGCATGCTGTACTTCATGTAATCCCGGAACAGGTCGCCGCATTTCTCGAACAGATTGCGGATGCGGTATCCAATTCGTTTGTCCACCACCACAATGTAGCCGAATATGAACAGGCACTCAAATATCCGGGCAATCAGCGTGGAGAGGGCCGCGCCTGCAATTTCCATGCGAGGCAGCCCAAACTTGCCGAACATCAGCACCCAGTTGCCAAATATGTTCATCAAAAAGGAACAGAGCGAACTGATGAGGGAGATGTGGACAATGTGACAGCTTCGCATTACACTGGTAGAGGTCATCGCAAGCCCCTGAAACAGATAAGACCACGCCAGATACTGAAAATACCGCACCCCGTTATCGATAATGGCCTGTTCACCGGAGTATATGGACATGATCTGCCGGGGAAACAGCACCGTCGCCACCGTAAAGCCGATGGCCAGCAGGATACACAGCCGATACATGATTGTCATGGTCTTGCGAAAGGCCGGCATATTCTTCCGTCCCCAAAATTGGGCGGTCAGAACAGCCGCACCACCGCCCAGACCAAGGCAGCATATCTGATAGATGTTGTAAAACTGGTTGGCCAGGCTGGAGGCGGACAACTGCGCCTCTCCAAAGACTCCCAGCATTACCGTGTCCGTCAGGTTGATGCCTATGGTGATTAACCCCTGTGCCGTAACCGGCAGCGCAATCCGCGCCGCTTTTTTGTAAAACTCCTTATCCCGCACAAACAACTCCATTGCGGAATCCCTCCCTCAACCACTCAATAATTAGCCATTTAACTAACACAGTATACCATCTTGCCCCGCGAAATTCAAAATTAGTGAGTCCGGGCAACTATTTAAGGGCGACAGACCAATGCAGAGACTCCATTTCCCCATGCCAGGGAAACGGAGCCTCTGTGAAAAACTGCATTCATGCCAGCGCTGTCTCGGCCGGGTGCTGCTTTCGTTTGGGCTGTACGCGGAGTTGGATCAGCGTCTGTACATCCTGCAGCACAGCCTCGGAGCGCACCGGAATCATCAGCCATCGCTGGCCCATTCCCTCAGTCGTGCCGGCATACAACGTCTGGATCTCCTCGCTGAGAGACGGCAGCACCAGCTCCGTCTCGTGCTTCTCCCTCTCACCTATTACCACAAGGGCGATGAAAAAGCCCTGCATGGGGTACAGGGTACACAGGGTTTTCCCGCTTTTTTGGCAGCGGATATTCCAGCCCCGCTGCATGGAACAGCCGCTGTACCGGATTTCCAACCGCGCCTGATAGGTTTCCTCAATAAATGCGTGCAGCTTTGCCCAGTAAGGGTTTTGCACAAATGCCTCCATATCCGCCATCGAGGGCTCCCGGCTCCGGGGATATTCAACATCCCATTCCATCTTTGCACCTCCTCATATGCTTGCCGTTACACCAATAGGATACGCCACATAATATGACGACAGTCTGTCATATTGGCAAACGATGGATGCCATAGCACAGTGCCGCTGTAATCAGGCAGCCCAGAGGCGCCAAAAGCTGAAAGCGCAGGCGGCGTATCTTGTGGCGAAAAGCAGCATGCCTGCCAGCCCTCCCGCGCCGCCGCCCAGCAACGTGCACCACAACAGTGTCTTTTCCGACACCCGCCACAATCCCTGCCGGGCCCGGTATTTGTCCATCCCGTACAAAAAGCACACTGCCAGATTCCAGATTGCCAGGCCGATATAGCCGTATTGCATCCTTCCCCGCCTCCTCTTCCTGTCCGCATTTTACTATAACAGATGTTGTGGGAGAGTTTCAACTCCGGTTCACGATTTTCCCCTTGACATTTCCGCCAAACCGCATTATGATATACAAAGCCTTCCCATTATGGGAAAGTTTTCTATTGGAAGCCGGCATTTGCATGGTTCGACAGGCCCGGCGCGCATCCACTCCTTGGCGGAAATGAGAGGTTCCCATGCAGGAAAAGCAGACGCTTATCTCCATTGGCGAGATGGCGAAGATTACTGGAATCAATATGAAATGTCTGCGCTATTACGATCGTATCGGCGTGCTGAAACCGGTGTTCACCAATCCGGAATCCGGCTACCGGTACTATTCGGTTTGCCAGCTGTACATAGCGGAAATCATCCGCCTTTGCATTGAACTGGACATTCCCCTGCGGGATCTGGCCGATTACACCGGCGACAATCAAAACATCGATTTCCCCGCCCTGCTGGAATATGCCCGAAAAATGGCTCAGCTGAAAATGGAGAAAATCAAGCGGGGACTCAACTACATCCAATCGGTGCAAAAGGGCATGGAGCGGGCGGATAAGTACACCACCTTTTGCGGCATTCACCGACGGTTTATCCCCCAGCGACTGTTCCTGACCCTGCCCTTTAAAAAGGGACAGGATGACCGCAGCTTCCCCAAGGCGCTGCATCAGCTGTTCCGCCTGGCGGAGGAAACCGGCGTCGTGCCCTTGTACGACTTTGGCATTCTCTGCGAATACTGCGACAGCGGCAGTTCCCGCTGCATCTATATGGAGGTGGGGGCGGAAGGCTCTCCCCCCGCAAGCGAGCATCTCCACACCATCCCCGAGGGGGAGTTCACCTGCAAGCAAACGGTGGGCTGCCAGCTGGAACAGGCGGCGGAGCTTCTCCCGGATTTGTTTGAGACCGACGGTTCCACCTTGGTTATTGAGACAGAGATTCTCACCTGCAATTGCCGAAAAAAATCCCGGCTGATGGAGTTGCAGGCGATTCGCATGGAGTAACCGCCACAGCAGCGGAAAATCCAGTTTGATATTGCATTTATTTGCCCCGCCGGGCATGGGAGGTTGTTATGAGCGAACCCATATTGCAGCTTCAAGGCATTGAGAAAAGCTTTGGCGACACGGAGGTTTTAGGCGGCATCGATTTAGCGGTTTACCCGGGAGAATTCATCACACTGCTGGGGCCGTCCGGCTGTGGCAAAACCACCACACTCCGCATCATATCGGGGCTGGAAACGC
>JAJDGX010000065.1 GCA_030265885.1 Ruminococcaceae bacterium OttesenSCG-928-L11 | reverse complement strand
AGGGCATCTCATCCCAGAGAAAACAAGGCCCAATCCCCGCTACAGCGCGCTCCCCTTCTTGGGCACAAAGAGCCCCGTCAGGTCAACCCCCTCCAGTGCAAGGAGCCTTCTCTTTGTCTGTATGCCTCCGGCATAGCCGGTCAGGCTGCCGTTTGCCCCCACCACCCGGTGACAGGGGATAAGTATGGAAATGGGGTTGTGGCCAACGGCTCCCCCCACCGCCTGACTGGACATGGTCGCCCGGTTCATCCGCTTTGCCATCTCCCTGGCAATATCGCCGTAGGTGATGACCTGTCCGTAGGGGATTTGGCAGAGAATCTGCCATACATCCTGGCGAAATTCACCGCCGATGGGTGCTAGGGGCACCTCCGAAATGGCAGGCTTTTCGCTGGCAAAATAGCGCTCCAGCCAGTGTTTGGCAGTGGCGAAAATCGGCAGATCGCTGTTCTCGGTCATTGCGCCGGGAATGGTGCCGCCGTGATATTTCTGCCCGTCAATCCACAGGCCAGCCAGCTTTTCCCCGTCCGACGCCAGAGTGATTGTCCCGACAGGGGACGCGCATTGTGTGCTGAAAAACATGATTGTGCCTCCTTATGTAGTTACAGCGAGTTCCACAGGCTGATGGTCGCATAGCTGCGCCATGGACGCCACGCCTCCGCCATGGCCAGCATCTCTTTGGCGGTGCGGGGTGCGAGGGCCTTTTTTACACCGGCGTCGGTCTCCAGAAAGGCGTCCGGCCACTCCATTGTGCGCATGGCAATGTACTGGGCTGTCCAGCCGCCGATGCCGGGGATGGCGAGAAGCTTGCGCATTTCCTCCTCCGGCTGCACACAGGTCTCCAGGGCGATTTCCCCCTGCTCCAGCGCCTTTGCCAGGGCGTAGATGGTTCGCGCCCGGGCGGAGGTAACCCCCAAGGGGCCAAGGTGCCTTTCAATTGGGCCATCCAGGGCCAGAATGTCCTGAGGCGTCGGGAATGCGTGAGTCAGGCCTTCTATCCCTGTTTCCACCGGGGTGCCGTAGGTATTGATGATTCGCGTGGCCAGGGTGCTCGCCGCCTTTACGGTGATTTGCTGGCCCAGAACCGCCCGCGCCGCCATCTCGAAGCTGTCAAAGCAGCCGGGAAGCCGCGTACCCGGCACACAGAGACCGGGGCGGAGTTCGTTCATAACGGACAGGGTTTCGTACACCGCCGCCGGGTCGCAGTACAGGTCGAACACCCGCTTGACCCGCGCCAGCACCTGAGGCAGCACAGGCAATAGGCTGTCGCTGATTGTCACGGACAGGGCGTTTTGTTTGGGCCGGTGGCCGACCCGCATCCAACCATATATGGTGCGGTCGTCGGCAGACAGGCGGACAGTGCGGAGATACTCGCCGTCCCGGACGCAATCGACGCCGGAGATGGTTCGTCCCGCCAGGAATCGCAGCGCTTCCTCCCACCGATAGGGCGGACGATATCCCAGCAGCACGGTGATATCTCCATTTCGTCCCTCGGCGGCGGTGAGACCCTTTCGCAGCGCCGTAGGCGACAGATGATAATGGGCCTTAAACACATCGTTGAAGCGGCGCAGGCTGCCAAAGCCCGCCGCCATGGCAATGTCCAGTATCTGCAAATCGGTGTCGGTCAGCAGGGTTTTGGCCAGAAGCAGACGGCAGGTCTGCAAATATTGCACCGGCGAGACGTTGTATTCGGCTGCGAAGGCACGGCGCAGGTGCCTGTCGGTGCAGCCAAGCTGCCGGGCAAGGGCTTCCAGGCTTTGGCCGCTGCCGCAGTTTTCCTCCAGCAGGCGGGCCGCCCGGTTGACCAGGGCGGCTGTTGCATCTGTTATGGAGGTGCCGGGGGCAAGCTCCGGCCTGCACAGCAGGCATGGCCGATAGCCCGCCTGCTCCGCCTCGGCCGCTGTGGAGTAAAAGGTGCAGTTCTCCGCCTTGGGCTGCTTGGCACGGCAAATGGGGCGGCAGTAGATCCCCGTCGACGATATTCCCACAAAAAAGCGCCCGTCAAATCGTGGATCCTTTGCCTTGAACGCGGCGTACAGGCCGTTGTTGTCATTGGGCAGCATTGACTCGTGTCCCCCTTTAACCGGTGTGGTGCTGTCTGTCATCTATGCGTTTATTGTATCACTTGCTATTATAGCATGTTTTTGTCATTTGTCTGGCTGTTTTCGGACATGCTTTTTCTTTGCCGCCGCGAGCCTGATTTGTCCTGTGGATTTTTGCGCGGCGGTGTGGTATTCTGTAGATAAAAGCCGCCAGTCGGATGAAAAAGCGTCTGCAACGGCGCTTCCGACCACCACAGCTTGCCGGGGCAGGGGATTGGGCTTTTATGGGAAATCTGCCTTGGCGGGAATGTGAGGTTGCTGTGATGAAAACCATCCGAGCTATATTGTTTTATGGCGTTGCCGCGTTTTATGTCTTTATGATGTTCGACTTGTTTTTCCGGTTCAGCTATATCTTTGAGGTTGACCGAATTGTGACGCGCAGCTACAATCTAATCCCCTTTCAGACCATATGGGAGTATGGATACCGGGACTCCCGCCTGTCGTTTGCCGATGTCAACCTGTATGGGAATGTCATGGCGTTTGTGCCCTATGGCATTTACCTGGGCGTCATCAAAAAGCGCAAGGAATTTGCGCGAGGGCTGCTGGTTGTGCTCGCCACCTCCATCGCTATCGAGGCCATTCAGTTTGCCTTTGGCCTGGGTGCCTGCGACATCGACGATGTAATACTCAACACCCTGGGCGGCGCTCTCGGGCTTGTGCTGTATCGGCTTGCCCGGAAAATCTGCAAGGGGGAAGATCGGGCAAAAACCGTCATCACGGCGGTTGCCTTCTTCGTCGGTGTGCCGATTATTGTTTGGTATTTCGCCACTGTGTACAATCATTTGAGACTGTAGCTGTGTACATAAAACAGCGGATGCACGGCAGCACGCCGTGCATCCGCCCGGAAGGAGGAGTGAGTATGAACAAGCCGCGCAAAATGCTGGGCAGCGCCGATTCCCCCTATATCCTTTCCCTGAAGCGCCTGATTGAAACCCAGAGCAAGGCCACCATCGCCGGCTGGTGTCTGGACTACACCCAGGCGCACATTTTGCCCATTTTTGAGAGGCGCTGCCCAGAGGACAACCGACCCCGCTCGGCGCTGGATGCCTCTCGCCGGTGGTTTGACGGCAACGCAAAGCTGCCGGAAGTAAAGGCCATCATCCTAAACGAGTGCCATGCCGCAGCCCGGGAGCTGACCGATGATCCCGCCGCACAGGCAGCGGCCAGAGCATGCGGTCACGCCGCTGCCTGCTTCCACACGCCCACCCACTCGCTGGGGCTGGCCTTTTACGGCGCCGCCGCCATCGCCTATGACAAAGTCGGCACAGGTGAAAGCCCGGCTGTCTACGACCAAATCGCCGCCGAGGAATGCGCCAAGATGGAAGCCGCACTCCGGGCTGTCGCGGTGGAAAACGAGCCAAATCCCGCCAAGGTCAGCTGGCGTTGTTGACCGTTTGATTAGGAAAGGAGCGTTCCCTGTGAACCCAACCATCTATGCGTTTGACGCTGTCATTGTGAAGGAGCCTGACCACGGCGGCGCCTATGTGGAAATTCCGCTGGATGTCAAGGCGGAATTCGGCAAGGGGCGTGTGCCGGTTCACGCCACCTTTGACGGCGAGCCCTACGACGGCAGCCTGGTTAAAATGGGCACAGCCTGCCATATTTTAGGCGTCCGGAAGGACATCCGGGCTGCCATCGGCAAGCAGCCGGGGGATTCGGTTCATGTAACGCTGCAGGAGCGGGAGGCTGCGTCGAAAAATCCCGTAACGGTGGAGGCCTACATCACCGGATGCGACCCTCAAAAACAGGATATTCTGCGCAAAATCCGGCAGGTGATTCAAGCTGCCGCCCCCGACGCCGAGGAGCGGACAAGCTGGGGGATGCCCACCTACTGGCAGGGCGAGAATCTGGTGCATTTTTCCGATGCCAAGCATCACGTGGGGTTCCACCCCTCCCCCGACGCCATCGACGCCTTTGCGGAGCAGCTGAGCAGCTACCAGACCAGCAAGGGCACCATTCGCTTCCCCTACGATGCGCCCATCCCCTATGATCTCATCGACAGCATTACCCGCTGGCGGGTGGAGCAGGTTCAGGCAAAGCGCGGGGGCTAATGTGTCCCTGATGGGCCTCATTGAACGGCGGGTGTGGCCTCGGCGTAAATTTGCCGCCGGTGCCGCACATACAGCGCGATGCCCAGCAGCATGGCGACTGCATCCGCCGCCGGCCACGCCCAGGCAAAGCCCTGCAGCCCCAGCAGCCCGCTTGTCGCCCATGCCAGCGGAATAAACACAGCTCCCTGCACAACTGACATCGCCAGGGACGGCCCGGCCTTTCCCACTGCCTGGAACAGTCCCGTGGCCGTAAATGTGACACCCAGTGTCAGATACGACACCAGGGAGATGCGCAGCAGTGGCACGCCCGCCAGCAGGAACGCGGGGTCGCTGTTAAACAGGCGCAGCCCGTGGCCCCCGGCGGCAAAGAGCAGCACGGCAAACACTGTGGCAATGCCTGTGCCATACAGGCCGGTACGCCGTACCGTTTCCTTGAGGCGGTCGGCTTTTTTTGCCGCGTAGGTATAGCCCATCAGCGGCTGCACCCCCTGGCACAGCCCGTTCGACAGCGCCTTTGGCAGCATACCCAGTTTGAAAATCACACCGTAAATCGCCACATACACCGCGCCGTAGCCCGCCGCGATGTTGTTGAGGGTCAGACTGGTGGCCAGCGCAATCAACTCCAGCAGAAACACCGGAAGCCCGATGGCGGAGGTGGCCCGGAAAATCTCCTTATCCCATGTGAAGTCCCTCGGCCGCACAGACAGGCTCTCGCTTTTACGCAGCTGATAGTGGAGATAATACCCCACCGCCAGGCAGTTGGCGCCCACGGTGGCAATGGCTGCCCCCGCCACGCCCCAGCCCAGCAGGAAAATGCAGATGGGATCCAAAATGATATTGGAGACTGTGCCGATGATGCTCCCGGTCATGGAGGCCCTGGCGGCGCCCTCTGCCCGCACAATTTGCCCCATGGCATAGGAGAGGATGCACGGGATGCTGCCCCCGATGAGGATGGAGGCGTATTGGCGGGTTGGCGCCAGCGTCTCTCCCGATGCGCCCAGCACCTTTAGGATGGGCTCCAGCAGTGCAAAGCCCGCCACTGTGCCGATGGCCCCCACCGCCAGACAGCCGTAAAAGGCATAGGCCGACGTGCGCCGCACCCCTTCGCTGTCCTTTTTGCCCAGCAAGCGCGAGATATAGCTGCCGCAGCCGGTGCCAAAAAATACACCGATTCCCATATTGATTGTAAACAGGGGCATTGCCAGCGCCACACCCGCCAGCATATTGTAATCCTCCAGCAGGCCGATGAAAAAGGTGTCGACCAGGTTGTACAAAATCAGCACCAGCATCCCGGTCATGGTGGGGACGCTGAAATGGGCGATCGCCCTGCCCACAGGGGCGGTCTCGAAATAATACCGGTTGTTTTTGCCCATGGTCATACTCCTTCGCGGTCAACTCAGCTTGAGTTGGCCGCTTTTGTTTTGCCACATAAGAAAACGCCCTGCCCGCACAACAGCGGACAGGGCAGACATTACAGGCCGATATCTACAATCTTGAATTTGACCGTGCTGCCGCTGGGGACAAGCACCTCCACCTCTTCGCCGACCTTGTGCCCGATCAGGGCCTTTCCCACCGGCGATTCATCGGTGATGGTCTCCATGCTGGAATGGTTCGACTCCACGGAACTGGCGATTCGATATGTCATTTCCTCGTCGAACTCCTGATCCAGAATGGTGACAGTTGTCCCTATTGAAACTACATCCGTAGATATATGCTCTTTTTGAAGCAGCCGGGCCTTTTTCAGCTGATCCTCCAACGTGGCGATTTTCGCTTCTACAATCGCCTGCTCGTTTTTGGCTTCATCGTATTCGCTGTTTTCCGAAAGATCCCCAAAGCCGCGCGCAACGCGGATTTTCTCGGAGATTTCCTTTCTTTTTACAGTGCGCAATACCTCAAGCTCTTTTTTCAGCTCATTATAGCCCTCAACGGTCATAATGATTTCTCCAGGCATTTGTTGCCCTCCCTCTTTTTGGACAATAACAGTATTATAGTAAAACGAACCCCGCATGTCAAGAGCCGATTTGTGAAAAATAACCATATCAGACCTGTCGCGAGCAGTCTCTCTGCTCCGGCGTGTCTACCCCGGCACAGTGTGCAATGATTCGTGCTACCTCGTCTATGGTGGCAGATTTGTAATTATACAGCATTTCCTGTGCAAAATATGTTGGAAAATCCATCCCGCTAAATTCGCACAGGGCGGCGGCAAACAGCGCTGTGTCGATCCCCGCCGGGCAGGTGTCGCCGATTTCGGCGGCGGGCACATACCGCAGGCCAGATATCCGGTCAAAGCGGCCCTGCGCCACAAGGGAGCCGCCTGTCATAACCGGGCACCCGGACGGAAGCGACTGGCTGGTATACATATCGTCGGGCGAGACGACCAGCACGCAGTCGGCCAGACTCTCAAACCCGGAGCCTATCACCACCGGCGCACCCAGGGTATCCATCAGCTCCTGGCGCACGGTCTCGTAATACGCCCGCTCCCCCGTCACCACAACCGCCGATGTATAAAACTTCAGCAGCTGCCGCAGCAGACCGGGGTAATTGCCCCGGATATCCACAAAGCCCACCGTTCGCCTGTACATGGGCATCCGTGTCCGCGCCACCACTTCGCAGGCCGTATGGGCAATCATCCGGGCCCGGAACTGCGGAAATGCCGGCGCCGGCAGGCGGGAATCCTCCGGCGGGGTCAGTCCCTCCGGCAGCAGAAGCCGCTTGCCGTATGTACCGCAAACCCGCTCCACTGCCTCCCAATCTATGGGGCGGTTCCCCTCGCAGCGAAGGGCCGCGTATTGCTTTCCACAGCAGGATCGCTGCTCCAGCCACATTCGCGGCTTGCCCCTGCCGATTGCCAATTTGTGCAGCACGGCGGGCACCAGGGATCGCTTTTTTTGCTCCATCACTTCCAATGCTATAAACACGCGCACTCACCTTCAACCTGCGGGCAGGGTGCAACTCGTACCCCTATCCCATGATGCAAACATACAACTATACCGTATGTCTATGCGTGCGCGGCCATATTTAGAATATATATGGAAATGCACGGCAAGCCCAATCTCTCGGCCTGCCGTACCCCTGTTATAATATATTCGGACAATCTGTCCGTTTCTTTAGCCGATTGAACCGGGAAAAATACCGGCAAAGTGCGGGTTATCCCTGAGTGGCTGTCTCGCTGCCGCTTTCGTCGGCGTCGCCCTCCGATTCCCCGGTTTGGGCCTGCTCTGCCAGTGTTTCCCGGGTTTTCTCCATGGCTGTCACTACCTCCATGGCCTTTTTCAGCTGGCCGTCGGTTTCGTGATCCAGGAACATCCAGTCGTCCTCAATGGCAACCTCAAAATCCGGGTTGATGCCGATTCCGTCAAAATTGGGGCTGACGGGGGGATTGTAGAAGGCCACCGTAATTTCCAGCGCCGAGCCGTCGGACATGCTGATGATGCTGGTCATGGCGCCCTTTCCCGCTGTGACGGTTCCCACGGTGCGGGCCTTGTCGTAATCCTTCAGCACGGCGGCAAACAGCTCCGCCGCTTGGGCTGTGTTTGCGTTTGTCAGCACAGCCATAGGCATATCGATGGCGTTGCCGTCGGAGTTGACCTGTTCGATGGTGCCGTCCTTGCGCTGGGCGGTGTAAATCACGCCCGCCGGCACCAACCTGTCCAGAATGCGGGTGGCCTGGCGCATGACGCCGCCCTTGTTGTCCCGCAGGTCAAACACCAGGGACTTCGCCCCGGCGCTCAGCATCTTGTCCAGTTCCCTGTTAAACTGGTCGGAGGTATTGGAGGTGAACTCCTTGATCCATATGTAGGCAATGTTGGTATCGGGAATGATATTGGCGTAAACCGTGGGAACCGTGACGGTGCGCCGTGTCATATCCATGGTGAATTCCTCGCCGCCCCGGCGGACAAGGAGCACTACAACCGTGCCCTGATCCCCCTGCAGCGACTGAATCATCGACTCCACATTTTCCGAGTTGACATCTGCGTCGTCAATTTTGACGATGAGATCCCCCTCCTGCATGCCCGCCGCCAGCGCGGGGGAGTCGGGGTATACCTCCCGGATATACAGATAGCCTTCGGGGCTGGCATCGGCCACCACGCCGATTCCCGCAGTCTCGGTTTCCGAGGTTTTAGCCGTCATCTTGGCGTATTCCTCGGCGGAGATGTAGCGGCCGTATTTGTCGCCTACGCCCTGCAGGTACCCCTGGGCAACGCTGTCCATCAGCTTGGTTTCGTTGATGGCACCGATGTAGTTGTCCCGCATCAGCCGGTCGATATCGGTGAACTTCTGGTACATGGTTTCCCGCTTTTTCAGGTTGCTGACTCTCTCGTTAAAGGTATTCTGGGAATAGATCATAGTCATGGAAAAGGTTGCGGCCGCAATGATAAGCATAAAGGCAATGGCCGCTCCCAGTGATATTTTCTTGTTCATGTAAACCCCCGTTTATCCAGGTGGAAGCATCTATGGATTGTTTCGCTGAGACCCTCAAAATCAAACCCGACGCCCGATGCTCATTCGGCAGGCATCTCAAATAGATATTTTACCACGAATGGGCCCGAAAGTAAAATCGACTGCCGCCGCCTGCAAAAACAGCCCCATTTGCCGGGCATGTCCTCTCGGCCTACTGCAAATACTCCATCGGGTTTGTGTGGGCGCCGTCCACGCGGATCTCAAAGTGGAGATGGGGCCCGGTAGACCAGCCGGTGGTGCCGATTTCCGCGATTTTGTCGCCCCGCTTCACCTTTTGATCCACGCCCACCACAATCTTGGAGCAGTGGCCGTACAGCGTCGAGATACCGCCGCCGTGGTCAATGATCAGATAGATGCCATAGCCCCGGTTGGGGGTGTAGGTGGTGTTGACAAACTTGACTGTGCCGTCATTGGCGGCCACAATGGGCTTGCCGTGGATGTTGGAGCCGGAAATATCGATGCCGGTGTGGAAATCGCTGCGTCCCCAGCGCCACCCATACGCCGATGTAATGGTGGAGTAATTGGGCACCGGCCACAGCATTGCGCCGCCGATGTACTGGCTTTTTTCCCATTCGATTTGCTGGTAGACATTGTCCAGTTCCTGCTGTTGCTGCAGGGCCAGCTCCTGGTTCCGCTGCAAATCCGCCTTGAACTGGCGCTCCATCTCGTCGATGTCCTGAATCTTCAGCAGAGCCGACTGCCGCTGTGCCTCCAGCACCTCCCGTTTTTCCTCGGTTGTCTGCCGGTCAGCCTCTACCGCGACGCGGGTCTCCTCCAGCTTCTGCTTCTCCGTTTCCATGGCGGCCCGCTCGGCCTTGACCCGCCGCATCAGCCGCTTGTCGTAATCGGTGACGCGGCCCATCATCTCGTTGGTCGTCATGTAATCGGCAAAGCTGTCGGAGCCCAAAATCGCTCCCAGGCGAGTCGCTTCTCCGTTAAGCTGCATGCTGCGAAGCCGCCGCAGATATTGGGCGTAGTTGGCGTCATACTCCCGCTGCTTTGCGTCGATGTCCGCCGCCTTCTCCTCGATTTCTGCCTCCAGAATCGAGATGCGCTCCAGCAGCAGTTCGATTTCCGTCTGCGTAATGTCGATCTGCTTGTCGATGTAGGCCTTGTTGGCCTGTACCTTTTCCCGCTCGGTGCGGGCGGTGTTGATGTTGCCTTCGATCATGGCCCGCTCGGTTTCCAGGGCCTTCAACTCATCGTTGATGCGGTTGATGTCGCCTTTGTACTTGTTCTCAATGGATTCCGCGATGGCCTCGTATTCGGTTTTATCGTCCTCAGCCTCCTGGCTGTCGTCCCCGGGCTCCTCGTCCCACTGCAAATCCTCCGGCAGCTCCGCCTGAGCCACGGAGGCGTATGCCGCCATCGAACGGCCGGGCGCCAAACAAAGGGCCACACACAGAAGCAGGCAGACACCGGCGATTCGCCCGCATCTGCCCCGCATTTGGTTTTGCAACGCTTTGTCTGTTCCCATAGGCGTTTCACCCATTTTAGCCATTGATTGTGAATCGCAGGGGCGCTTGCCCCGAACGACTCATCACACTCTGAGATATTTCCGCACAAAGAATCCGCTGGAAATCATACCCAGCACACAGCCCAGTCCGGCAAAGCCGCCGAACACATACACGGCGATTTCTTTAAACTCCACGGCATTGGCCAGGAAAAATCCCAGGATAAAGTCGCTCTGGTAGTGCTCCCACAGGTATTGCAGCAGGTATGTATACCCCAGCCCCAAAATGAGGAAGGACACCGCCGCCGCCACAATGCCGATCAGCATCCCCTCCACCACAAAGGGGAAGCGGATGAAGCCGTCGGTGGCGCCTACATATTTCATGATGTTGATTTCCTTGCGGCGGCTGAACACCGTCAGCTTGATGGTGTTGGTGATAATGGCGACCGACACCACCACCAGAATGACCACAATGCCTGTGCCGGCGTAAAAGACGGTCTGCCGGATGGCGACCAGGGTTTTGGCCACCTCGGCGGAGCCATCCACCCGCAGAACGCCCTCGATCCCCTCCAGCAGGGTGATGGTTTCGGCGAAATTGGCGGGATCCTTGATGCGCAGCTCATAGGAGGCCACCAGCGGGTTGTCCTGCTCCGGGTCGGTCAGCAAATCCTCCGGCGTCTCCCCCAGCTTTTCGCTGAGCAGCCGCAGGTTCTCTTCCTTGGTGTAAAACCGGCGCTCCAGGATGTTGTCCATTTGGCGAATCTCCAGATCCACCACCTCGATGTCCTCCTGGCTGAGATCGTCCTCCAGAAAGACTACAACTTCGTTTTGGTCGCCGATGTAATCCGCCATGCGGTTAATATCCAGCGTAAACAGCACCGCGGACCCAATCAGCAAAAAGCATGCGATCAGAACCCCGATGCTGGCAAAGGACATCAATTTGTTGGAAAATACGTTTCTGGTTCCCTGCCGCAACAGGAATACGAAATTATGGGCCCTCATCTCTTCCTCCCATATACGACTTCCTGCTCATCCTGACTGAATCGGTCGTAATCATATTTCAGATAATCCGGAGATTCCTCATACTCCTGGATCAGGCGCTCGGCAGTGGCGCCGGAAAAATCGATGGCCTTCTGTCGGCTGTCCAGCCCCTGGGAGTAGTCCTCCATCAAATCCCCGGTAAACAAGGTGTTGGTGCTGTCGTGCTTGGTGTCGGACACCACCCGGCCCTCTTCAATGGTGATCACACGCCGGTCAAAATAATTGACCAGCTCATGCTCATGGGTGACCATTACAATGGTGGTGCCGGCCTGCTTGTTGATTTCGCTGAGCAGATCCACAATTTCAAAGCTCAGTTCCGGGTCGATGTTGCCGGTGGGCTCGTCCGCAATAATGATGGACGGGTTGTTTACCAGGGCCCGGGCCAGCGCCACGCGCTGCTGCTCGCCGCCGGAAATTTGCTCCGGAAAGGACTTTGCCTTGTCGCTGAGCCCCAGCAGCCGCAGCACATAGGGCACCCGCATGCGGATTTCCTTGTTGACCACGTTGGTTACCCGCAGGGCAAAGGCCACATTGTCGTATACAGTCATGCCGGGAATCAGGCGGAAATCCTGGAACACCACACCCAGCGATCGGCGAAACTTGGGGATGTGCCGGCGCTTCATGCGGTTCAGGTTGTAGCCGTTGACCATAACAAGGCCGCTGGTGGCAATTTCCTCCCGCAGCAGCGTTTTGATCAGGGTGCTTTTTCCGGCGCCGGAGGAGCCCACAAAAAACACAAACTCGCCCTTTTCGATTTTCAGGGTGATGTTTTTCAGGGCTTCCGTGCCGTTCTTATATTTTTTGCTGACATTGGAAAATTCAATCATTCAATCGCCTCGTGTTATACATCCGCCGAAAAATCCGGCTCGTGGTTTCGCGGAGCAGTGTGAAAAAACGTCCTGGTTTCCCTCGGTCGCCTTTTCGAAATTCCGCATCAGAACGCCGATATTCTGTTGGCTGACATGGGGACGCCAAACAGTACGCATAGCGCCCTGAAGTCACTTCAAAGCGCTATGCCGTCACTGCCGTTTAGTATTTAACCGGGTTGGAGGTCAGGTATTTTTTGACCATCAGCGCCACCTTAAAGATGATGGCATGGTCGAATTCGCGGAGATCCAGGCCGGTCAGCTTGCGGATTTTCTCCAGCCTGTACACCAGCGTATTCCTGTGGACAAACAGCTTCCGGGAGGTCTCGGACACGTTCAGGTTGTTCTCAAAGAACTTCTGAATGGTGAAGAGGGTTTCCTGATCCAGGCTTTCGATGGAGCCTTTCTTGAATACCTCTTTCAGGAACATCTCGCAGAGGGTGGTGGGCAGTTGGTAGATCAGGCGGGCAATGCCCAGATTGTCGTAGCTGACGATGGATTTGTCGGTGTCGAACACCTTGCCCACCTCCAGGGAAACCTGGGACTCCTTAAAGGAGCGGGCCAAATCCTTGACACCCACAACAGCGGTGCCGATGCCGATGACAACCTTGGTGTAAAACTCGCTGCCCAGGGTATCCACAATGGAGCGGGCCAGCTTTTCCAGATCCTTGGATTCGATGCCGGATTTGATTTCCTTTACCAGCACGATGTCCGATTCGCTGATATTAAAGACAAAATCCTTCTGTTTGTCGGGGAACAGGTTCTGAATCACGTCAAAGGCGGAGATGTCGTTGGAGGAGACGACGCGAATCAACAGCACCGCCCGGTTGACATCTGTGTTAAAGTGAAGCTCCCTGGCCTTGACATAAATATCGCCCGGCAGAATATTGTCCAGAATGACATTCTTGATGAAGTTGCTGCGGTCGTATTTTTCGTCGTAATATTGCTTGATGCTGTGCAGAGATACGGCCAAAATGCTGCAGAATTTGGCGGCCATATCGTCTGTGCCCTCCACAAATACCGCGTACTCCGGCTTCAGCGTATCCCCAAAGGGCTTGTAGGTGTAATTATCGCGCACAAAGGTATCCGACGAATCGTTGGCCCCCAGCACAAGATATTCAAAGGTCTCACCGATTTTCGTCAGGTCGCTGCACGAAATAACGGTGGCGGTTTCGTCGACCACGCCGATAACCCTGTCAATGGATTCCCGCATCTGATGAACGATTCCCTGAAACAGCCTGTTCGACATACTCTTATTCTCCTCTTTTCGATTGCATTTCCGCGCGTTCCCTAGCCAGCGCTTTGCGGGGAATATACATATATTATCATTTTACACAAAATGGATTCGATTTGCAACATTCCAGCCGGAAAAACACAATGTTTCGGCAAATAATTTCCCGGATTATTACAGTTTGTAGTATTCCGCGTCCATTTTTGTCAGATTGCACAAATTTTATTCTACATTAAATTATGCCCCGATTTGTGAATGAATTGTAACAAG
>JAJDGX010000064.1 GCA_030265885.1 Ruminococcaceae bacterium OttesenSCG-928-L11 | reverse complement strand
CAGTAGGGTTAGCTTTGCTGCCTAAAGGAAGCGAAGCATTCCCATCCGCACCTGCCAGAGACGGGGTAAAGCCCGCCTCTTCGGTGTTGGTGCGGGGCTGTTAGTCCTGCAATATGTCTATAAAAGAACGGGAGGATGTGGTGTCCTCCCGTTGTGTGTATTTTGGCTGTTATTCCGCATCCATAACCTCGGCGATGTTGAAGCTGAGAGTCATCAGCGAGTCGCCCAGGTGCACGTTTTCCACCGCTATTCCATCCTTGTAGATGATGGAGAGATCCTGGTGGGTAAAGTTCCAGAAGCCCTTGACGCCGTTCTGCACCAGCAAATCCGCGCACTCCACCGCCACCTGCTTGGGGATGCACAAAATGGCCGCCAGCGGGTGATGCTCCTGGCAAAAGGCCTCCAGCCGGGCGACGTCCTGTATCTGCCAGTCGCGGATGGTGTGGCCGATTTTTTCGGGGTCACTGTCAAAAATGCCGATCAGCCGGAAGCCCCGTGCCTCAAACCGCATATGATTCACCAGGGCAAGCCCCAGATTGCCGGCGCCCACCAGAATGGTCGGGCGAAGGGCGTCTACATTGAGAATGCGGCCAATTTCCGCGCAGAGGCTTTCAATGTTATAGCCATAGCCCTGCTGGCCGAACCCGCCAAAGCAGTTGAGATCCTGCCGGATTTGGGACGCTGTCAACCCGATGATATCGGCAAATTCCCGGGACGAGATGCGCTCCATCCCCTTTGCCTTCAGCTCCCCCAGAAACCGGTAATACCGCGGCAGCCTTCGGATTACAGAAGCGGACACGCCTTCATATCTGGCCATAAATTTTACTCCATTTCCGACCGGGCGAACGTGGGTACAGCTATTTGGCAAGCGCAGAGCCCGGTCGAATGGCTTCGCTTGCGCAGTAAAATCGAAAAAAAAGAAGCGCAATTGCCCAGCGTCCTCTTTCGATTTAGTATACAACAGCCGGGTGGGATTGTCAATTATTCCACAATCAAAAAACGTATTTGGGGTTGGAGTATGCTCGCGTATTTCGAAGGAAAACAGAGATATCGAGAGGAACGCAATTGTAAATTAAATTAACCCTTGACTTTTTGTCGCTTCCATTATATACTATTGCTTGTTGATTTATGAAGCCGCCAATCCGTGGCAAAGCGGGGATAACCCGCCGCCGCTGAATGCGGTTCAAACGCAAACTGACACATTGTCAAACTATATAGGAGGAAGAGATATGTCCACATATATGCCAAAAGCCGGCGATATCAGCCGCAAATGGTATATCCTTGACGCCGCCGGCAAGCCTCTGGGCCGCACCGCCGCCGTCGCCGCTCACATCCTGCGCGGCAAGCACAAGCCCACCTTTACCCCCCATGCAGACTGCGGTGACCATGTCATCATCATCAACGCAGAAAAGGCTGTTCTGACCGGCCGCAAGCTGACCCAGAAGTACTACCAGCACCACACCGGCTGGGTTGGCGGCCTGAAAGAAGTGCGCTACGACGCACTGATGAAGCAAAAACCCGAGCGCGCCATGATGCTCGCTGTCAAGGGTATGATTCCCGACACCACTGTCGGCCGCAAATCCCTGACCCGCTGCCGGATTTACCGGGGCGCCGAACACAACAATCAGGCCCAGAAGCCCGAAGTCTGGGCACAATAAGGAAAGGGGGATACAAGCATGTACGATACCAAAACCTATTTTTATGGAACAGGTAGAAGAAAGCATTCCGTTGCCCGTGTCCGCCTTTATCCCGGCACCGGCAAGGTAACCATCAACGACAGGGACATCGACGATTATTTCGGTCTGGACACCCTGAAGCTGATTGTCCGCCAGCCCCTTGAGCTGACCGACACCACCGGGAAATTTGACATTGTATGCCGCGTCAACGGCGGCGGCGTTTCCGGCCAGGCCGGCGCCATCCGTCACGGCGTTTCCAGGGCTCTGCTGGTTTATGACAGCGAAAACCTGCGCGGTATTCTGAAAAAAGCCGGGTTCCTTACCCGCGACCCCCGCATGAAGGAACGCAAAAAGTACGGACTCAAAGCAGCCCGTCGCGCTCCCCAGTTCTCCAAGCGGTAATTTGCATACGATTACAGGCTCCGTCCTTTGGGATGGAGCCTGTTTTTTTTGCGGGGCGTGCTTTCGATGTTCGGCAGGCATCAAATCGCGTCTGTTTTTCTGTCAGCGCCGTCTCACCCAAACAGTGCCTTTTCCAGCTTTTGCAGATCCAGCCCCCGGTTCCAGCTGCCGCAGCGGGACAGGATGGTCTCTACCGCTTCTTCCCGCTCCATTTCCTCCGCGCCTGTCAGCCACTCCGGGTTCCAGTCCTCCACCCGGCAGTAGGAGTTGGCTCCCCAGCCGTATTCCTCGCCGTTTTTGTTGCGTTTGCGCTTTGTGCCGCAAACGGTGATGTAAAACTCCTTTTGCAGCTGAACGATGGCGGCGTCGGCCTTGGCCCCGCCATTTTTGGCGGACACATTCAGCCTTTGGCGGATTTCAAAGGTTCCCAGCTCCACCCCCGGCTGGAACAGCTCATACATATCCAGGGGCAGCCGACCCAAGGTTCCCTCCTCAAACCGCTCCCGCAGCGTGTACCGGGGACGCCGCGCCACATAAAAACTGGAGTAGAGATCCCGGGCAATGAAGCCCTTTTGCCCGTTGAGCAGGCACCCAAAGGCCAGCTTTTTTTCGACAGCAGCCCGATTTTTCCACTGCCAGGGGTCAGTTTCCGGTGTATCGGTGTGCCACTGCTCCTCCGTTGTCAGCGATTTCAGAGTGGGAAACCCCGCCACCAGTTCCTTTGTCATGGCTACGACGCCCGCCGCCGTCACATAGTCCACAAATTCCGCATAGGTGCCCAGCTTTTCCACCGCACCATCCTCCTCACATTTGATTTCTCATCGCGCAGCTGTGGAAATGTGCACGAACGGCACTGTCTTTCCATTGTAGCACCCCAAACAGGACAGCAGCCTGTCCTGTTTGGGGCTGCATCGCTCATTTCCTTTACACGCCGTGCACTTTAGTATATACTAAATGATAACATATGAAAAGAGCTCCGTCGCATTCCTGCAAAAATGGTAGATACCGGCGACACATAAGCACCGCCGGTATTTTTAAATTTCCCCCTGTTTCCCTATGCCATACCCCTGGGCGTTGTCAAAATCGGACGGGCACCCGGGCTGTAGCTTTTGTTACAAAGCGC
Source organism: Ruminococcaceae bacterium OttesenSCG-928-L11 (assembly GCA_030265885.1). Lineage (GTDB taxonomy): Bacteria > Bacillota > Clostridia > Oscillospirales > Ruminococcaceae > WRAV01. Next base: position 10,412 of record JAJDGX010000064.1, on the reverse strand, counting down.
CACAAATATATTGCAAGCGAGGTATCGGCATATGAAACATCAAATCGTTGTGGACAGCTGCTGCGACAATCCGCTGGAGCTGCAGGCGACTCTCCGCGCCACCACTGTCCCCCTCACCCTGCGACTGGGCACGCGGGAGTTCGTCGACGACGATTCCCTGAATCTGCCGCAGTTTATGGCGGAAATGCGCGGCTGCAGCGACGCGGTCGGGTCGGCCTCCCCCTCCCCCGCCGCCTATCAGGCCGCCTTTGAGCAGTCGGAAGGCTCCTTTTCCGTCGTGCTCTCCGACAAGCTTTCCGGTTCCTATTCCAGCGCTGTCCTCGGCAAGGCTTTGGCCGAGGAAAACGGCTTCCGCGATATCCACATATTCGATTCCAAAAGCGCCTCCGCCGGGATGACTCTGGTGGCGCTGAAGCTGCGGGAGCTCATCGACAGGGAACTGGAGCGCCAGTCCATCGTTGATCGGGTGGAGGAGTTCATCGACAGCATGAAAACCTTTTTCGTTCTGGAGCGATACGATAATCTGCAAAAGAACGGCCGCCTCGGCAAGGTTGCCGGCAAGCTAATCAGTGTCATGAACATCCGCCTGATTATGGGCGCCGACGGCAACGGCAGCATTGCCCTCTACGCAAAGCCCCGGGGGCGGGAGCAAATGCTGGATCGGCTGGTCGCCCTCATCCGGGACAGCGGCAGGCAAACCGAGCAGGAAACCCTGGTTATCTCCCACTGCAACAACCCGGGCCTGGCGGAGCGCCTCTCCCAAAAGCTGCGGGAGGCCTTCAACTTCGGGCGCATCCTTGTGGTGCCCACCGGCGGGCTCTCGTCCCTCTACGCCGATGAAGGCGGCATCGTAATGGCATTTTGAATTCAGACAGCAGAAAACCCGGTGCTTAACACCGGGTTTTCTTATTCTAAAGCCATTCGTTTGGCGCGCTGGAAGGGACTCGAACCCCTGACCCCTTGATTCGTAGTCAAGTACTCTATCCAGCTGAGCTACCAGCGCAAGTGCCTCGAATGAGCCTTAAAGCGATGGAATGTTGCAAACACGCACGATACGCAAATACTATGCGCAATATCGGCATTCAAAACCGCGTCTTGTTCAACGCGCTAGATAATAATACCATCAAAGAAACAAAATGTCAATAGATAAAATCAATCCTTCCCACATAAAAAAACAGCAGCCGGATATTTCACCGGGCTGCTGTTTTTTACGGGATTTGATGAGCAGGAGCAGGTACGGCTGCGGCATTGCTGTAACGCAGCTGCACACTTATTTTGCATATTCAATTGCCCGGTTTTCCCGGATGCAGTGTACCTTGATCTGACCGGGATAATCCAGCTCCGCCTCAATCTTTTTGCAGATTTCGCGGGCTGTGATGGCCATCTGATCGTCACTGATCAGTTCCGGGCGAAGCATGACGCGAATTTCGCGTCCCGCCTGAATGGCAAAGGATTTCTCCACTCCCTCAAAGGAGTTGGTGATTTCCTCCAGCTTCTCAAGGCGCTTGATGTAATTCTCGATGTTTTCGCGGCGGGCACCCGGGCGGGCCGCGGAGATGGCGTCAGCCGCCTGAACCAGGCAGGCAACCACCGTCTTGGGCTCCACATCGTTGTGGTGCGCTTCAATGGCATGGATGATGTCGGCGTTTTCCTTGTACTTTTTAGCTACGTCAACACCAATTTGCACATGCGAGCCTTCAATCTTGTGTGTCAGGGCCTTGCCGATGTCGTGCAGCAATCCGGCGCGCTTGGCCTGGGTGACATTGGCGCCAATTTCGGCAGCCATTACGCCGGCCAGGTTGGCCACCTCAATGGAATGATCCAGCACGTTCTGGCCATAGCTGGTGCGGTACCGCATCCGGCCAAGAAGCCGAACCAGCTCCGGGTTGAGCCCGTGAACGCCGGTTTCCAGCACGGCTCTGTCGCCGTCCTGCTTGATCTTGTGCTCCACTTCCTTGCGGGCCTTTTCCACCATCTCCTCGATGCGGGAGGGGTGGATCCGTCCGTCCTGGATAAGCTTTTCCAGGGCGATGCGGGCAATTTCCCGCTTAACCGGGTCATGGCTGGACAGTGTGATGGCCTCGGGGGTGTCGTCGATGATCAGATCCACACCGGTCAAGGTCTCCAGCGTGCGGATGTTGCGGCCTTCCCGTCCGATGATCCGGCCCTTCATTTCGTCGTTGGGCAGGGGCACAACGGATACGGTGATTTCGGCGACATGCTCGGACGCGCAGCGCTGAATCGCCTGTGCGATGATGTCCCGGGCCTTTGCGTCGCTTTCCTCCCGCAGGTGGTTTTCGTATGACTGGATACGCATGGCTTTGTCGTGGGTAAGCTCGTCCTCCAGAGAATTCAGCAGGTAATCCTTGGCCTGCTCGGCGGTGAAGTCCGAGATTTTTTCCAGCATCTCAAACTGGTGCCGTTTGATGGTCTCCGCCTCCTGAAGGGTTTTGTCCGCGTCGTTGATCTTTCCCTGCAGTTCCTCTTCCTTCTTTTCGATCTTGTCCGCGCGCTTGTCCAGGGATTCCTCTTTTTGCTGAGCCCGGCGCTCCATCCGCTGTACCTCGGCGCGGCGTTCCTTGTTTTCCTTTTCCACGTCGCTGCGCAGCTTGTGAATTTCGTCCTTGGCCTCTACCAGAGATTCCTTCTTTTTGTTTTCCGCAGTTTTTATCGCTTCACTAACAATTCGCTTGGCTTCTTCTTCCGCGGAGCCAACTTCAGCCTCCGCGACTTTTTTTCTATATTGAACACCTGCGAAAAAGGCGATTACTCCAACGATGATTGCCAAAACAGCTATAATCAGCGGCACAAAAAATGGTACTACCATAGCGCATTCAAACCTCCTTTATTAAATTTTCAAAGTACCGTTTCCGGCGGTGCCGGCTTGCGGCGTATGGTGGCTTCACCCAAAGCATTATAGCATTCATTGTATGCTTTCGCTTGCAACAGCCGCAATATCTATTTACCAAATAAGAGTTATGTATATGCATGTACGCAAATAGACAAATCTATTTTATAACTATATAGAGGAGATGTCAAGACAAACATCCGCCGCTTTTTTTGTGTAAATGGATATAAATACACCGAAACCGCTCTCCATTGGAAAAAGATTCAAATTCTGGGAAAAACCCGCGCCTCCCCGCCGCAATTTCGTATTGACAAGTCCCTCCGGCGGTGGTATCATGTAGGTTAACAAAGGCGATGATGGGGAACCCGCCGAGCATTCCGCCATGCAGAGAGGATCCGGAACGGTGAAACGGATCCATGGCCGCCCTTTTGCAAAAAGGGCATGCTCTGTCGGCACCATCCCCGTAGCCGGCTGTGAACACGGCACCGCCGCTTAAGCAGACCCGCATTCCCAGCGTTAGAGGGGGAAAGGCACATCGGCTGTTCCTTGGCCCGATGTCCTTGCCGAGTGGCGCAATCGCGCAATTTGGGTGGAACCGCGGAGCATCTGCTTCGCCCCAGACATTTTTGGGGCGAGGCTTTTTTGTTTTTACGAAAACTCTCCCCATCGGAAAAGCTGTGCGCAACCCGCACACAAACACATCGCCCTGCACGCAGGGCACAAACTGTAAGGAGATGGGTTTACAATGCCAAATATTACACTGAAGGGCGGCGTAGTCAAGGAGTTTGACGCCGGTACATCCGTGGAGCAAATCGCCGCATCCCTGGGCGCGGGCCTTGCCAAGGCGGCCTGCTGCGCCCGCATCGACGGCGAGGTCGTCGACATCCGCGCTGTCATTGACAGGGACTGTGAGCTGGACATCTGCACCTTTGACGACGCCGACGGCAAAAAGGCCTTCTGGCACACCACAAGCCATGTTCTGGCCCAGGCTGTCAAACGGCTGTATCCCGCCGCCAAGTTCGCTATCGGCCCCGCTATCGACAATGGCTTCTACTACGACTTCGATGTGGAGACCCCCTTCACCACCGAGGATCTGGAGAAAATCGAAGCCGAGATGAAAAAAATCGTCAAGGAAAAGCTGGAGATCGAGCGCTTCTCCCTTCCTGTGGCCGAGGCTCTGGAGCTGATGAAGGACGAGCCCTATAAAATGGAGCTCATCCAGGAGCACGCCGGCAAGGGCGAGGCCATCAGCTTCTACCGGCAAGGCGAGTTCACCGACCTGTGCGCAGGCCCCCATCTGCGCACCACCGGCGGAATCAAGGCCATCAAGCTGCTGTCCGCCACCGGCGCCTACTGGCGGGGCAGCGAGCAAAACAAGATGCTCTGCCGCATCTACGGCACCGCCTACCCCAAGGCCTCCCAGCTGGAGGAATACCTCACCCTGCTGGAGGAGGCCAAAAAGCGGGATCACCGCCGTCTGGGCCGGGAACTGGAGCTGTTCATGATGTCGGAGGAAGGCCCCGGCTTCCCCTTCTTCCTGCCCAAGGGCATGATCATGAAAAACCTGCTGCTGGATTACTGGCGTCAGCTTCACAAGGAAGCGGGGTACGACGAAATCTCCACCCCCATCATCCTCAACAAAAACCTGTGGCTGCGCAGCGGTCACTGGGATCACTACAAGGACAACATGTACACCACCGTCATCGACGACGCCGACTTCTGCGTCAAGCCCATGAACTGCCCCGGCGGCATGCTGGTGTACAAATCCAAAATGCACTCCTACAAGGATCTGCCCCTGCGCATGGCGGAGCTGGGTCTTGTCCACCGCCACGAGTTGTCCGGCGCCCTTCACGGCCTGATGCGGGTGCGCAACTTCACCCAGGACGACGCCCACATCTATATGCTGCCGGAACAAATCAAGGATGAGATCAAAAACGTCATCCAGCTGATTGACAAGGTCTACGCCACCTTTGGCTTCGATTTCCACATCGAGCTTTCCACCCGCCCCGAGGATTTCATGGGCGAAATCGAGCAGTGGGACATCGCCACCGAGGCCCTTCGGGAGGCCATCACCGAACTGGGCCGGGATTACATCCTCAACGAGGGCGACGGCGCCTTCTACGGCCCCAAGCTAGACTTCCACCTGCAGGACTGCCTGGGCCGCACCTGGCAATGCGGTACCATTCAGCTGGACTTCCAGATGCCCGAGCGGTTTGAGCTGGAATATGTGGGTGCCGACAACGCCAAGCATCGCCCCGTCATGATTCACCGCACCGTGCTGGGCAGCATCGAGCGCTTTATGGGCATCCTCATCGAGCAGTTCGCCGGTGCCCTCCCCCTGTGGATCGCCCCGGTGCAGGCCATGATCATCCCCATCGGCGACCGGCAGCTGGACTACGCCAAGGACATCGCCGCCAAAATGGAGGCCGCAGGCTTCCGGGTAGAGGTGGACGGTCGCAACGAAAAGATGGGCTACAAAATCCGCGAGGCCCAGCTGGCCAAGATCCCCTATATGATCATCATCGGCGAAAAGGAGATGGAGGCCGGGCAAATCGCGGTTCGCACCCGCAAGGGCGTGGATATGGGTGCAATTGCTTTTGACGAATTCCTGAAATCTGCTATAATGGAAGTGGAACAAAAAACATTTTAGAGCAATTAACCCCGAAAACAGCCGGCAGGCTGGCCCGGGTGAAGGGAATGTACCCATATGAAGCAATGCAAGCAGCCTGTCTGGAAGCGCCTTGTCTCCCTGCTCCTCATCTGTGTGATGATCGGGGCGGTTCCTCTGCAGCCCATGGTCGCCATAGCCGCCACCCCCACCAAGGAGGAGTACAACGCGGCTGTCCTCGCCAAAACCCAGGAGCTGGAGGAGAAATACGGCATTGTCATTTCCTACCCCATGCGCAACGGCACGGCGGGAATCGGCACCGCCACCCTCAGCAATCTGGATCGGTGCCTCTCCACCCTGACGGCAGGCGTGGTCAAGAAGCTATCCGCGTGGTACAAGACAAACAAGGGCGTCCCCATTACCTTTGACTACACCCACACGCCCTTTGCCTCCCAGCGGGACGATATGATAGCGCTGGCCTCCTTTACGCCAGCACTGGCCCTGATGCAGATTTACACGCCCCCCTCCTCTGCGGCGGGAGCGGTGCTTACCGGCAACGGCCCCATCGCCATCATCCATGAGATGGGCCACGCCTTCCACGAATACGCCAAAAGCGTGTACGGTGCCTCCAGCCTCTCCCGGGACTGGCAGGCTCTCAACGGCAAGCAGTCCTATGGCTCCGGGGCCGACTACAGCGCCTCCACCTTTGTGACCGCCTATGCCTCCACCGCCTACAGCGAGGACTTCGCCGACACCTTCTCCCACGGCTTTATCTGCACCAACGCCGGCTTCTCCATTGCCGGCAACCTGACCAAAAACGGCGCTGCCACCGCCCTCGGCAAGAAGGTCTCCTTTATGGAGCAGCTGCTTGTCAAATGCTTCGGGGCCAACGCCACCGTGGTGTCCAACTTCCAGAAATGCCGCTCCACCCCCACCACCCTGACCTATGAGGGCCTGAAGCTGTCCGGCAACTCCCTGGAGTACATCGGCTACAACGCTCCCTTTGGCGTGCTGGCCAGCCTGCTGAAGTATCTCGGCATCAAGGAGGAAACCTCCAAGTGGGAGCGCTCCATTGGCGGCTGGACTGTCACCGCCACATCCGGGCAAACCTACCTGGTTTTCCCCGGCGGCGAATATACAAAGCTTTAACAAAGGTCGTACTTTCTTTTTGAATCAAAAAAGAAAGTACCAAAGAAAAAATAACCGCTCCGCGTTGCCTACGGTTAGCAACGCGGAGCGGTTATTTTTATAGGGTTAGTACCTTCCTACTGGGGGCTTCACGGAGTCGGGGAGGGGGCATTCGTATTTGCCGCCGTTTTGGCGCAGCACGATTGCCTTGGCCTTCTCTATCACCTCCGGGCGCTCCATCGTCCGAACGGCGCAGAGAGCCATCATCTTGGCGGCTGTCAGCAAGCCCTTGTGGGCGATGCGGCTGCCCGCCTGCCCCGTCATCTGCCAGGTGTGGCCCACATTGCCCACACAGGCCGTCGCCACCCGCAAATTCAGGGTGGGAGCCGCGTAGGTCACGTCGCCCACATCGGTGGAGCCGCCGGATACCTTGGCCTTGTCGGGGGCATAGGGGTGGATTTCGCTGTCCAGCGGCTTCGCCAGAATCGCCTCCACATTATCCTCGCCATACACCCTGCCGACGGCCTCCTTGATGGAATCCATTGTAGTGGCATTGTAGGTGGAAAGATACGCCTTGGCCAGGGCATAGTCCTCGTCGTCCCACCGGGGAGCGCCAATCTCCTGCACGCATTCATCCGCCACCCGCGCCAGCGCGTCGTTGGGGATGTAATCGGAGAAGGCCATGGTGATCTCGTATGTCATGGTGGTCTCTGTCATCAGGGCGGCGCCCCGGGCCACATTGACCACCCGCTCAAACAGTTCCTTGACCTGGCTGACCTTGGGCGAGCGAACCTCGTACTTCACCAGGGAGTGATCCTGCACCACATTGGGTGCCACACCGCCGGCATCCACATAGGCGTAGTGGATCCGCGCTTCGTTGATGGTGTGCTCCCGCAGGTAGTTGACGCCGACGCTCATCAGCTCCGCCGCATCCAGCGCGCTTCGGCCCAGATGAGGCGAGCCCCCCGCGTGAGAGGTCAGGCCGTGGAACTCAAAGTTGGCCCCCATAATGGCGTTGCTGTAGTCCCCATCCACACCGTTGAGAGTGCCGGGGTGCCAGGTGTAGATGAAATCGGCGTTGTCAAAGAGACCGGCCCGGGCCATAAACTGCTTGGCCCCCGCGCCTTCCTCCGCCGCACAGCCGTAATACACCACTGTCCCGGATTTGCCCTCTGCCAGCAGGTAATCCTTCAGCGCCAGAGCGGCCCCCAGGGCACCCGTTCCCAGCGCATTGTGGCCGCAGCCATGGCCGGGGGCGCCCTCCTTCACCGGGCATTTCACCGGGTTCCCCGCCTCCTGGCTCAGAATGTCCAGGGCATCGAATTCGCCCAAAAAGCCCATGACGGGCTTGCCGTCGCCGCATTTGTACTCCGCCACAAAGGCGGTGGGAATCTCCGCCACACCCTCAGTGACGGCAAAGCCCTCGTCCCGCAGAATCCGGCACAGCAGCGCGCAGGATTGATGCTCCGCATAGGGCAGCTCCGCATAGCTCCAGATTTTGTCGCTTGTGTCAATCAGCAGGGCTTCCCGCTGTTTCACAGCCTGTTCAATGTATTCCTTGTCAGTCATGCGCTCCACTTCCTCATCTGTTTGTCTGTCTGTTGCCGCTGCTACAGCACCATGCTCAAAAACTCTGCCGTGCGGGGATTCTTGGCGTTTTTAAACAGTTCCTCCGGTGTCCCCTGCTCGGCAATTTGGCCGTCGTCCATAAAGATGATCCGGTCGCTGACCTCCCGGGCAAAGCCCATTTCATGGGTGACAATCACGATGGTCATCCCCGACTGGGCCAGATCCTTGATGACGTCCAGCACCTCGCCGACCATCTCCGGATCCAGGGCACTGGTGGGCTCGTCAAACAAAATGACGTCCGGCTCCATGGCCAGGGCCCGGACAATGGCAAGCCGCTGCTTCTGTCCGCCGGACAGCCGGGAGGGATACTCGTCCTTCTTATCCAGCAGCCCAACCCGCTCCAGCAGCTCCACCGCCTTTTTCCTGGCAGCTTCCTTGGGCACCTTTTTCTCCAGGGTAGGGGCGATGGTGATGTTCTCCAGCACTGTCAGGTGGGGGAACACATTAAACAGCTGAAACACCATGCCGATTTTTTGCCGGTGCTTCACAATATTCACCTTTTTATCGGACAAATCCACGTCCTCGAAGATTACCTTGCCGCCGTTGGGCTTTTCCAGCATGTTGAGGCACCGCAGAAATGTGCTTTTGCCGCTGCCGGAGGGCCCGATGATGGTGACAACCTCTCCCTCCCGGATCTCCTCTGTGATATCCTTGAGCACCTTCAACTCCCCAAAGGATTTATGCAGGTTTTCCACCCGAATCAATACTCTGTTATCGCTCACTTCTCTGCAGTCTCCTTTCAAAGATATCCAGCCCCTTGGTCAGCACGGTGGTCACCACAAAGTAGATGACACCCACGATAATCAGGGACGGCAGCGCCAAAAAGGTGGCGGATTGTACGGTTTTATACGATGTCATCAGCTCCGGCACAAAGAATACCGACGCCAGTGACGTCTGCTTTACCATCATAATGTACTGGTTGCCCAGAGCGGGCAGGATGTTCTTGATGGCCTGGGGCAGCACAATGCGGGTCATGGTGTTGACACTGCTCATGCCCAGGCTCTTGGCTGCCTCTGTCTGGCCGGAATCCACTGCCTGAATGCCGGCGCGGATGACCTCCGCCACATAGGAGCTGGCATTGACGATGAGCGCCACCACAATGCAGGCCGTGTCGGACATTTCAAAGGGCACAATCTTGGGCAGCAGCAGCCAGAAAAAGTACAGCTGCAGCAGAATGGGCGTGCCCCGTATCACCGCCATAAAGCCATTGACAATCATATCCAGCACACGGATTTTCGACAGCTTCATCAGCGCCAGCAGCGCCCCCACCACGGTTGCGGCCAGCACAGACACCGCCGACAGCCACAGCGTCCCCCACAGCCCATTGAAAAACACATAATAATACTTTTGCCAGAGACGGACTACGGAATCCACCAAACGGGTTCTCTCCTATCAACTTCACAGGGCGACCCGCAGACAGACCCGCTGCCGGAGCGGATCTGTCCGCAGTCGCCTCGCTTGCTTTTCTCGCTATTCCGGACACCTCGGGGCAAACGGATGGGACTTACAGGCCCAGGCTCTCCGCGTACGCCGAGTATTCCTCATACCACTGCTCGTAAATGCCGGACGCCAGCACATCGTCGATGATGGCGTTGATGCGCTCGGTCAGTTCATCCTCCCCCTTGGGCATGCCGATGCGGGTGCCGTCGGTGGATTCATCCTGGTGGAACTTGAAGCCCTCCACCACCATCATGCCGCAGGTGGGGTTGGCGGTGATGTACAGTTCCGCTGTCTTTACCATGGTGGCGCAGACATCGGCCTTGTTCTCCTGCACCATCAGGAAGCCGTCCGTTGTGGCCGACACCTGCTTTTTCTCCTTGACAGCCGGCACCTGCTCCTCTACAAACAGTTCCTGCAGCGATCCGCTCTGGTACACAATGGTCTTGTCGGCCAAATCCTCGACCCCGCGGATGTTGTCCTTGTCCTCCACGCGAATCAACAGGCCGTGGCCCTTGCTCTCCTTGGCGAAGTAGTAGCCCTTGGAAAGGTTCATGGCCTCCGCCCGGTCGGGCTTGTAGGCCAGGGCCGAAATGGCCATGTCGTATTTGCCCTCGGACACGCCTGCCAGCACGGCGCTGAACTCCAGGGGCACGATCCGCAGTTCCACGCCCAGTTCATCGGCGATGTACCGGGCCAGCTCAATGTCGCTGCCCACGTACATGTCGTCGCCGGTTTTGCTGGGATCGATGAACTCGTTGG
>JAJDGX010000063.1 GCA_030265885.1 Ruminococcaceae bacterium OttesenSCG-928-L11 | reverse complement strand
CAAACCGGTCAAGACGACGACCGGTTTGGCTGGTGCACGCATCCACGCCCCGTGCCCTTTTACCGGCGCCCTTTGCCCGTCCGCTCACTAATCGCCGGGGTAAAGCCCGACGAACCGCTCGCTGGCTTTTTGGTCTGGCCAAATCGGGCAGTCCGCCGGGAATTGCGGTTTCGCTCCGGCATCATCCGAAACTGCGTTTCGCATTGCCTTCGCGAAACCCCGCCACCTGCCCGGTGGCGTCGCCGGACTTCGTCCGCTGGCAATTCCCGCCATTCCTTTTTCACCGATTGACTGCCGATGCGGCAGAAATGGAGGTTCCACATGAAAACAAATGGAGTACGGATTTACGGCCAGCGGGATCTGCGGCTGGAATCCTTCGAGCTCCCCCCCTTGGGAAAAGATGAACTGCTGGTCAAAATCGTGTCCGACAGCCTGTGCATGTCCTCCTACAAGGCGGCGGAGCAGGGTGCCAACCACAAGCGTGTGCCCGATGATATCGCCCAAAACCCCACCATTATTGGCCACGAATGCTGCGGCGAAATCGTCGAGGTAGGTGCCGATTGGCAGGCCAAGTTCAAGGCCGGCCAGCGCTTTTCCATCCAGCCCGCCATGAAGGGCACCTATGACGCAGCCGGCTATTCCTTCCGCTGGATGGGCGGCGACAGCCAATACGGCATCATCCCCGCCTGCTATCTGGAGCAGGACTGCATCCTGCCCTACAGCGGCGATGCCTTTTTCAGCGGGTCACTGGCCGAGCCCCTCTCCTGTGTCATCGGGGCCGCCCACGCCAACTACCACACCACCCAGGGGGAATATACCCATAAAATGGAGATTGTCCCCGGCGGGAAAATGGCCATTTTAGCGGGAGCAGGCCCCATGGGCCTCGCCCTCATCGACTACATCCTCCACCGGAAGCTGGCGGCGGAGCACAAGCCGTCCCTGCTGGTGGTCACCGACATTGACGACGCCCGCCTGAACCGGGCCGCCCAGCTCCTCTCCCCCGCCGAAGCGGAAAAGCTAGGTGTAAAGCTGGTCTATCGCAACACCGGCAACGCCGCCGACCCGGTGGCACAGCTGAAGGCGCTGGCCGGTGGCGACGGCTACGACGATGTCTTTGTGTTCGCCCCCGTCCCCGCTGTAGTGGAGCAGGGCGACGCCATCCTGGGCCACGACGGCTGCCTCAACTTCTTTGCGGGCCCCACCGACACCGCCTTCTCCGCCAAATTCAACTTCTACAACGTCCACTACAACGCCACCCACATCGTGGGTACCTCCGGCGGCAACACCAACGACATGCGGGAAGCCCTGGAGCTGGCAGCGGAAGGGTGCATCAACCCCGCCATCCTTGTCACCCACATCGGCGGCATCGACGCCGTGGTGGATGCCACGCTGAACCTGCCCAAAATCCCTGGTGGCAAAAAGCTCATCTATAACCACATTTCCATGCCCCTCACCGCCATTGATGACTTCGCCCAGCTGGGCAAAACCAATCCCCTCTTCCAAAAGCTGGCGGAACTCTGCGATGCCAACGCCGGCCTGTGGAATGCGGAAGCAGAGGCATACCTGCTGGCCAACGCCCCGGCCTACACGGGATAATTGTCCCACCAGCGAAGGGATGGACTCTGTTTTCGCCCGGCAATGCGGAGAGGATTTGCGCACATGTGGGGAGCGGCGCGGGAATTGAACCCGCACACTCAGCTGGGGAAGCTGAGTATGTGGGGAAAACTGCCGGGACTTCCCCATCCGGCAGGATGGATCGAATAAGTCCGGTTTGCCCCGTTTGGGGATTCGCAGTTTTGGGATCTACCCGCCCGGGATTTCCCCCCGGGGGAGGGGTTGCATTTCACACAGCCCGGCGTTGGCCGGGCAAACTGTTACAATGCTTTGTTAAAAAACCAACAATTATGGGAATTTGCCTTTTTTGCGTGCAAAACCGGGTAAATTCACCGTAAAACGGCAAATAAAGGAGGAAATAATGTGGCGGCAGCAGTCCTGATGCCCAAGGCGGGCATCTCTGTGGAGTCCTGTATCATCACGCAGTGGCTCAAGCAACCGGGGGACACAATTGCCAAGGGCGATGTTCTGTTCTCCTACGAAACCGACAAAGCCAGCTTCGAATGCGAAAGCACGGAGGATGGCCAACTGCTGGAGATTTTCTATGGGGACGGCGATGAGGTGCCGGTGCTGGTCAATGTATGCGCCGTAGGCGCCCCCGGCGACGATGTCAGCGGCCTTCGCCCCGGCGGGCAGGAATCGGCTCCCACAGCGCAGTCAGCCCCGGTGCAGGAAGCCCCGGCGGCGGCAGTACAGCAGCCCCCCGCAGCCGAAATCCCACCGGCAAGCGGCGACATCAAAATCTCGCCCCGGGCAAAAAATCTGGCGGCCAAGCAGGGCATCGATGTGCGCTTTGCGGCCCCCACCGGCCCCTATGGCCGGGTGATCGAGCAGGACATCCGCACCATGATGGAACAGGGTGCCGGATCCGCTACAGGAGCGGCCTTTTCGGATGCGGCAGCGGCACAGGCGGGATCCTTCGCCGGCACCGGAATCGGCGGCCGCGTCGGTGTGAACGATTTGACGGCCCCGCTGGAAGTGCGCACCGCAACCGCCGTGGAGGTGGACGTGGGCCTCGCCTACGAGGATGTGAAGTTTACCGGCATTCGCAAAGTCATCTCCAAAAGCATGACGGCATCCCTGACCGCGATTCCCCAGCTGACCCACAATTTCAGCTTCAATGCCACGGAGATTATGGCCTACCGGGCCAAGCTAAAGAAAAACGGCGAGGCCCAGGGGCTGCCCAATATCACCCTCAACGACATGGTGCTGTATGCGGTGTCCCGCATTCTCATGAGCTATCCCGCCCTCAACGCCCACATGCTGGATCCCACCACAATCCGGTATTTCCGCAATGTCAATCTGGGAATGGCGGTGGATACGGAGCGGGGGCTGATGGTTCCCGTCATCAAAAATGCCAACCGCAAGACCTTGACACAGATTAGCATCGAGGCTAAGAGCCTGGCCAAACAGGCCCAGACGGGGACACTCTCCCCCGACGACATGAGCGGCGGCACCTTCACGGTATCAAACCTGGGGGCGCTGGGCGTGGAAAGCTTCACGCCGGTCATCAACCCGCCGGAAACCGGCATACTGGGTGTGGATACCATCATCCAGCGGCCTGTGGAGGTGGATGGAGAAATCCGGCTGTACCCGGCTATGGGCATCTCTCTGACCTATGATCACAGGGCCATCGACGGCGCCCCCGCCTCCCGGTTTGCCAGGGAACTGTGCAGGGCCCTGGAGAATTTCACCCTGTTGCTGGCCCAATAAGGGAGGAGAAAGCATGGAAACATTTGATTTGATTGTCATTGGCGGCGGGCCTGCCGGATATCTGGCCGGAGAGCGCGCCGGTGCGGCGGGGCTGAAAACCGCAGTAATCGAGAAACGGGCGCTGGGCGGCGTGTGCCTCAACGAGGGGTGTATCCCCTCCAAGGCGCTGCTGAACTCGGCGAAGATATACGAATACGCCCTTCACGGGGACAAATACGGGGTCACCACCACCGGTGCGGCCATTGATCACGCCAAGGTAATCGACCGGAAAAACCGGGTGGTGAAAAAGCTGGTGGCGGGTGTGCAGGCCCAGATGAAGCATCACCATGTCACGGTGATTATGGGCGAGGCCAAAATTCAGGGCAAGACTGCCGACGGCATTCAGATAGTGGAAAACAACGAGATGTACCTGGCCAAAAAGCTGTTGATTGCGGCGGGCTCGGTGCCGGTTGTTCCCCCCATCCCCGGGGTGAAGGAGGGCCTGGAAAGCGGTTTTGTGCTGACCAACCGGGAGATTCTGGATTTGAAGGAGCAGCCGAAGGAGCTGATTGTCATCGGCGGCGGCGTCATCGGTTTGGAGATGGCAAGCTACTTCAATTCCATCGGGACAAAGGTGACGGTGGTGGAGATGCTGGGCAAAATTGCCGGGCCCACCGACAACGAAATCTCCAAAATTCTCATGGATAACTACGCCAAAAAGGGTGTACAGTTCAAGCTGAATTGCAGGGTGACAGCCGTCGGGGCAAACACGGTTACATTCGAGGAAAACGGTGTGCCTGTCACCATTGAAGCGGATAAAGTGCTTCTCAGCATCGGCCGCCGGGCTGCCAGCGAAAATCTGGGGCTGGAGACCATCGGTGTGGAACTGAATCGCGGCGCCATTGTCACCGACGAGCACCTGCGCACCAATGTGGCGGGGGTCTATGCCTCCGGCGATATCAACGGCAAATCCATGCTGGCACATACCGCCTACCGGGAGACAGAGGTGGCCGTCAACCATATGCTGGGCAAAAAGGATCGCATGCGGTACAGCGCCATTCCGTCCGTAATCTATACCAACCCGGAGGTGGCAAGCGTCGGCGAAACCGAGGAAACCGCCAAGGCCAAAGGCATGGACGTGAAAACCGTTACCCTGCCCATGAGCTACGCCGGGCGCTATGTCGCCGAGGTGGAACGGGGCGATGGCATCTGTAAGCTGGTCGTCGACAACAAGTACAACCGGCTGGTGGGTGTGCACCTGATTGGCAGCTATGCCTCGGAGATCATCTACGGCGCGGCGCTGATGATCGAGACGGAGCTGCGCATCGATGACCTGAAGGAGCTGGTGTTCCCCCATCCTACGGTGTCGGAGATTATTCGGGAGGCCTTGTTCCTCGTTTAGGGGTGCCTGCGGCGCATCTATAATGGGGCGCTGCCCCAAACCCCGTTCAAGGGGGTGACCCCCTTGAAAATCCCGCAACCTACTTCGTAGATGGCAGCCGGGTGCCGGGCGGAATGGGGACGCCAAACCGGTCAGGATGACGACCGATTTGGCTGTGCGCTGGCCTTTGACCGGTTCCCTTTTACCGGTGCCCTGCATCGATCCGCTCGTTAATTATCGGGGTAAAGCCCGATAAATCACTCGCTGGCTTTTGGCTTGGCTGTCATCACAGCCTGCCATCCTGCCGCCGCCAATGGCTCTGGCTATCGCCTTCGCGCCATTGCCAGCGGCCCTTAACCCCCATAAACAATTCAGTTACCAACCCAGCTACCCGCGACAATCCGCGGAGCGGGATAGATTTTCTTTGCTACTTTCTTTTTTCTAAAAGAAAGTAGAGAGAGGAGAAAAAGAAAATGCCAAAATCGCAGTTTATTGATCCGGCTGAGGTACGGAAGGCCGGGAAAATCAAGTTTACGGACATTCCGGTCAACGCATACAAAAAAACCGTCAAGGACGAAGTGAAAACCTTTGGGAAAGAGAATCTGGTGCGGATTTACCGGGATATGGCCTATCTGCGGGAATTTGAGACTATGGTCAACCTCATCAAGACCCAGGGCAGCTACAATGGTCTGGAGCATACCTATCCCGGCCCTGCCCACCTGTCCCAGGGACAGGAGGCTGCCGCTGTGGGGCAGGCGTATCATCTGGGGCGGGAGGACTTTACCTTTGGCTCCCACCGCAGCCACGGCGAGATTCTGGCCAAGGCGCTCAGCTGCATTGAGAAGCTGCCGGACGAAGAACTGATGACCATCATGAAGGAATTTCTGGGCGGAAAGACCCTGAAAGTGGTGGAGAGCGCATTCAAGGCGGATTCGGTGAAGGAATTGGCCATCAACTTCATTATCTATGGCACGGTGGCGGAGATCTTTGCCCGGGAAACCGGGTTCCATCTGGGATTGGGCGGCTCCATGCACGCCTTCTTCCTGCCCTTTGGGATTTATCCCAACAACGCCATTGTGGGCGGGTCGGCCCCGACGGCGCTGGGTGCGGCGCTCTACAAAAAATGCAACGGAAAGGATGGCATTGTCATCGCCAACGCGGGGGACGGCTCTCTGGGCTGTGGGCCGGTGTGGGAAAGCCTCAACTTCTCGGCTATGGATCAGTTCCGTCAGCTGTGGGAGGAAGGCCGCCGGGGCGGGCTGCCCATCCTGTTCCACTTCAACAACAACGGCTACGGCATGGGCGGGCAAACTCGCGGCGAGACCATGGGCTATGATCTTCTGGCTCGGATTGGCGCGGGGATTTCTCCCACCCAGATGCACGCGGAGCGCGTAGACGGCTACAATCCGCTGGCTGTCATTGATGCGTACAGCCGCAAAAAGCCTCTGCTGGAATCCGGCGAAGGCCCTGTGCTGCTGGATGTGGTGACCTATCGCTATTCCGGTCACTCCACCTCCGACGCCAGCGCTTACCGGGAAAAAGAGGAAATGGATGCCTGGATGGCGGTGGATCCGCTGGTAACCTATCGGCAGGAGCTGGTCAAGGCCGGTGTGGCCAAGGACGGCGACATCGAGAAAATCTGGGATCATGTGCGGGAGACCATTACCCGGGTGACCAAGCTGGCCGCCGACGAGAAGGTTTCCCCCTACATCAGCTTCCAGAGCAACCCCCGGATTGTGGAGGATTTGATGTTCTCCAACGAGAAGGTGGCGTCCTTTGGGACAGAGAAGCCCTCGGTGCTGGCACCCAAGGAGGAGTGCTCCCGGGTGAAGCAGATTGCCGGGAAGGAGCGGTTTGCCTACAAGGACGGCAAGCCGGTCTCCAAAATCAAGGCGTTTAATTACCGGGATGCGCTGTTTGAGCCCATCATCGATAAATATTACGAGGATTCCAGCTTGATTTCCTACGGCGAGGATGTGCGGGAATGGGGCGGCGCCTTTGCGGTATATCGCGGCCTGTCCGAGGTTATCCCCTACTCCCGGCTGTTTAACTCCCCCATTTCGGAGGCGGCGATTGTGGGCTCTGCCGTGGGCTATGGCATGGCCGGTGGCCGTGTGATCGTGGAACTGATGTACGCTGACTTCATGGGCCGGGCCGGGGACGAAATCTTCAATCAGCTGGCCAAGTGGCAGGCGATGAGCGCGGGCATTCTGAAAATGCCGGTGGTGCTGCGGGTGTCGGTGGGCTCCAAATACGGCGCGCAGCATTCCCAGGACTGGGTGGCGCTGCCGGCCCACATCCCGGGGCTGAAGGTGTGCTTCCCCGCCACCCCCTACGAGGCCAAGGGCTTGATGACCACTGCCCTGAACGGCACGGATCCGGTTGTGTTTTTCGAGAGCCAGCGGCTGTATGACATAGCCGAGGAATTCCATGAGGGCGGCGTGCCAAAGGATGCCTACGAACTGGAATTCGGCGATGTCAGCGTCATTCGGGAGGGTGGGGACATCACCATCCTGACCATTGGCGCGACGCTGTACAAGGCTGTGAAGGCTGCGGATATTCTGAAAGAGAAATATGGCTTGTCCGCCGAGATCATCAACCTTCACTCTCTGGTGCCGCTGAAATACGAAAAGATTCTGGCCAGCGTGAAAAAGACCGGCCGTGTGGTTTTGGCCTCCGACGCCTGTGCCCGGGGCAGCTTCCTGAACGACATTGCCCGGAACATCACCGAGCTTGCCTTTGACGATTTGGATGCGCCGCCGGTAGTGGTAGGCGCCCAGAACTGGATTACACCGCCCTTTGAGTTTGACGCGGAGTTCTTCCCCCAGGAAAGCTGGATCTTGGATGCCATCCACGAGAAGATTTTGCCGTTGAAGGGGCATGTGTCCACCGTCAACAACTATTTGCCCGTCGAGCAGATCCGCCGGGCAGAAGCGGGAGTATAGCAGGCTGAGCCTGCGTCCATGCTGCCAGCCGCGAATTGCCGCCCACCCGTGAGGGGGGGCGCTTCCGCGTTTGCGGAAGGCTCCGGCGAATGCCGGAGTGCAATTCGCGGCGAGCTACCCGGTTTTGCCTAGCCCGGAAGCGGTGGGAGATGTGGCCTGCAAAGGGGTAGGAATGCGGTGGATTGGGGCCACCAAGCCAGCCCAAGCGGGTCGTCATCTTGACCCGCTTGGGCGGACGGCGGCTTGACACATATGCAGCGAAAATATAATCTATATATTTGAGGTCTTTTGTCAAACTTTTCTCCTAAAGAAAAGTTTGCCGCCGGAGGCAAAAAACACCCATAAGGAGCCAAGCCCATGAAGCTGCTGTATAATACGAGTACGGATGCCGCGTTTAATTTGGCGCTGGAGGAGTATGCGCTGACCCGGATGGAGGATGACATCCTGATGCTGTGGCGGAATGCCAATGCCGTCATCATAGGCAAGAACCAGAACGCCATGGAGGAGATCGACGTCGATTTTCTGCGGGAGCACGACATTCAACTGATCCGCCGTCAATCCGGGGGTGGGGCGGTGTTTCACGACCTGGGAAACATCAACTACACGCTGATTCAACAAATGGGCGCCGATGATTTCAGCAACTACGCCAAGTTCACAAAGCCGGTCTGCGACTTTCTGGCAACGCTGGGGCTTTTGGCGGAATACCAGGGGCGCAACGATATTCTGCTGGACGGCATGAAGATATCCGGGAACGCCCAGGCTGCGAAAAACGGCCGGTTTATGCATCACGGCACCCTGCTGTACAATGTGGATTTTGGGGCGCTGGCTGGGGTGCTGCGGCCCCGGGATGTGAAAATCAGCAGCAAGGGGGTCAAATCGGTGCGCAGCCGGGTGACCAACATTGCCTCCCACCTGAAAAGCCCGATGGATACCGAGGCGTTTGTGCAGCAGCTGTACGACTTCTTCCTGAATCACATGGAGGCGGCGGAGCCCTATGCGTTGACTGAATCAGATGTGGCCGGGGTACGACAGCTGGTGGCGGACAAATACGGCACCTGGGAATGGAATTTCGGCGGATCCCCGGCCTATAACTTTGAGCGGGTAGTGAAGTTTCCCTTTGGGATTGTGGAGCTGCGAATGACAGTGCAGGGCGGCGTCATCCGCGAGGCCCACATTCACGGGGACTTCTTTGGCATGCAGGATGTGGCCGGGCTGGAGGACATACTCAAAGGGGTGCGCCATGACCGGGAGGCAGTGCGAAGGGCACTGGCCGATGTGCCGCTGGACAGCATCATCAGCGGGATGACAGTGGAGGATCTGGCGGGAATGGTGTGATGGCTGCCGATGCCCGCCTGTTTTGTTTGCGAAGCAAACCGTTCTGGTGTATAATTGGGTATTGGATGAACAACCAAATGGCGCGTTGGCGCGATAAAACAAAAAAGGAAGGTTGACAAATATGGAAATCATCAATACCAATCAGGCTCCTGCCGCTATCGGCCCTTATTCCCAGGGAATGAAGCTGGGCAATCTGGTGTTTACCTCCGGGCAGATTCCCCTGGATCCGGCAAACGGACAGCTGGTGGAGGGTGACATTGTGGCGCAGACCGAGCAGGTCATGAAAAATCTGGCCGCTGTGCTGGCTGCTGCCGGCGCCGGGATGTCCTCTGTGGTGAAAAGCACCTGCTTCCTGGCCGACATGGGCGATTTTGCCGCCTTTAACGAGGTGTACGCCAAGCATTTCGGCGACCACAAGCCGGCGCGCTCCTGTGTGGCGGTGAAAACCCTGCCCCGCAATGTGCTGGTAGAGGTGGAAGTCATCGCGGAGATTGGATAAACGGACGGCGAAGTGAGGGAAAAATGATGAAGCTGGAACAGGCGCGGGAACAGTTTAAAACGATTGCGGCTCGGCTGAAGGCGTACCAATACGTGCTGGGGCTGGCCAACTGGGATATGTCCACATTGGCCCCGCCAAAGGGCAAGCAGGCCGCCGCCAAGGCCATCGGCGTGTTGTCCGGCGAGCGGTTTGCCATTACGGTTTCCCCGGAACTGCGGGAGGTGGTGGAGACCATCCTCGCCAATAAGGACGAGGCCACCCGGGTGGAAGTTCGGGAAGCGGAACTGCTGTATGAGGACATGGAAAAGCTGGAGAAAATCCCCAAGGAGGAGTACCAGGAATACAGCGAACTTCAATCCACCAGCATGTTTGTGTGGGAGGATGCCAAGGAGCAAAACGACTTTGACATGTTTGCCCCGTATCTGGAAAAGATTCTATATTTTTCCCGGCGGTTTGCCAAGCTGACAAAGCCGGATATGCACCCCTATAACGCCTGCCTGGACGATTACGAAAAGGGCGTTACCATGACGGAACTGGACGCGTTCTTTGGGGCGGTTCGGGAAAAGACAGTGCCCCTGGTGGAGCGAATTGCCAAGGATGGCAGGGCCATCCGGGATGATTTTATGCTGCGGACATATCCGGTGGACAAGCAGGAGGAAATATCCCGCCGGCTGCTGGAGCTGATTGGTTTTGACATGAAAGCCGGTGTTATGGCGGCCAGTGAGCATCCCTTTACCAATGAGATCACCACAGGCGATGTGCGCCTCACCACCCATTTTTATGAGAATATGCTGACCTCCGCTATGCTCAGCACCGTGCATGAGGGCGGCCATGGCCTGTATGAGCAGCATGCCCAGCTGAGCCCTGTTGTGGGCGGCACCACACTGGCCACCGGTGTGTCCATGGGGATTCACGAGTCCCAGTCCCGGTTTTATGAGAACAGCATCGGCCGCAGCCTGCCCTTCTGGGAGTATTTCTTCCCTATCCTGAAGGATGCCTATCCCCAGCAGCTGGCCGATGTGACGCTGGAGGAATTCTACCGGGCCATCAACATCGCAAAGCCGGGGCTTATCCGCATAGAGGCGGATGAACTGACCTACAACCTCCATATTATGGTGCGGTATGAACTGGAAAAGCTGCTGCTGGAGGGCTCGGTGGCGGTGAAGGATCTGCCCCGTCTGTGGAACGAGAAATACGAGGCGTATCTGGGCGTTACCCCGCCCGACAACGCCAGGGGTGTGCTGCAGGATGTGCACTGGTCCGGCGGAATGCTGGGGTACTTCCCCTCCTATGCGCTGGGCAATGCCTATGCGGCCCAAATGTTCGCCACCATGAGGAAAACACTGGACTTTGACGGGCTGTGCCGCAAGGGGGATTTGGCTCCCATCGGCGCGTGGCTCAATGAGAATGTCCACCAGTACGGCTGCCTGAAAAAACCCGGTGAACTGATTGTGGATATCACCGGCGAAAGCCTGAACCCCCAGTATTTGACCGACTATCTACAGGATAAATTCGAAAAAGTCTACTTTTAATTTGTGCGAAAAGACCTTTCTTTCTTTTTGAATCAAAAAAGATAAGAATAAGGGCCCCATTCGGGGCCCTACAGAAAAAATAACCGCTCCGCGTTGCCCTGTATAGGGCTTCGTGGAGCGGTTATTTTATTTGGGTGGGCGCAGCCGGCAGATCCACTGGAATACGGCCTGGGGGACGGCGGATCCGAAGAGGATGCCCAGGGATAACGTTCCGGCGATGATGAGGGTTTCCATTCCCTTGGCAGCGGCCTGGGAATAATCCCCGGCAAACAGGGAGTAGGCGGTGAAATAGATGCCGGCACCGGGAACCAATGGGAAAATTCCGGCAATCAAAAAGACGGTGGACGGTGTCTTGCGCCAAACCGAGGACAGTCGGGCCAGGGTGGTGATGACAAGGGCGGACAGGAAGCAGGCGAGAGCCTGGGATCCCCCCAGCTGGGAGGCGATGAGGTAGACAGTCCAGCCTACACCCCCGACCAGGCCGCAAAATACATAGTGGCGGGGCGGGGCCTGAAATAAAATGGAGAAGCACATGGTGGCGATGACCGCCACGATAAACTGGATGAGATTCATGCCATTGCCACCCCCGTCAGCCAACTCCAGAAGGCGAGCATGACGCCGACTCCCACCGCGATACAGGCGGCGACCAGCAGGGCATCCACCAGGTGAATGGTGCCGGACAGGTAATCCCCGTTGAAAAAATCGCGGATGGCCGTTGTCAGGGCGACCCCCGGTACCAGGGGCATGATGGATCCGATGATCATCTGGTTCAGGGAATCCCCCAGGCCGGCCAGCAGGATAAGGGAATTGGACAATGTCACCAGCGCGCCGCCCAAAATCAGGCCGATGAATTTGTTCTGGCTGCGCCGGCCCCGCAGGGTCAAGAAAAGCTGCAGGATGAGGCCGGTCAGCAGCACACCGATGCTATCCCGCAGGCTGCCGCCCAGAATGTAGCAAAACCCGGCGCATCCCACGGAGCAGGCCGCCATTTGCAGCCAGAACGGAACGGGCGGCAGAGTGCGGCAGGCCAGAAGCTTGTCCCGGTATTGGGAAAGGGCAACGGAATTGCCCTTGGCGGCGATTTCCCGGGAAAGCTCGTTGACGGCGGTGATGCGCCCCAGGTGAATTTTGCCCAGGGGGACATTGCGCACGGCATGGCAGGGCGGGGCGGCATCATCCCCGATGGTGGCGAAGATGCCGCTGGATAAGACATATACATTGTGATTGCGCACACCCAGGGCCTCCAGGATGTGAATTACGGTTTCCTGCACGCGGAAGATCTCCGCGCCGTTTTCCAGTAGAATCTCCCCCGCCAGCATGGCGAGGTCGAGGGTTTCCTGCGGATTGACTTCTGTCATATGGGTGCCTCCCATGAAATTGAATTTGCAATGTGCCTGTAGCGGCTGCAGATGAACCAGCGTAGCCTTATATTGACCGCAGGCGGTGCAGTCGATGTCACAGGCCGCTGATCTTGCCATGGCGATTTTCCACCTGCCGTTTTTTACTTATCTGCGGTTATTATATCATAAACGAAACGAGTATGGTATAATAGCCGCAAAGGACAGCGGCTATTATACGGATTCAAACGTCCTTGCCACTATCGCAAGCGAAGCCATATCAGCCGGGCACTGTGCTTGCTGCAAATCTAAGACTATTTTGCCTGGCTGAGAATGGGGGTTAGCGTGAAAATCACGCCCCCCTTGCGGCTGTCGCCGCAACTTCGCAAGCGAAGCCATATCAGCCGGGCATCGCGCTTGCTGCAAATTTAAAACTACTTTGCCCGGCTGAGAATGGGGGTTGTCATGGAGTATCGGAAAATAGGGAAAACAAGCATGGAGGCCAGCATCATAGGTTTGGGTGCGGAGCACCTGGACAACAAGCCCTATGAGGTGGCGGAGCAAACCATTCACGCCGCCTTGGAGCATGGCATCAACATCATGGATGTGTTTATGCCTGGGGAGCAGGTGCGCCGCAATATTGGCAAGGCGTTGGCCGGCAACCGGGACAAGATGCTGATTCAGGGGCACATTGGATCGGTGGACTTGAACCAGCAGTATGATATCAGCAGGGATTTGAACGTCTGCAAGCAGTATTTCGAGGATCTGCTGCGGTTTTTGGACACCGATTACATCGATTTCGGCATGCTCTTCTTTTTGGATTCGGAGGAGGCGTTTGACAAGGTTTTCCACGGGGGAATCGCTGATTACGCGGTAAAACTCAAGGAACAGGGAACCATCCGCGCCATTGGAGCCAGTTCCCACAATCCTATCATCGCCAGGCGCGTGGTGGAAACCGGGCTGGTGGATTTGCTGATGTTCAGCATCAACCCGGCCTTTGACATGACACCTGCCGCCCAGGATGTGCTGGAAACCTGTGGAGATGATTTCTCCCAGCGGCAGTACACCGGCATCGACCCCGACCGGGCGGAGCTGTACCGGGTTTGCCAGCAGCGGGAAGTGGGAATTACCGTAATGAAAACGCTGGGGGCGGGCAAGCTGCTCTCGGCCCAGCATACGCCGTTCTCGGCACCGATGACGGTGGCCCAGTGCACCCATTACGCGCTGAGCCGGCCGGCAGTGGTCAGCGCTCTGCTTGGCTGCCAGACAGCGGCAGAGGTGGCGGAGGCGGTGTCGTACCTGACCCTCTCCGACGAGGAAAAGGATTACACCGGCATTGTGGGCAGCTACAAAAGCGATTTTGAGGGAAGCTGTGTCTATTGCAGCCACTGCCAGCCCTGCCCGGTGGACATTGACATCGCCACGGTCAACAAGTATCTGGACATTGCCCTGCTGGATAAGCAAAACATTCCGCCCAGCATTCGGCAGCACTACGGGGCTCTGGCTGCCCGGGGCTCTGCCTGCATTGCCTGTGGCAACTGCGAGAGCAAGTGTCCCTTTGGCGTTCCGGTCATTGAAAATATGAAGCTTGCGGCCGGCCTGTTTGAGGCATAGTATCAATCCTTGTTGTAAATGCGGACAAACCCGGTGCAGAGCCATGTGGTTATTGGCT
>JAJDGX010000062.1 GCA_030265885.1 Ruminococcaceae bacterium OttesenSCG-928-L11 | reverse complement strand
ATGGAGGCGTTAGGCGTTCACTTTGAGGTGAACCGGACGGCGGGTAAAGATTTCACCGTGGACAGCCTGTTTGCCGACGGCTGCGACGCCGTCTTTATCGGCTCCGGAACCGCCGTCGCCAAGGAATTGGATCTGCCCGGCAAGGAGTTGGACGGCATTATCCAATCTTCCTACCTGCTGCGGATGATTGCCCTCTACAACAGCCATCAGCTTGACCGCAGGGAAGTGCCTGTGGAAAACGGAGACCGGGCGGTGGTGATCGGCTGTGGAAATGTGGCCATGGACGCCGCCCGCTCCTTGCTGCGCATGGGCGCTGCATCTGTGCAGGTGATTTATCGCGGCAAGCAGGAGACCATGCCCGCTCTGAAGGCAGAGTATGAGGGTGCGGTGACGGACGGCGCCACATTCCTTTGGGAACACACCCCCGTGGCCTATGAGGGCGAGACACGGGTGACCGGGTTGCGTGTCACGACCCCCGACGGGGAGCGCAGCATTGCAGCTGACAAGGTTTACCTTGCGGTCGGTTCCCGCCCCGCCAACCGCATTGTATCCTCCACCGAGGGCATCGAAGTGGATGGGAACGGCTACGTTATTACGAGAGAACGGCCTTACGGCATGACAACGCGGCAAGGCGTTTTCGCGGGCGGCGATGTGATGCACCGTCCGGCTACCGTTGTTCTCGCCATGAAGGAGGCAAAGCTGGTAGCGGAGGGAATCGCGGCCTATGTCGATGCCGTCAGGCTGTTGGAGCTGTAACTTGAAAGGAAAGAATGTATTTGGATTGCATGGATTCAGTTAAAGAATTGGTATATCCATACTATGCCGTAAAATTCCGGCTACTGACCATTAACTACAGCGAAAAATATACCGGGATTCCACATCCATTTTCATCACAAATGAGTGGGGATAAATATTGAGTCAACGCCTCCTTCACATCGTATCTATCCACATCAATCCATTCCAAGGGGACTGTTTTCTCCCGGTTAGCTATTAAGCGAATATCCGCGCTTTTATAGGCAAGCAGATAAGGGTGGTCGGAAACTCTCTCAAATGTCGCCATGACCCCGGTTTTCCCTTGAACGGCAAAGGATACCGCCTCCGCGCCGATGCGGCAGGCCTCACCGATATCGGTAGCGGAATAAAGATGGGAAGCCGAGCGTTGAAGTACATTGAGTTCAATGGAGCGTACCTTGCATCCAAGGTTATCCCGCACCAACTGCTCCAGGTATTTGCCGACGCCGGCCAGCGTTCGGTGACCAAATGCATCCACCTGCTCTCCCTGGGAACTGACATAGCCGCCCTCTGCAAAGCGAACTCCTTCGGAGACGGCGATGATCGGATTTTGCACCTGCGGCTGCAAATGTCCAAGTCGTTTCAGGAATTTTTCAAGTTGAAACGGTACTTCCGGCAAACAGATCATGTGCGGAGCGGAGCATCCTCCCCTTCTTGCCAATACCGAAGCCGCCGTCAACCAGCCTGCATTGCGTCCCATGATCTCAACAATTGTTACGGATGGTACGTTGTAAACCGCGCTGTCACAAGCAATTTCCGCTACCGATGTGGCAATATACCGGGCCGCCGACCCAAACCCCGGTGTGTGGTCGGTACAGGGCAAGTCGTTGTCGATGGTCTTGGGGATGCCAACGCACTTGACGTCGTCGCCAACACTCCCGAAGGATTGCGATAGCTTGAGAATCGTGTCCATGGAGTCGTTCCCGCCGATGTAGAAGAAATAGCCTATTTCATATCGCGAGAAAATCCCACGCAGCTTTTCATATACGGAACCAGGCTCCTCCGGCAGCTTGTAGCGGCAGGAGCCCAGAGCCATTGCGGGGGTGCTTTCCAGCTGCCGGAAAGCCTCCTGGCTGTTCAGCTTTTGTCTCAAGTCCACAAACTGCTCATTTAGTATCCCTTCCAGACCGTTTCTGCCGCCCCAGATTTGATCAATTTCCGGGTGCTTCATTGCACGTTTGACCGCGCCGGAAAGGGAGGCATTTATCGCCACGGTAGGGCCACCCGATTGTGCAATCAACATATTTCGCCGCATAAGTCATGTCCTTTCACACATTGCGCGTGTCGCAGTTTTCACAGTATCTCCGCCATATCGATGCCCGCGCGCTGATGGCGCGCGGGCATCGATTTATCGCATGTTGCAGGCTTCAATGGAGAGGATTTCCTCCACCTTCGGTGTGGAGAAGCCGTCCCGGAATTCCAGGCTGATCCATTCGTTCACAATTTTTTTTGCCAGTTCATGGCCGATGACACGCTCCCCCATACACAGCACATTGCCGTTGTTGCTGAGAATGGAGCGCTCGGCAGAGAAGCTGTCGTGGCACACCGCCGCCCGTATTCCTTTGAATTTGTTGGCGGTCATGGCCATACCGATGCCGGTGCCACACACCAGGATCCCTCGTTTTCGGTAGCCGCTGCCAATGATCGCCTCGCAGGCCCGCTTCGCGACGGTGGGATAGTTGGTGGGGTCATCGGCACTGTCGCACCCCATATTCTCCACGGTGATTCCCTTGGCCTCCAGAAATTCGATCAGCATCTCCTTCATGGGGACTGCTGCGTTGTCGCAGCCAATGACGATGGTGTGGATCATGCCGCCACCTCCATCAGGGCCAGAATGCCGTCGGCCATGGCGGTGAGAATGATGCAGCAGGAAGTGGCCCCCGCGTCCAGCACTCCCCTGGAGCGCTCGCCCAGCCGCGCCGAGCGGCCAAACTTTGCCATCAGATCCTTGGTGGAATCCCGGCCGGCGGCAGCGGCTGTTTTCATTGCTTTCAGCGCGGCGGGCAGGGTTTTTCTTGCGGTCTGCGCGGCGCGAAGGGCGTCCAGCGCCGGAGAAAGCGCATCCACCAGGGTCTTGTCGCCCACCTGCGCCTCCACGATTTCGCGCAACTCCTTCAGGCCATTCTCCAGCATGGCGGAAAGCTCCGCCACACCAATTTCCGTCACATCCTCTGCGGCCTCCGCCATGGAGGTGAATACTGTGCCGTAAATCGGCCCCATGGATCCGCCGATCTCGGTAAACAGCAGCGTTCCCAACTCATCGAGGCCCTCGGTGAAGGAGATGGCCCGGTTGGCGATCCGCTCGCCGAACATGGTAAAGCCCTTGTTCATGTTCATGCCGTGGTCGCCGTCGCCAATGAGGCCGTCCACTTCGCCGAGATAGGCTTTATTTGCTTGAATGGCAGACACCATGCCCAGCAGGATCGGCTTGCCGTTTGCGTTTTGGAATGCATTCATTGCCATAGCTCCTCACTTCTGTTTCATGCCCATGCTGTAGCAGGGCATGTCAACAAGTTCTTTCAACTCATCGTCCAGCTTCATCACGGTCAGGGTGGCCCCCATCATCTCCAGAGAAGTGAAGTAATTGCCCACATAGCTGCGGTGGATTTTGATGCCCTTCTCCGTCAGCAGCCGGTCGACCTCGTCGTAGAGCACATACAGCTCCATGATCGGTGTGGCGCCCAGGCCGGACACCAGCACAACCACCTCATCCTCCGCTGCAAAGGGGAGGTCAGGCACAACAATCTCCACCATGCGCTTCGCCATCTGGGCGGCGGATTCCAGCGCGCAGACCTCGATTCCGGGCTCGCCGTGGTGGCCGATCCCCACCTCCATAGCCCCCTCCTTGATCTCGAAGTTGGGGTGCCCCACGGCAGGCAAAGTGCAGGGGGTCAGGCCGATGCCGACGCTGCGAGTGTTGTCAATGGCTTTCTGGGCGGCAGCGATGACCGCGTCCAGGGATGCCCCGGTGGCGGCCTTGGCCCCGCCAACCTTCCACATCAGCACTTCTCCGGCCACACCCCGGCGCTTGTTTTCCTCGCCCTTGGACGCGGAGGCCACATCGTCGTTGGCCACGACGGTCTTGACCTCGATCCCAGCCTTTTTCGCCATCTTTACAGCCATTTTCACATTCATGTTGTCCCCGGAGTAGTTGCCGTAGAGGCAGGCCACGCCCCGGCCCTGATCCGCTGCCTTAAAAGCATCCAGGAATGCCGCCGCCGTGGGGGAGGAGCAGATTTCGCCGACCGCCACCGCATCGCAGAGGTTTTCGCCGATGTAGCCGATAAAGGCGGGCTTGTGGCCGCTGCCGCCGCCTGTTACAACGCCAACTCTGTTGGCATGACCGCCGGGCAAATCCACCCGCTTGATCACGCGGGGATTTTCCGTCGTCGTCACGATATCGCTGTGGGTTTTGACAAACCCCTTGAGCATTTCATCCACAATGTAATCCGGATTGTTGAGTATACGCTGCATGATCGAGGCTCCTTTCAGCCGTTCAGTGTTGTGTTTCACGGAATGATGGCAACTTTAAAGGAATTATCCGCGCCGGTGGCCGCCATCTCGAAGGCCTTCTCCCACTCATCCAGGGAGAATTTGTGGCTGACGATGCCGTCGGTGGGCAATGTGCCGTCCTGAATCCACTGGATGACGGCGGGGTAACAGTAGGGGCTGAGGTGCGCGCCGTAGATGTCCAACTCTTTGCGGTCGCCGATGATGGACCAGTCCACCGTAACCGGGTCTTTGAATACTGAAAACTCCACGAAGGTGCCCATTTTGCGAATCATGTCCAGGCCCTGGTGGACACTGGAGGGATGGCCGGTGGCCTCTATGTAGACGTCGCAGCCATAGCCGCCGGTCAGCTCCTGTATTTTCTGCACCACATCTTCCTTGCCGGGATTCATCACCAAATCCGCGCCGAAGGCCTTTGCCTTTTCCAGCCGCATGTCGTTCATGTCCAACACAATGAACCGGCCGGGATTCTTCTTGCGGATCGCACCCACCATGCCAAGCCCCAAGGTTCCGGCGCCGGAGAGCACGACAACGTCCTCGTTGGTGATCTTCGCCCGATCCACACAGTGCTTGGAGCAGCCGTAGGGCTCAATGAGCAGCGCCTGCTCCAGGGGCATGTCCTGAGGAATTTTGTACTTGCGCCCCTCATGGGGATAGCGCATGTATTCGGCCATGCCGCCGTTGACGTTGTTCTGGAAGCCGTAGAGGTCGTGCTTCTGGCACATCCAATAGCGGCCGCTTTTGCAGAATTTGCACTCACCGCAGGGTACAATCTGCTCCGATACAACCCGATCGCCCACCTGGAACTCCTTCTGATCGGGGCCAACTTCCACCACGGTGCCGACAAACTCGTGACCCGGCACCATGGGGGCCTTGATGTAGGCGGGCTGGCCGTCGCCACCCCAGAAGCTTTTAGCACCGGCGTAGGCC
Organism: Ruminococcaceae bacterium OttesenSCG-928-L11; assembly: GCA_030265885.1. Classification (GTDB taxonomy): domain Bacteria; phylum Bacillota; class Clostridia; order Oscillospirales; family Ruminococcaceae; genus WRAV01. The sequence continues at coordinate 9,436 of JAJDGX010000062.1, read as the reverse complement.
TTGGTGTCCCCGGCGCAGACGCCGCAGCCCTCCACCTTGACGATTACATCGTCGCCTGTGGCGCGGGGTGTCGGGATCATTTCCAGACGATAGTCTCCAGGAGCGTGAGCAACAAGGGCTTTCATCATTTCGGGAATTTGTGTCATGCTGTTTACCTCCAATTATTGTGATCGTCGGTTGCCAATTCAGAGCACCTCTTTGGATGCGGTGTTCCGATAAATCAGCGCCATGGAAATGCCGTTAAACAGGAAATGGAACAGGGTCAGGACAATAAACCAAAGTTTGAATGCCGCAAGCGCAATGCCTCCAAGTCCGCAGGCAATCCCCAGGACAACGATGACAGCCAGGATGACAAACGCCGTGTAGCGCAGCAGCTTTGCCGTGCGCGGGGCTTTTGGTTCCGCCTCCTGCTCCGGGTGCAGGCTGTTCACATAGTCGTCCAGCTCCTTCTCGAAGCGGATTTGCGCCTGCTCCTGTTTGCTGTAACCGCCTTTCGCGCCCATCAGCCCTGCCAGGAGAATATAGCTGAGCACCGTGATGAACCAGGCCGGCACAAAGACGATGTTCTGATGCATCCACCCACCCAAAATCATGGTGAAGGTGAACGCGATGCCGAGTACCCAGGCAATGACGGCGGCTGGGTTTGCCTTTTGGTTCCGATACAGGTCCCAGTATCTGGTAAAGCCGATTTTGGGGAATATGTAGTGCTCCGTAATGCAGATGGCCCCCACGCCCTGCACGATCAGTCCCAGAAAGGTCAGAATATCCGCTGCCCGCTGAATGCCCGGGAAGCAGGCCAGGGCGGTGATGACAACCCCAACAATATAGGTAAGCTTCTTTTGGGAAATCTTCGGAAACACCGCGTTGAAGGAGAGGGTAATGCGATAGATGGTGGGGTTGGCTGTGGTCCATCCCGCGATAATCACAGCCAGCAGCCCGGCGTAGCCCAGCAGGGCAAAGGTGACCTCTCCGGGATCCAGTTCGGCCAACGGTGTATTCAGGATGATGGAGGAGGTCGCCCCCATGATTCCCGCAATAATCCACGCCCCGAAGTGTCCCACAAACATGCCAACAGCCGAAATAAAGCCGTACTTGTAGTTGGGGGCAAACCGCAGGATCGACATATCGTTGAGACCCACATGCCAGGCCAGATTGCAGACCCACGCAAAGCCGATGACGTGGATGATGCCCAGCTGTTTTCCACCGTTTGCCGTCACGCCGTTCCACACGTGTGTATTGAGGAGCCGGAGGAAGTCTGCGGGAGATTGCAACGCCCCAAAGCCGGTGGCCTGCAAAAGCTGCGGCAGAACGACAACCAGGCCAATCCCAAACAGAACCATCATCCAGGGAACGCAGGTCGAGGCGAATTTGGCCACGGCCTCGAACCCCTTGGAGGCGATGATGGTGATCACCGCGCCGATGAGTAATACAATGACGATAAACTTGATGCTGGTGGGGTACCATTCCAGCTGAATCGGCACATTGAACACCCTGCGGATCGCTGTGCCAGAGATGCTGATGCCGGCCGCCGCCAGCGCGGAAAGCCCAACGCCAAGCACAATGTTGTACACCTTTTGCATGGTGGGGCCAAACACCTTGCCCAGATAGCTGTAGAGAGTGAGTCGCGTATCCGTGGCAATGGTAGCGCACAGAAAGGTGAAGGACAACACGGCCAAAATGTTGCCGATGATAAGGCCGATGATGATATCGGTGGCCGAGCAGCCATACTGTACAAGGGTCGCGCCGATGACAAACTCTGTTGCCGCGATGTGTTCCCCGCCATACAGGCCGAGGTAATTGCCCACATTGGAAAGGTTGCGCCGCGCAACCGGCCTGTCGCTCAAGGGGATCTGCTCCACGCTTTTTACATAATTCATCCCACACCCACTTTCTGTCATTTTAACCGTTCTTTCTTTAAGAAACAACCATTGCTTAAGTTTGTTTGATTTTAGCCATTGCAATACAATGGCTACGAAGTTTAAAATGCGTTTCAACATTCTTAAGCAAATATTGTTTGTTTAAGATTAGATTACTACAAGTCAAATTAATTGTCAACATGCAATAATAAACAAACAGGATTGTGAATTGTTATACAACACGTTGATGAGTACACGCAATTTGCTCAAGCTTGCCATTCACAGTGCGTTCTGGTATGATTAACATAAGAAATACATATTTCCCAAAGGATCGGTAAGGAGTCTCGGTTATGCAAAAGCTTACAACGGCCGAATTAAAGCGGGCCAACAAACGAAAAATTTTGCAGTTTATTTATAAAGAGCGAAAAACCGCCAAACTGGAGATTGCCGCCAACCTGAATCTCAGCCTTCCGCCCATAACCCAGTGCCTCAAGGAACTTATGGAGGCGGGGCTGGTGGAGAAGAACGGCTACTTTGAATCCACCGGAGGAAGAAAGGCCGACGGTATCACTTTTGTCGCATCGGCGAAATTGGCAATTGGCGTTGAGCTGCTCATAGACCGCGTCAGCCTTGTGGCCATCAATTTATACGGAGATATCATCAAGCAGGAACTGGTGGAAAAGCCCTTTCTCCATAATGAGACATATTACTCCGAGGTCTGTGACCTCATCACAAGCTTTATTCGCACGCTGCGTCTGTCAGACAAACGACTGCTGGGAATCGGAATTGTGTTGCAGGGCTTGATTTCATCCGATGGCAGAGAGGTGTACTATGGTGAAATTTTAGATTGCACCGGCCTTACGATCCAACAGTTTGAGCGGCACCTGCCCTATCCGTGCCGCATGGTTCACGACGCCGAGGCCGCCGCCAATGTAGAACTCTGGCACACCCCCACTATGAAGGACGCCATCTACTTTCACATCCGTTCCAATCTCAGTGGAGCGATTATTGTGGGAGGCAAATTCCTCAAGGGCATCGAGTTGAAAAGCGGCGTGTTTGAGCACATGACCCTTGTCCCCGACGGCAAGCCATGCTATTGTGGCAAAAGAGGCTGCATGGAGGAGTACTGTTCCTTGCGGGCGCTGGACGATGACCCCACCGAAGAGCATATCTCGGACTTCTTTCAGCGGTTGTCGGCAAGCGAGCCCGAAGCCAAACGCCTGTGGGAGGAGTATCTGGCCTACCTGGCGATGGCAATTGATAACGTGCATATGTTTATGGACAGCAATATCGTCTTAGGTGGCAATTTAGCCGGTTACCTAAAATCTGCCGACATCAAAAAGCTCCATGCACTGGTGCAGGAGCGATCCGCGTTTCCCACACAGCGGGATTTTATCAAGATCAGCAAGTGCTCCGGCGTTCCTTATGCCAAGGGCGGCGCATTGCCCTATGTGCAGGAGTTTTTTGAGAGTTTATAGCCAGCATTGCAGCAAACCCGGGAGCACAAATGCTCCCGGGTCTTTTCACAGTTTTCTTATGCAAGCTACTTCATGATATATGCGCTTCCAAGCGGCTATCCAGGTGGCAAACTCCTGCAAAGAGCAGTAGTGCCGCTCTTTGGATTCCGGCACGTCAAGCAGGCTGATGATCACCGGCCGCGCTCATGGTCGCAGGGATGTGTCGGCCTTTCATATCCGGCAGCGCTTCAAGTCCGGCAAGATCACGTCCGAGGAAGCGAACCGGTTCGGGCATGAGTTGGCGATGCGTTTCACAATTTCATTTCCCCTGCATCAGTGGGGCTTTTTTGTGCATGTCTACTTTTTCCGGTTTGATACACTTGCCAGATGCATCGGCTCTGTTGTATGGCGGCTCTGTCGTTCCCTGTCAAATATCCATACCGCTACCATTTCAATCATCGTCCCGGAATTCTCTTTATCGCCCGAAGTTCGATGTAACCACGAACCCCGCGCGGCTCCAGCTGTATGCGGGGATTTGCATCGTCCCACTGATAGCCAATCACGCTCGGGTCATACCTGTTCATCGCGTGTTGAACAGCCAAAATGGCTGCGCTATAGTTTTCCTCGGCGTAGGGCTCTCCCTGAAATGCCAGATACTCTGCCTCAGGCAAGGCAATCACATCGAAGCCCTCCGGGATTGTGCCGGTATAGTCGGTTTCAACCTCCACCCCCTGCACATAGGTAGAGGTGTTGGGCTTTTTGTACTGCTCCGGCAGCCACAGACACACCGGCTCACCGTACAGAGAATCCATACTGTGCAGCAGCCCCCAGACGTCGCAGCCGACCTCCTCGCAATAGGGGAAATAGTCCTCCGCTTTTACGCCCCGCTTGATGATAGCCTTGCGCTCCTGCCGCCTTTGAATCTGAACAAATACACTTTGCAGTTGTTCCATATCCACCGATTCCTTTCGCAGTTCCTTGAATGTTACACCGTAAGGGATGAAAAGCGTGATGGGGCCTTTTCTCCGCGCATATTCGCCGGGGTTGCAGCCGAATTCCCGGAGGAATGCTCGCTGATAGCCATCCACACTGCCGAACCCCAACTCATACGCCACATCGATCACCCGGCATTTTTCGTACTTGAGCCGCATGGCCGACTGTGAAAGCCGCAGCCGGCGAATGTAATCGGTCGGCGTCAATCCCGTATGCTGACGAAACAATCGATACGAGTGCCAGGGTGAAAACCCCGAAGCCCGTGCGAGGTCAGCCATCGTGATTTCGCCCTTCAGATGTACCTCGATGTACTCCTGCATCTGCTGGACGGCCAAGATTTGCTCCCACATTGCTCTCCCTCCCTTCCTATCTCATTTTACTGCACACAAAAGGGAATCGCTCGACCTTTTTTGCCAAAATGAAATATCAACATCGAAGCTAGACTGCGCCGCAATGCCTATATGCTCTAACTTATCTTGGGCAAACCATCCTTCATAAAGGGCCGGTTTACAATAAAGGCACCGCCCAGCAAAATCAGCAGCCCACCGCTGGCCAACATGATCCATTCAAGGGGAATTGCGTCGGAAATGATGCCCGTTGCCCCTGTGGCAGCCATCATCACCAGAGTGGAGACAATTTGCATGAGGCTGAAAACTCGCCCCAACATACCGCCTTCCACCTTTTCCTGCATAAGCACCATCACCGGTGTCTGAAAGGCAGGCATTGTCAGCCCCGCCGCAACCATAACCACCAAATAAACCCAAAAGGGCGGGACAAGCCCCATAAGCAGTGTCGCAAAGCCAAAGACAGCGCACCCCAATGCCAGCGTGTGTAATCGGTTTTTGAAGCCGCCCCAAGCTGCCAGCACCACCCCGCCTACAATGGAACCCACAAAGAAAACCGCCTCGTTGAGGGCCAAATAGAGGTAGCTTTCCCCGTAAACCCGGGTGACAAACAACACATTGAACATGGCGGCAGGAACAATCAGGATGCTGGAAGCAATGTAATATCCCGTCATTCTGCGGATAAACAGGCTGTTCCAGGCATAGCGCACTCCCTCCTTCAAGTCCTCCAGCGGGTGAGTTTCAAGGTTCTGCCCCGCTCGTTCGTGGGGGGCGATGTGCAGATGAAACAACACGCTGACACCGATGGCCGCTGTCACAACATCCACCATAAGAACGACGGGCATGGATCCCAAGGCCAGCAGCCCGGCGCCTGCTATCGGCGAGACCAGCATAACCAGCGACTGTATAGCGCCGTTGACGCTGTTGACCCGCATCAGATGCTTTTCCTCTACAAGCTGTGGGATCATTGCGCTGACTGCCGGGCTCTGAATGCCCGAGCCAAAGGAGCGAACAGCGGATATGACAAAAATAGGGCCCATTCCCTCATAGCCAAGCAGCATCATAATGCAGAGAATCAGGGTGGATATTGCAATGCCGCCGTCAGCCGCAATGATCAGCTTGCGCCGATCGTAGCGGTCGGCCCACACGCCGGCGAACAGCGACACCAGCACCTGCGGCAGGAAACCACAAATGGTAAAGAGAGCCAGCATACGGCCGGAATCGGTAATCCGCGCCACGTACCACATCATGGCGTACTGCACCAGCGAAGAGCCAAACAGCGTCACCGCCTGGCTCGCCAAAAATAGCACTGCCTGACGGTGCTCCCTATACAGTACAGGAAGCCGACGCAGGCTGATTTTTTCTTGTTCCATGGAATTTTCTCCTTATCACTTTTTAGCTTCCCGCCCTAATGAATCTCCCCGGGGCAAGCCCAACGCGCCGAAACGGCGCAATGGTATCAAGATTACAAATCCTTTAAAAAAGGACTATACCGCCCTGCAAGGGGCAATCGCCCAGCGCGCTGGGCGAAAGGGAAATATCGAATGCCCCATAGAGGCACGCCCAACAGAGTTGGGCGTGGAAAAAACCCTTGCGTTTCATTTAAGAGCATTCAACAGAAAGCGGGAGCATTTCCAACCAGTCGCAAAAAAGCGTGCACCCTATACTCCACAATTGCACTTGCATCCAGGCAAGCAAATAGGCCGTCAGCAAAGCGACCGGAGGAAGCAGAAACGCCGGCTGCAGGGCCGCCCGAAATACAACCGACTGCTCCTGTCGTCGCAAACAAGAAAGACCACCCATCGTCCACGGGCTCAATGTAGCCGTTTGCAATAGGTGGTCTTTCCTAGTTTAATCCCAGCGAGAGCAGGGTCGGTTTTCTTACTTTTTCAGCGGGCCCTCACTGATGATAATTGTGCCCGCATATGTTGTGGTAAAGTGAATATATCCATTCTTGTCGACTGTATAGTTGGAATTTGGAATGCGCCGGTACGTATTGGTCTTTGCGTTGTAGGCGTAAAAGTTGAGTTTGGTGAGATCCACCCCAGAAAAATCAAGCTTGGCGGCAATCTCCACCGGCTGACCCCACTCACCTGATTGGTCAAAGTGGATCACATAGACCTCAGTGCCAAACCACTTTTGGAACAGAGCCTTGTACTTATCCACGACAGCACCGGACACCTGCCCCGAAAGCTGCATGCCGGTCGTCATACTGCCAGGTTGATTGACAGTGACGCGTACCTGAACCCCTTTGTTCTGCAAGGTGTCAAACTGTACAGGTGTGTCGCCGAAAAGCGCCCATACCGAGGCCGGCACTTGAATGGTGCCGGTGCGGGCAATTCGCGCCTTGCGGTTGGCCGCCAACGCACTGGAGACAGCTGCAGTGGCGTCGGTTGATGTCAGAGTTGCAACGACAGGAACGCTGCTCGAAGCGCCAGCTGTGATGCGGGATCCCCCGCCTCCGCCTCCGCCACCAGAGTTCTCGTTGTCGGTGGAGCCGGTGTTGCCGGTGTTACCAGCATTGCCCGCGTTGCTTCCAGCGCCATCGTCACCGCCGGTACCGCCACTGCCATCGTCGCCGCCTGTATTTCCACTGCCATCGTCACCACCAGTATCTCCACTGTTGTCATCACCACCTGTACCGTCGCCGGTTACCGTTACTGTACAGGTAGACACATAGTTGTGGCTATCTTTAGCGGAAATTGTAGCTGTTCCGGGAGAAAGCGCTGTAATGGTTCTGGCAAAGTTGTCAAAATTGCCGTTGGGACTCAAACTCACGATACCCTCGGGCGCGACAGACCATGTAATATTGGAGCCGCCTCCAGCCATGATCCCAGATTCAGAGGATACAACTACAAAGGTATCCCCTACTGAAAGGGTCGCCTCCGTTACAGAAAGATAACTATGGTAAGAACTGTCGCCGGCATCCCTTACGTATACATAGCAGTGCTGGGATCTCCCCTCATAGGTCGCCGTAATAAGGGTCATTCCCGCTTTCTGGGCATCTACCAGAACCGATGCGAAATCCTGATCAGAGACTGCGGAAATTGCCGCCACCGCAGGGTTGCTGCTTTTCCATGTTACCAGCTTGTTCGCAGCTGTCGGGACGTTAGTGCGGACAATTCCGTCTGCCCCGGTTGCCAAGCGCAATGTCGTACCATTCAATCGAAAATTATCGCGGCTGGGTACCTGAACACCGGGATCCGCATCCAGTACCGTAACTGCAACCGTCTTTGTAATTTGCGTCGAGCCAACCTGAAATGCAAAGGTGATGGTTGCCGTACCGGCAGCCTCTCCTGTCACCACAATCTGCCCATTTTTGTTGAGCCGACTCGTGCTGATGGAAGCCACCAGAGGATCGCTGCTGCTGACCGTCACATACGATGCTGTGGAGACACCCGCACCCATATCCACATCAATCTCACCGGTACCGCCTGCCCGCAGGCTCAGCACATCAACCCCCAAACTGGGCGGTGTATTAAAGGTGCGGGTCAGATGAATTACCTTTGTCTGGCGAGCATTGGACGGGAAGTCCACAAGTGTTTCCACAAAGGTTTCATAGCCGGATGCGCTAACGGTCAGCTGCATCCCCTCAGACAGCGGGTAGAAAACTTCGCCGTTGTGCTCAAAAGGCGGATAGGTATACGCTGTCTTTCCCTTTATTGCAATGGTTGGGTTGCCCAGCGGCTCCTTGGTCTCTGCATCCAGTATTTGCAGGAACGTTCCGTATTTTGTCTGGCTGCTGTCATAGATGGGGCCGGTGATGGCATTGGCGTCCACAAGATGCCATATCACACCATCGGATCGCAACCCGCGCATCTCAACATCGTTTTGAATATTGATTGTACCGCCCGCCAAAATCAACCAATTATAGCCGGAAAGCCATATTCCACAGGTTTGATAGCGCATGGCAAGCCCTGGGGAGTTGTCGCCAAAGTTATCGACGATAATCTCGCCGCCCGAAAGGAGAAAATCGCAATCCAACGCGATCCCAAAGGTATTGCTGGAGCCGGTTACCGCTATCAGTGTCTCATTGGCAACATTCATCGTGCCGCCGGACATTTCAATCCTGTCGCTGGTAGCAGTTCCGTCGATGCCCCGGCCACCGGTATTGGCAACATTTACTGTGCCACCGGTAATGTGAAGGGTCGGCATATCGCCCTTTAAATAGATTCCCCGACTGTTGTTACCGGAGTTTTTCAGGTTCACGGTTCCATCCAGAATAATGTCGCCGCTGTGTCCATACAGGCCATACGCAATGGTTCCGGACACCTCCACCGAGAAAGTGCCCCCCGACTTCACATAAAAGCTGCCACAATTATACACGCTGTATGCAACGCTTGATCCACTGTAATTGCCGCAAATCAACTCGCCGCCATCCTCTACGCTCATGGTTCCGTAGTTTGTGACGGCCTTGAAGGCGTTCGCCGCACTGGCAGATTTGGTTGTTTGCAGATCCAAAACGCCCTCTATAAGCAGAGTTTTCTCTGCGGGGATTTCAACCTGATTGTCATTGATAAAGGTAACGACCTCGCCATCAGGAATGATTACAGTGTCAACGCTGGAATCCTCCAGCGCAGCCCTGAGCCCCTCATAACTGGTGACACTGGATACCCCGAGAGGTGCCGCACTGACATCAATGGGGACGCCAGTAAAAATCCCCACCAACAGTACTGCCACAATCAGCAAGGATAAAACTCGTGTTTCGACTGCTTTTTTCAAAACCCTTCCCTCCGCCTTTCCCATTTTATAAACGGTATAATTTCATATATTCTTCGACCCAAAG
>JAJDGX010000061.1 GCA_030265885.1 Ruminococcaceae bacterium OttesenSCG-928-L11 | reverse complement strand
CTATAGGGCATGGTTTGAGCGAATCCGCTTGGTGCCTGTGCCGCCGGGGGCTTTGTATTGTCAGCGATGCTATAGGGATTTAAGGGAAAAGGCGCTTGGCGCTGTTGGAAAGGGGTACTATCAATATGATACAGGCGGGACTCATCCTGGAGGGCGGCGGCATGCGCGGCGCGTACACAGCCGGTGTGCTGGATTGCTTCCTGGAGGAGGGGATTGCCTTCCCCAGCATATACGGCGTATCGGCGGGGGCCTGCCACGCCTGCAGCTTCCTCTCAGGCCAAAAGGGACGTGCCCTGCGCACCGTCACCGACTACTCCCGCGACAAAAACTACGCCGGCCTGTACAGCCTGCTGAAAACAGGGGATTTCTTTGGGGTACAGATGATTTACCGCGACATCCCCCAGCGCCTCATCCCCTTTGACTACGACGCCTTTGTGGCAAACCCCGCCCACTTCTACGTGACCGTGACCAACCTTGTCACCGGCGAGCCGGAATACTGGGACGCGGCGGATTTGCGCACTGATATGATCTATGTCCAGGCGTCCAGCTCCCTGCCCCTGCTGTCGCGAACAGTGACAATCGACGGCAAGCCCTATCTGGATGGCGGCATCGCCGATTCCATCCCACTGGCCCGCTCCATATTGGATGGCAACCGCCAAAACGTGGTGGTGCTGACCCGCCACAAGGGCTACCGCAAAACATCCACATCCATGAAAACGCTGATGCGCATGAAATACCGCCAATACCCCGCCTTTGTACAGCGCATGTGCAGCCGCCACATCCAGTACAACAACGACCTGGATTTGGTGGAGGCGGAGGAGGCATCGGGAAACGCGCTGGTTATCCGGCCGCAAAAGCCCGTGGAAATCGGCCGGCTGGAAAAGGATCCCGCCAAGCTAAAGGCCCTCCATCGAGAGGGCTATGAAGATGCCAAAGCCTGTCTGGACAAGCTGCACAGTCTGGCCGGGCACACCGTATAAGGGGGAGAGCCTATGGCAGTGCAAGCTGCGTTCATCGTGCCCCATCCGCCCATCGTCCTGCCCGAAATCGGCCAGGGGCGAGAGCGGGAAATCGCCGCCACAACCGAAAGCTTCCGCGCCGTCGCGGCACGGATAGGGGAGCTGCGGCCAGACACCATCCTGGTGTTCTCGCCCCACGCCGTCGCCTATTCCGACTATATCCACATTTCCCCCGGCGAAGAGGCGGAGGGGGACTTGGCTCCCTTCGGCGCGCCGGGGCCCCTTCACGCAACCTATGACACCGAGTTGGTGCGGGCCATCGCCGCCTACTGCAAGGCGGAGGGCTTCCCCGCAGGCACCCTTGGCGAGCGGGATCCGGCGCTGGATCACGGCGTGCTCATCCCCCTTCGCTTCATCAACGAGACATACAGCGACTACAAGCTGGTGCGAATTTCCCTGTCCGGCCTGAGCCGGGAGGAGCACTATCGCTTCGGCATGCTGCTCAATCGCTGCATTGAGGCCCTGGGGCGGAACACCGTGATCATCGCCAGCGGGGATTTGTCCCATAAGCTGCTGGAATCCGGGCCCTACGGCTACGTCCCCGAGGGGCCCAAGCTGGACAAAGCCCTCACCGCCGCCATGGAGCGGGGCTCCTTCTGGGATTTTTTGACACTACCGGATGCCCTGACAGACAAGGGGGCGGATTGCGGCCTGCTTTCCTTTGTGATGATGGCGGGCGTGCTGGATTGCAAGGCCGTGAAGCCCCGGCTTCTCTCCTATGAGGGGCCCTTTGGCGTGGGCTACGGCGTCGCCTCCTTCGAGGTGCTGGGCGAGGATCCCGGCCGCAATTTCCTGGATCAGCAAAAGCGGGATCGGATGCTGGATGTCCGCCTGCGCCGGGAGGCGGAGGACGCCTATGTCCGTCTGGCCCGGGAGACGCTGGAGGCCTATGTGCTGACTGGCAAGATGCCCTTCCTCTCCCCGGAGCTGCCCCCGGAACTGCTGTATGGGCAGGCGGGGGTGTTTGTCTCCATCAAGCGGGACGGCAGGCTGCGGGGCTGCATCGGCACCATCGACCCGGCCAAGCTGTCCATCGCCGAGGAAATCCGTACCAACGCGGTGTCCGCCGGCACCCGGGATCCCCGATTTTCCCCGGTTGGGCCGGGGGAACTGGAAGAACTGGTGTACAGCGTCGATGTGCTGCTGCCGCCGGAACCGGCGGAAATCGGCACCCTGGATCCGGCCCGTTACGGCGTAATTGTAACCAGCGGGCTAAAGCGGGGCCTGCTGCTGCCCGACCTGGATGGGATCGAGACAGTCGGCGAACAGATTACCGTGGCGATGAAAAAGGCGGGCATCAAGCCCGACGACTCCTATTCGCTGGAACGGTTTGAGGTGGTGCGTCACTATTGAAGCAGGCATTGTGGTATGACATGCTGGAGGGCAAGCGGGTTCAATGCCGCCTTTGCCCCCACAGCTGCATCATCGAGGACGGCAAAACCGGCTTTTGCCTGGCCCGAATGAATCTGGGCGGCAAGCTGTTCAGCGTCAACTACGGCAAGGTGACCTCCATGGGCATCGACCCCATCGAAAAAAAGCCCCTTCGCCGGTTCATGCGTGGCAGCAAAATTGTGTCGGTGGGCAGCTACGGCTGCAATTTGCGTTGCCCCTACTGCCAGAACCACACCATCTCCATGGGCAAGCCCAAAAGCCGCAGCACCAACCCGGAGGAGCTGTCCCGGTTCAGCCTGTCCCAGGTGAAGATGAGCTGGAACGTGGGGGTGGCCTACACCTACAACGAGCCGCTGGTGGGCTTTGAATACGTGCTGGATTGCGCCAAGCTCATCCGCCGGCAGAACCAGCACAATGTGCTGGTGACAAACGGCTACATCAACGAGGAACCGCTGGCGGAGCTCCTCCCCTACATAGACGCCATGAACATTGATTTAAAGGGAATCCGGGACGACTCCTACGACTGGCTGGGCGGCAAAACCGAGGTGGTGAAGCGCACCATCCGGCAGGCCGCAAAGCAATGCCATGTAGAGGTCACCACCCTGATTGTACCCGGCCACAACGACTCCACCGAGGAAATTCTGGAGCTGAGCAAGTGGCTGGCGTCGGTGGATGCGGAAATCCCCCTCCACATCAGCCGCTATTTCCCCCGGTACCAGCTGGATACCCCCGCCCCGCCGGAGGACACCATCCACCACCTGGTGGAGCTGGCAAAGCTGAATCTGGCCCATGTCTACGCGGGCAATTGCTGAAAAGAGAGGAAACCGACGACGATGACAACCAACTGGAAGCCGGACTGGGAGCCGCTTTTGCGCCCGGAAACGGAGAAAGCCTATTTTCGGGATTTGGCGGCGTTTGTGGAGCGGGAATACGCGGAACAGGCGGTATATCCGCCGAAGGAGCAGATTTTCACGGCTCTGGCCCTGACCGGCTACCGGGAGACCCGGGCGGTGATCCTGGGCCAGGATCCCTATCACGGGCCGGGGCAGGCCCACGGCCTCAGCTTTTCCGTGGCGTCGGAGGAGGCGAAGTTCCCGCCGTCTCTGCGGAACCTGTTCAAGGAACTGGAGGCGGATATGGGGATATCCCGCTCCACCCGCTGCCTGACCGACTGGGCGGAGCAAGGGGTGCTGCTGCTCAACACGGTGCTGACGGTACGGGCCGGACAGGCCGGATCCCATCGAGGCAAGGGCTGGGAGCAGCTGACCGACGCCGTCATCCGCGCCCTCAACGACCGGCGGGAGCCTGTCATCTTTGTGCTGTGGGGCAACGACGCCAAAAAGAAGCTGCCCCTCCTGACCGGCCCGCACCACCACATTCTCCAGTCGGCCCATCCCAGCCCTCTGTCGGCCTACAACGGCTTTTTTGGCAGCCGGCCCTACAGCCGGATCAACGGGCACCTGCGGGAGATGGGGCAGCCTGAGATTGTGTGGGGGTAAGACCCCGATAAAACTGTGAGCAAAGGGGAAGAGAAAATGAAGGCGAGACAGTGGCTGGCGCTGGCATTGGCAGTTTGCATGGCGCTTTGTGGAAACATGGCCCTTGCGGCGGAGGAAAGCCTCGACAACAACAAAAGCAAGGAGACCGCCAACTACGACGAGATCAAAGAGGTGTTCAGCCGGCAGAACGCCCCGACCCGGGACAAATACAATCCCAACTTGTTGGCCCCGTCCGACACCATCGACGACTACGCAAAGCGGGAAATCGAAAAGAACATGACTATCGGCAAGGGCCCCACGGTGAACATGACCGTGCCGAATTTCGTTCTGCTTGTGGTCAAGGAGAAAAAGACCCTGACGGTGGAAAAGGGCGGCACCCTGATAGTCAACGGCTCCATCGAAAATTACGGCACCATTGTGAACAACGGCACCATCATCCTGCGCCGCCCCAAGGGAGAAACACAGGTGGGGTATGAGTTCCCTATCTTGCAGCTGATCAACCGGGGAATCATCGAAAACAACGGGACAATCCTGCTGGAATGCGGTGAAATTCGCAACAATGGCGGCAATGTGAAAAATACCGGCGCCATCACCGTCGCCAACAAGGACAAGACCCTCACAGGCATTGTCAACACCAAATACACCGGCTTCAACAAGACTGTGTACGCCACCCTCCACAATACCGGCACCATCACCATTGAAGGGGAGGAAGGCGTCGGCCTTGTCAACAAATCCGGCTCCACCCTTACCAATGACGGCGAAATCCTCTGCGGAAGCGCCAACCAGATAAAGGGGACAGTAAAGAACAACCAACCTATCATCGTCGTGGAATGCAAATAACAGCAGCCCGGCATCTTCGGTCGGCTTTGCCAAATTTCGACCGGATTTGCCGGGCACAATTTCGCCTTTTCCCGATTGACATCCATCCACCCTTCATACTATAATGATGACAGATTCTAAATAGGCTCCTGCTACTGGCGGATGCGTGGAACAACCACGGGGGAACGGGAGTATCGAATGGCCGGCCGCCTGGGCGAGTTTGCATGGAAATTCCATGCAGGCTCTTTTTATTTCCCCAATTGGAGGTTGCGTTATGAACTTTACCCAATGGAACGGATTTAACGGAACAGGCTGGAAGGAAACCATCGACGTGCAGGCTTTCATCCGCGCCAATGTCACCCCCTACCACGGGGACGAATCGTTTTTGGCAGGGCCGACCCAGCGCACCACCCGCATGATGGAGCGGGTGGCAGACCTCTTCGCCCGGGAGCGGGAGCAGGGCGGCGTGCTGGATATCGACGTGGAGACCGTCTCCTCTCTCAACGCCTACGCCCCCGGCTATGTGGACAGGGAGCAGGAGCTGATTGTGGGCCTTCAGACCGACGCACCCCTGAAGCGGGGCGTCAACCCCTTCGGGGGGATTCGCATGGCCCGGCAGGCCTGCGAGGCCTACGGCCACAAGCTGTCTCAGCGGGTGGAGGACGAGTTCCAGTACCGCACCACCCACAACAGCGGTGTGTTCCGGGTATACACCGACGAGATGCTGGCTGTCCGCCGGGCGGGGCTGCTCACCGGCCTGCCCGACGCCTATGGCCGGGGCCGCATCATCGGCGATTACCGGCGGGTCGCCCTCTACGGTGCCCAGGCGCTCATTGAGGGCAAGCGCGCCGACAAGGCCGCCATTGGCCGGGGCCACATGAACGCCGACACCATCCGCCAGTCGGAGGAGCTGTTCCAGCAAATCAACTTCCTGAACATGATGGTGACAATGGCGGCGGATTATGGCTGCGACATCACCGAGCCGGCCCGGAACACCCGGGAGGCCGTCCAGTGGCTCTACTTTGCCTATCTGGGCGCCATCAAGGAGCAAAACGGCGCCGCCATGAGCCTGGGCCGGGTCTCCAGCTTTCTGGACATCTACGCCACCCGGGATCTGGAGCAGGGCATCTGCACCGAGTCGGAAATCCAGGAAATCATGGACGATTTCGTCATCAAGCTGCGGCTGGCCCGCCATCTGCGCACGCCGGAGTACAATGACCTCTTCGGCGGCGACCCCATGTGGATCACCGAGTGCGTCGGCGGCATGGCGGAGGACGGCGGCACGCTGGTCACCCGCAATTCCTACCGCTTCCTGCACACCCTGTACAATCTGGGCCCCGCGCCGGAGCCCAACATCACCGTGCTGTGGAGCGAGGCGCTGCCGGAGCCCTTCAAGGCCTACTGCGCCAAGGTCTCCATTGACACCGACTCCATCCAATACGAAAACGACGACCTGATGCGCCCCCGCTACGGCGACGACTACGGCATTGCCTGCTGTGTGTCCGCCATGAAAATCGGCAAACAGATGCAGTTTTTCGGTGCCCGGTGCAACCTGCCCAAGCTGCTGCTGCTGGCCCTGAACGGCGGCCGGCTGGAGGGCGGCGTACAGCTTGGCCCCCAGATGGAGCCCATGACAGGCCGGCTGGAGGCCGATGCGGTGGCAAAGCGGCTGGACATTTACATGGACTGGCTCACCGCCCTGTATGTCAACACCATGAACGTCATTCACTACATGCACGACAAATACGCCTACGAAAAGCTGCAAATGGCTCTGCACGACACCGATGTGGAGCGTGTGATGGCCTTTGGGGTAGCGGGCCTGTCCGTCATCACCGATTCCCTGTCGGCCATCCGCCACGCCGTCTGCACCCCGATTCTGCGGGACGGCGTCATCGCCGATTTCCATGTGGAGGGCGACTTCCCCCGCTACGGCAACGACGATGACCGGGTGGACACCATCGCCCGGCAGCTGACCTCCGACTTCATTGCCAAGCTGCGGAGCACCCCCGCCTACCGGGGCGCTGTCCACACCCTGTCGGTGCTGACCATCACCTCCAACGTGGCCTATGGCCGCATGACCGGCGCCACCCCCGACGGCCGGGCCAAGGGCGAGCCCTTCGCCCCCGGCGCCAACCCCATGCACGGCCGGGATGAATCGGGGGCCCTGGCGTCCCTGTCCTCGGTGGCCAAGCTGAACTACGACGACTGCCGGGACGGCATCTCCTGCACCTTCTCCATCGTCCCCGACGCCTTGGGCAAGGGGGACGCCGACCGAACCGCCAACCTGGTTCGCATTCTGGACGGCTACTTCGGCCAGTCCGCCCACCACCTCAACGTCAACGTGCTGGACAGGGAAAAGCTGGAGGCCGCCTATGAAAATCCGGACGCCTATCCGGATTTGACCATCCGGGTGTCGGGCTACGCCGTCAACTTCGGCAAGCTGAACCGGGAGCAGCAGAAGGAGGTCATTCGGCGCACCTTCCACGGGAGAGTATAGCGGTGGAGCCGGTCGGCCGCCATTTTAAAATCGAAACCCTGGGCGCGGTGGATGGCCCCGGCCTGCGGTTTGTGCTGTTTTTGCAGGGCTGTCCCCTTCGCTGCCCCTATTGCCACAACCCGGAAAGCTGGGCCATGGCCGGCGGCGAGGCGATCACCGTCCCCCAGGTGCTGGCCCGGGTGGAGCGCTATCGCAGCTTCTACCGGGACGGCGGCCTCACCGTATCCGGCGGCGAGCCGCTGGTGCAGGCGGAGTTTGTGGTCGCGCTGCTTGCCCGGTGCAGGGAGGCCGGCATCCACACCGCCCTGGACACCTCCGGCGTCGTCCTGTCCCCCATGGCAAAGCAGGCGGTTCTGGCGGCGGATTTGCTGCTGCTGGACATCAAAGCCGCCGACCCGGCCCTCCACCAATCGGCGTTTGGAGCGCCCCTGTCAGCGGCGATGGAAACCCTGCAATGGCGGCAGACGGCGGGTCTGCCGGTCTGGATTCGCCATGTGGTGGCCCCTGGCCTCACCGACAGCCCGGCACAAATCCGACAGCTGGCGGAGCTGCTGGCTCCCTTTTCCTGTGTCGAGCGGGTGGAGCTTTTGCCCTTCCGACGGCTGTGCACCGAAAAATACGAATCGCTGGGCATCCCCTTCCCCATAGGGGAGCGGGGGGAGCCCAGCGACAGGGAAATGGCGTCCCATCGGGCCATCCTCTCAGAGCGGCTTCCCAATTGCGGCATCCTGTAACGAGCGATAGAAAGCGCGGTATTCCTTCGGGGTAATGCCGTGCTTTTTTTTGAACAGTTTATAGAAGTGGGTGCGATTCTCAAAGCCCAGAGCGTGGATGATGGCGCTGATGCCATCGTCGGTGCCTGCCAGCAGTTCCTCCGCCCGGCTGATGCACAGGGCCTGGTTGTACTCCGACAGGCTCATGCCGGTGCGCTTTTTGATGATCCGGTTCAGGTAATCGCTGTTGTAGCTGAGGGCGTGGGCCAGTTCCCCCCGCGAGACCGCACGCCCCGCCCCCTTCATATAGCGGGTGATTTTGCGAAAGAGATAGCTTTCCGCCGTCGAGTCCAGGGCGATGTGGTCGCAGGTGTACAGGGCCGGATCCGCCAGGGCATACAGCAGCCGCTGCACCAGCCCATGCACCATGTGGATGCACCCGGGGCGGGACAGCAGCAGCTCCTCCACCAGCTGCTCCAAAATGGCATCGAGGGGGCCGGCTTCCCCCTCCGGCGGCGGGGCTTGGGGGGTAAAGTTGAGATAATCCTTGCGAAATTCGGCCTGAGCCCCCAGATTCTCCCGGAAAAACCGGTGCAGAGGCTCCGGCATGCCGGTGTTCCCGGCGGCCTCCGGCAAAATGGCCCGCACAAACTCCCGGGACAGGCACAAAAACACCAATATCCCCATGCCCAGCACCTCGTGGTGGCGGGTGTTGCGGTTCAGCAGGCAGGCCTGTCCCCGCCGGTACCGGTATATGCCGTCCTCAATTTGCTGCTCCACATCGCCCTCAAATACAATCATCAGCTCAAAGAAATCGTGCTGGTGCAGGGCGATGCCGGGGGATTCCCCCACCTCCACCGTCCGCTGCAAATGGTTGTCCGCCTCCCACGACATGGAGGTAAACGACACCGCGCCCCCATCCTTTCCCCCCGCCATGATGTTGAGGCAAAAGGGGACGTTGAGACTGCGCACCCCGTTGCCGTTGCAATCGCCGCCGACAGCGGCCAGGGCGGGATCCCGCACCGGTATGGAAATGTTGCCGGGCAGATTCTGAATATCCGGCAGCGCCGTGAAAATGGGAATCAAGGGGAAAACTCCTCTCCGAAAAAAGCCTGTGCAGGATACAACCTTCCATTCCCCTGCGGGCGCAGGACAACGCTTTTCCTGTCTGTATGGGATATACTATACCATAGCAAGAGTGGGTTCGCAAACCAAATTTGGGAAAGTGAGGCTGCAAAATGGATACAAACAAGCCCTATTGGCAGGATTTTTCGGTGTTCGCCGTCGGCAAGGAGCCGGGCCACATCCTCTCCGTCCCCCATTCCACAGCAGAGTCCGCCGCAAAATGGGAGGACACAGCCTGGCGGCGGAGTCTCAACGGCACATGGAAATTCCATCACCAGTTTGGCACCCGGCTGCAGGTGGGGCCACTGGGAGACACCGGCTACCCCACCGACAGCTGGGCCGACATGCCGGTGCCCTCGGTCTGGCAGCTAAACGGCTACGGCAAGCCCATCTATCTGGCCGCCTCTTACCCGGATGTCATCGGGGTGGAGGAGGGGACGCTCCCCCAAATCGACGACACCCGCAACGAGGTTGGCGTTTACCAGCGCACCTTTGCGCTGCCGGCCACCTGGGCCGACCGGGAGATTTTCCTCCACTTCGGCGCGGTGAAGTCCGCCTTTTCCCTGTACATCAACGGCAAGCAGGTGGGCTACTCCCAGGGGGCCATGACCCCGGCGGAGTTCCGCATCACCGACTTTGTCCGGCCGGGTGAAAACACCGTCACGGCGGTGGTGTACCGCTACAGCGACGCCACCTACCTGGAAAACCAGGACATGTGGAATCTCAGCGGCATCTACCGGGAGGTGTTCCTGTACGCGGAGCCCAAGGTCTGCATCCGGGATTACTGGCTGGACAGCGACCTGGACAGCGCCTACCAAAACGCCGCCAGCCGCCTGACGGTCAAGCTGGCCAACTACACCCCGGAGGATGCGTCCGTCACTGTCACCGCGTGGCTTCAGGGCCAGGGCACCCGGTATGAGTTAGGCAGCCGGGAGATTGCCGTCGCCGCCGGCGGGGAAGGGGAGATGGCTCTGGAATCCGCCCAGGCCCATGTCAGCCTGTGGTCGGCGGAGCACCCCGCCCTGTACACCCTGGTGCTGGAGCTGCGGCAACCCGGCGGCCAAACAGAGTATAAGGCCTGCCGCCACGGCTTCCGCAAGGTGGAGATCCGGGGGGATGTCCTGCTGTTCAACGGCAAAAACATCAAGCTAAAGGGCGTCAACCGCCACGATTTCGCCTCCGAAAGCGGCTGGGCGGTGCCCAAGGAAACCTACCGCACCGACATCCTGCTGATGAAGCGGCACAACATCAACGCGGTGCGCACCAGCCATTACCCCGACGGCCCCTATTTCTACGACCTGTGCGACGAATACGGCATCTATGTCATGGACGAATGCGATGTGGAAACCCACGGCGTCCGGGAGTTTTTCCCGGCGGATTTGCCGGAGCTTACCGCCCCCCTGCTGGACAGGGTGGACAGAATGGTGCTCCGGGATCGCATGCACCCCTGTGTGTTCATGTGGTCGCTGGGCAACGAGGCGGGGACAGGGGAGAACTTCCGCCTGATGTACAACCGCGCCAAGGAACTGGATCCCACCCGGCCGGTTCACTACGAGGGCGACAACCGCCCCGAATGCTCCGACGTGGTGGCCATGATGTACCACCCGCCTGCGGCCATGGAGCTGCTGGCCCGGGGCGAGGACATCAACCCCACCAAAATCGGCCTGAAAAAGATGGCGGAGAGCAGCCCCCTTGCCAGCGCCCTCTTCACCAAAAGCGGTGAGAGCGTCACGGGCCGCCCCATCATCCAAAGCGAATACGCCCACGCCATGGAAAACAGCCTGGGCAATTTCCGGGAGCACTGGGACATCTACAACCGCTGCGACAACATCGCAGGCGCCTTCATCTGGGACTTTGTGGATCAGTCCATCCACATGGTGAAGGACGGCGTGGATCAATGGCTCTACGGCGGCGACTTTGACGAAGGCGCCCACAACTCCTGCTTCTGCGCCAACGGCGTGGTGGCGGGCAACCGGGAGCCCCACCCCTCCCTGTACGAGGTTAAAAAGGTCTACCAGAACATCCAGATAACACCGGTAGCGGGCCGGGCGGGCACAGTGCGCATCCGCAACGAAAACCGCTTCACCGACCTGTCCGCCTGGCGGCTGGAGTGGGCCATCGAGGAAAACGGCGCCGTCATCCTCGGCGGCAGCGACGATTCCCTCACCCTGCCGCCCCAGCAGGAACTGGAGTACACCATCGCCCTCCCAACCCTGCCCGCCGGGGAGTGCTTCCTCAACCTCTGGTTCGAGCAAAAGCAGGACACCCTCTGGGCGAAGCGGGGCCACATCGTCGCCTTCGAACAGATTCCCCTCAAGGCTGCCGACGCCCCCACTGCCCGCACCTCCGCCCCCCAGGAGCCCCTTGCCATCGCGGAGACCAAGGAGACCCTGCACATCGGCAACGCCAACATCGCGGTACAGGTCGACCGAGCCACCGGGCTGCTGTCGGCGGTGACACTTCGGGGCCGCCGGCTACTGGCATCCCCCCTGAAGCCCAATTACTACCGCGCCACCATCGACAACGACCGGGGCTTTGCCAACTTCGACCCCGACACCATCGAGCAGGTGCTGGACGGCATAAAGTGGCGCGGCATCGCCGACCAAATGGCTCTGGTGGAGACCGTCATGGACGATGTGGAGGGCGGCATTGCCGTGACAACCCGCTGCACCCATCCTCTGTTTGACGGGGAAATCCTGCTGGAATACCGGGTGTACGACGACGGCCGCCTGGCGGTAACCCACACCGCCCGCCCCCTGGACACCCCCTACCGCATCGGCATAGTGGCCGATATCCCGGGCCAATACCACCGGTTCGACTGGTATGGCCGCGGCCCCCACGAAAACTACTGCGACCGCAAATCCGGCGCGCCGGTCTCCCGGTATCGGGCCACCCTGGCCCAACTGCAGCACGACTACATGCGCCCCCAGGAAAACGGCAACCGCTGCGATGTCCGCCGCCTGCTTCTGCTGGACGACTGGGGCAACGGCTTCGGGATAACCGACACAACCGGCCTTCACATGGGCTTTGGGGCCCATCCCTACACCCAGGAGGATCTGGATGTCTGCCGGCATATCCACCAGCTGCCGCGCCGGGACGCCATCACCCTCAATCTGGATCACACCCAGTGCGGTGTCGGCGGCGACTTGCCGGGCATGGCCCTGCTCAAGGATCCCTATATCATCCACCCCGGCACCTACACCCAATCCTTCGAAATAGCGCCCATCCAATAGAAAATGCCCGGGATGAAATCATCCCGGGCAAAGCTATATTCCGTTGGAGCAACTAGGCTTTTTTCACAAGGGGCTTGTCGGAGATAACAATCTCGCCGGCCAGCTGTGTGGTGAAATGGACATATCCGTTGGCATCCACGGTGTAAGTGGTCTCGATGCGCTTGTAGGTGTTGGTTGCCAAATCGTAGGAGTAGAACTCCAGAGTCTCCACATTCAGCTTGGTGATGTCGAGCTTGGTAGCGATGGCTACCGGCTGACCAAAGCTGCCCTTCTGGCCCAGGCTGAGAACAGAGAGATTCTCGTTGGCAAAGAATTTGGTGAAGATAGCGTTTGTCTGCTTGGCTTCCTTGCTGTCGGTAGAGGCGGACAGATTGATAGCGGAGGTGGCAAGAGAGGGATCCAGAGTGATGCGGGTCTCAATCTTTCCGTCAGCAGACAGGGAGTCAGCCTGCAGCTTGGTAGGTGTCTCAGAAGCAGCGGCGATGGTCTTGAGGTTGGCCAGAGAAATCTCGCCGACATTCTGCAGCTTAATAGTAGCGGTTCCGCCGTTGGCAGCGCTCTGTACAGCCTTTTCGATGGCGTTGTTTACCTGCGCGGCAGTAACAGGAGCAGCAGTCTCGCTGGTGGAGGTGCCGGAACCAGTGGTGCCGGTATTGGTGGAACCACCGCCGGTGCTGCCGCCACCGCCACCGGTGCTGCCATCATCGTCGTCATCATCGTCGTCGTCATCGTCGATGATAACGCCAGTGGGCTCAGTGGGGTCAGTAGGATCAGTCGAGTCGGTGGGGTCAGTCGGATCAGTGGGGTCGGTCGAACCAGTCGGGTCAGTCGGATCCGTAGGAGCGGTGGAACCGTAGTCCGTGTCGCTGACAGGGAATCCGTTGAAGATATCGTCAGCCACATGAGTGGCATACGCATCGTTGTCGGCGCCCTTCAGCAGGAAGTCCTCGCTGTTGTTGACATCGTCATTGGTGGTGTCAACATAGTACCAGCTGCCATCAATTTTAACAGCGTTCCACATGTGATCTACGCCGTCGAGTTTACCGGTGATAAGTATATTGGTGATGCCCTTCTTGTCAAGAATCAGCTTCATTGCTTTGGCATAGCCTTCGCATACAGCCTGGCCTTCGGCAAATACACCGGAAATATGGTGCATGTATGTTTCGGTCGGGCCTTCATAGTATGTAGCGAGATTCTTAACTGCAGCATTCGCCTCTTTTACGATCTCGGCAGCGTTGGTGGCTGTGATGCCGTTGAGGGTGTCATTAATGGAGGCTTCCATGTCGGTGTGATTGATATTAGCTGTGTCTGCTGTGAAAGTGATGGTTGCTTCCCGCAAAATGTTAGTTCCATATATGCTACCATCTAAGTCGATGCCATTAAAGGGGTCGACCCAATAAAAGTCGGGATTGTCATAGATATAAGCATTTACAGCTGTTTCCCCGCTGATAGTCATTGCGGTGTTAAGGCTTAGGCCGCTGGTGGTGTAGTAGACAACATCTTGATAGGGAATGGTGACACTCAAATCCCCAGGGGCATTCAGGGATGCGCCGAGAGAAAGGTACAGTGTCCTCTCATAGGCGTTGAGGGTGTCGTAATAGCTGGTTGCACCGTCGGCGAAGGTTTTCCGGCCAACATCCTTATTCCAGTTGAAGCTCCAGCCAAGTCCATCGCTCCAGTCCAGCAGTGCCATGTCGCTGGATTGGCTTGCCAGCACTCCCGGTGCCATGCTCACACACAGAAAAATGGCGAGGAGAATGCTCAGGATTCTACGGTTTGTAGTAACTCTCATAGCTCTCTTTGACCTCCTAAAAATAGTTGAAGTAGTATATCGCGCCAAAAGAAAGCGCCATGAGGGTATTATACCACTGATATAAGAAAATTGCACGTATATTGTTTCACAATTTTTCGACTAAATTGTGACCGAATTGTTTACACATTGTTGTACCACTTGAAAGTGTAACCACAATGGTGTACAATAAAAATAAAAAATATCTTGATTGGCGGTGTCATTTGTGAAAAATAGCAATATGTTTACTAAAACGGTCATAATTGATGGAAAGGAAACAGAATTTGTCAGAAAAGTCATTCAAGGCAAATATAAAATGTATATTCCAGGAAAGTTTTTTGAGGATAAAAATATTGCAACGAAGTATACCTACTTTTTCAGCCGGGAGCGAAGCCCTCTGAGCATCGCCATCAAGTTTACACCGCTGCAGGCGGCGGAGGCCCGGGAAAAAATGATCGCCAATTATTTTGCCACCGGCGGGAGCGACGACACAGCCCTCTGCCGGGAGGAGGAGCTTTTCTACCGGGAGTCGGTGACGTCGGGAAAAACCCTGAGCATCTATTCCCTGCGGTTTGCGTTGGAATCGGTTGACGGTGTGTTATTCGGCTGCTTCAACTGTCCGGCCGATATTCGGGACGAATGGCGGGCGCCTGTCCTGGAAATGCTGCGAACCATTGCACCGGAGGAAAGCACCCCCGCATAAATGCACGCAACAGGAGCCTCCCCGAATTGTG
>JAJDGX010000060.1 GCA_030265885.1 Ruminococcaceae bacterium OttesenSCG-928-L11 | reverse complement strand
GGGCGTTCCTGTTTCACGTGGCTGCCGGTTGGTGCCCACGAAGTGACTGCGGGGTTCCTAGGGGGATCATCCCCTTAGGCGGGGCAAGGGCAGAGCCCTTTTAAATGCGCCGCAGGCACCACTTATCCCTTGTTGCGCTTGATTACCTTCAGGCGGGAGAACTCTTCCCGCTCTTTTTCGTTGAGGGCATTGGTGATGAATCGGATGTCGTTTTCCTGGTTGGGGATGATGATGTTTTTCAGGGCATTGGCCCGGCTCTGGGTCTTTTTGATGGCGACAGCCAGGCGGAACACGCTATTCTCGATCTCCGCCAATTCCGCAATCATCAGCTTCACGTTGTGGAAGCAGAGATATGCCTCATCAAAGGCGGAGTTGGAACTGGAGAAGTCGTAGCAGACATCGATATCCGTATTTTTCAGCCGCACGGTAGGCAATTCCACGCCCATGACAGAGCGAAAACTCATGACCAGGCCATCCTCTATGGGTGCCGACTGGGCGATGGAATCGCAGATACCCAGCGTGATATTGGCGCTTTGCAGTGCCTCATAGGCTGTGGAGTACGTCTCGTCAATTTTGCCGCGCAGGGCGTCGGCCTTGTCGATGAGGGCCATCATTTCCCGCACCAGAATGTTGCGTTTTTTGTCCATCAGCTCGTAGCCCATGGTGGCGAGGGCCAGGGATCGTTTGGTGGCAAGCAGGTTCCCCTTGGTCGGCGCCACATTCGTCAATCCGTCCATCCCATCACTCCTTCCCCCAGCTTCAAGCTGGACACATACCCCCAGCTTGAAGCTGGACACATACCGCTTCGCGGATTGCCGCCGTTGGTAACGGCAATTATCTGCAGGTTAAGCCTCTGCTTTTATGGGCAGGTACTTATCCAGAATTTCCTTGTCCACCCGATCCAGTTCCTCCCGTGGCAGCATGGCGAGAATCTCCCAGCCCAGGTTCAGGGTTTGCTCGATGGAGCGGTCGTCGTTGAAGCCCTGAGCAATGAAATGATCCTCAAAATAGCTGCCAAAGGCCATGTACTTCTTGTCGATGGGGGACAGCTCCTCCTCGCCGATAACCGATGCCAGCGAGCGAACCTCCTGCACCTTGGCGTAGCTTGCGAACAGCTGGTTTGCCAGGGCGGAGTGATCCTCCCGGGTGTACCCTTCGCCGATGCCGTCCTTCATCAAACGGGACAGAGACGGCAGAATGGAGATGGGGGGATACACGCCCATTTGATCCAGCGGGCGGCCCAGCACGATCTGTCCCTCGGTGATGTAGCCGGTCAGGTCGGGGACAGGGTGGGTGATGTCGTCGTTGGGCATAGTCAAAATGGGAATCTGGGTGACGGAACCGGTGCTGCCCTCAATGATGCCGGCTCTCTCGTAAATCGAGGCCAGATCCGAATACAGATAGCCGGGGAAGCCGCCTCGTCCGGGGATTTCCCCCTTGGAGGAGGAGAACTCCCGCAGGGCCTCCGCGTAGGAGGTCATATCGGTCATGACGACCAGCACATGCATGTTGTGCTCAAAGGCCAGGTACTCGGCGGCGGACAGGGCGCATTTAGGCGTCAGGATGCGCTCGATGATGGGGTCGTTGGACAGGTTGAGGAGCATGACCACATTGTCCATAACGCCGCTTTGGGCAAAGGATGCCCGGAAGTATTCGGCCACGTCGTTTTTCACGCCCATAGCCGCAAACACCACGCAGAAATTGCTGCCCTCCTGCTCGGAGATTTTGGCCTGGCGCACAATCTGCACCGCCAGCTTGTTGTGCTGCATGCCCGAGCCGGAGAAGATGGGCAGCTTTTGGCCGCGAATCAGCGTCATCAGGCAGTCGATGGCGGAGATGCCGGTGTTGATGTAGTTGCGGGGGTAGACCCGGCGCACCGGGTTCATGGGCTTGCCGTTGACGTCGACGTATTTTTCGGGATAGACGTCGCCCAGCCCGTCGATGGGCCTGCCGCTGCCGTTGAGGACACGGCCCAGAATTTCCTTGGACAGGGGAATTTGCATGGGGTGGCCGGTAAACTTAGTCACCGTGCCCACCAGGCCCAGATCCCGGGTGCCCTCAAACACCTGGATGGCGGCTCTGCGCCCTTCCACCTGAACAACGCGGCCTGTACGGGTCGTGCCGTTGTCCAGCTTCAGTTCCACCATTTCCTCAAATTTCAAATCGGGAATATCGTCCAGCACCACGATGGAGCCGTTGATTTCCTTCAATCCCACAAATTGAACACTCATGTTTGCGGCTCCCTTCTAGTTGATTTTGGACAATGTCTCGTCAATCTCGGTGAAATACTCCCGGAACAGCTCCAGATTGTCGTTGGGGACATCATATTTTATTTTGATGACCTTCTCAAACAAGCCTGTGTTGACAATCATGGAGATGGGAATTTCCCGCGCCACAATTTCCTTGCACTTGTCGTTGAGATACAGGATGACCTGCATCATTTTCAGCTGTTTGTCCAGGGGCACGTAGGTATCGTCCTTGTGGTATGCGTTCTGCTGCAGGAAGCCGACCCGGATGACCTTGGCGATTTCCATAATCAGCTTTTGATCGTCGGGCAGAACATCGGCGCCGATGAGCTTTACAATCTCCATCAGGCGGGATTCCTGCTGGAGCAGGTTGGAAATTCTCCGGCGGCATTCCAGAAAGGCCGCGGTTTCGTGCTCGTCGTACCACTCCCGCAAATCGTCCACATACTCGCTGTAGCTGGTGTTCCAGTTGATGGAGGGGTAATGGCGGGCATAGGCCAGAGATTTATCCAGCGCCCAGAAGGTGCGGACAAACCGCTTGGTGTTCTGGGTAACAGGCTCGGAGAAATCCGCGCCCTGGGGGGACACCGCGCCGATGATGGTGACGGAGCCCTCGCTGCCGCCCAGGTTGACCATATACCCGGCCCGCTCATAGAACTCGGACAGGCGGGAGGGCAAATAGGCAGGGAAGCCTTCCTCGGCTGGCATTTCCTCCAGACGGCCGGAAATCTCGCGGAGAGCCTCGGCCCAGCGGGAGGTGGAGTCGGCCATAATGGCCACGTGGTAGCCCATGTCCCGGTAATACTCCGCCAGGGTGATGCCGGTGTAGATGGAGGCCTCGCGGGCCGCCACAGGCATGTTGGAGGTGTTGGCGATGAGGACGGTGCGGTCGGTCAGCTTGTTGCCGGTTTTGGGGTCGATGAGCCCGCCGAATTCCTCCAGCACCTGGGTCATCTCGTTGCCCCGCTCGCCGCAGCCGATGTAGATGATAAGGTCGGCGTCACACCACTTGGCCAGCTGGTGCTGGGTCATGGTCTTGCCGGTGCCAAAGCCGCCGGGAATGGCAGCCGCTCCCCCCTTGGCAATGGGGAACAGAGTATCGATGATCCGCTGGCCGGTGATCAGGGGCATGGTGATGGGCTTCCGCTCCCGCACGGGCCTGGGCACCTTAATGGGCCACTTCTGGCACAGGGTCAGCTCATGCTCCTTGCCGCTGCCGTCGGCGATGCGGACAATGCAGTCGTTGAGGCGATACGCGCCGTCCGGGGCGACAAAGGTCACCTTGCCGGACAGGCTGGGCGGCACCATCAGCCGGTGCTCAATGACGGGGGTTTCGGGGCAGGTGGCGTAAATCATGCCGCCGCTTACCTCATCCCCCACCTTTACCGTTACGGTAATCTGCCAGGGCTTTTCCTCGTCCAGCGTCGGAACACTGGCGCCCTGGGGAATAAAGGAACCGGACAGCGCGGCGATATCCTGCAGGGGGCGCTCGATGCCGTCAAAGATATTGCGAAGGATACCGGGGCCCAGCAGAACGCTCATAGGGCCGCCGGACGGCACCACCGGCTCACCGGGGCCCAAGCCCTCCGTCTCCTCGTAGACCTGTATGGTGGTGAAATCGGTGTTGGTGGAGATCACCTCGCCGATGAGGCGCTTGTTGCCCACATACACCATCTCCAGCATGGAGAAGTCCGTCGTATCCCGGACTGTGATAACAGGCCCGTTTATGGAAAAAATAGTGTTCGTGCCCAATTGGCAACCTTCTTTCGTCAAAAGGATTCCATCAGCGCCGGCGTGGCGCTGAACCCAATCGCTCCGCGCGCCTCGCTCAACTCAGGCCTGCGCGGAAGCCTCTTATTGTATCTGCATCCCGCTGTTGAGCAAAAACCAGGATTTTTGCTCCTGCAGGCGGGAATCAAAGGTCTCGTCAATTAAGATGTTGGCTTCCCGGTTGAGAAGCTTCCAGCCACCCCGAATGGCGGCGTCCGCCTCTACCCGGCATCCGGGCAGAATGGCCTCCACCTCCTTGGCAAGGGGCATATCGGCCTCCCGCAGGTACACCGTGCTGGAGGTATGTGAATAGCGGTCCTTCACCGCAGTCAGTTCTTCCATGATGGCCTTTGTGTATTCCGGGGTCTTGGCGTATTCGCACAGCCGCGCCTTCACGGCGGCAAACACCATGCCCGCCAGTTCCTCCCTGCGCTTCAGCACAGAGCTGTGGGCGGTCACCTTGGCGTTGCTGATGGTCTTGACGCTGTCCACCCGAAGCTGGGTGGTCTTGGCCTGTACCTCGGCAAACATGCTGTGTATAACCTCATCCTCAAAGGCGTGGATTTCGGTTTCCCGTATGGCGTTGGCCTTCGCGGTCAGTTCCTTGCTTTCGTGATCGGCCTGGGCCAGTATGGATGCGCCAATTACATCGGCGCGCTCATCCATTTTTGCCATTTTCTTTCCCTCCGTTCCTGTCGGGGCAGTGATTGCGGTCGTGGGTTGCCGGCCGACTGCCGGGCAAAGGCTGTCATCGGCGATGGGCGCTCTTTCCCAGTCCGCGCTTGCATCCGCTTGCCGGTGCTGAGAGCGGATGCGCTTTAGATCTTGATTCCAACCGCCTCCCGGACATACCGGGTGATGGAATCGGAAACCTTGCCGTCGCCGTGGCGGTCAGCCACCTCCACAATCAGCGGACGAGAGGCGTTCAGCTTGATTTCATAAATCTCCGCACGGCACATTTCCATCAGCTTGGCGCTGATAAGCACTACGCCGATTTCCTCGTCGGCACAGGCTTCCCGCACCGCCTTGCTCACGTCCTCGGCCTCGTGGACGACCACGCCCTCGATGCCCGCCATGCGCATCCCAATGTAGGTGTCGGTGTTATCGCTGATCAGATGAAATTTCATAGAAACCCCATTTCCGACCGGGCAGAGATGGACGCAGATTACCAGCAAGCAAACCGCCCGGTCGAATGGCTTTGCTTGCAAAGTTGTGAACAACGTGAACAAGGTGGGCGCGCGAATGCGCGCAAACCCCTATTTCCGACCGGGCACAGGTGGATATGGATAACCGGCAAGCAAACCGCCCGGTGAATGGCTTTGCTTGCGATGGTGCGAACGCGGTGGGGCATGGGACGCCCCGGCCCGCAGTTGAAAGCCGCTGAAAACGGCTTGGATCCGCTTTTACAGCGCGTTGATGATGAGGATGGAGACCAGCATGCCGTACAGGGCGATACCTTCGCCCAGAACCACGAAGATCAGCGCCTTACCAAAAGCCTTGGGATCCTCGCTGGTGGCACCGATAGCGGCGGGAGCGGCAGAGGCAACGGCAATGCCCGCGCCCACAGTGGAAAGACCCGTAACAAGAGCAGCACCCAGATAGCCCAGACCGGTACCGGTGGTCAGCCCCTGCACAGCGGTGGCAACCTCTTCGCCGGCGGCGTAGGTGACAAAATCGCCCAGAGGCAGGATGGTCATCACGGCGCACAGGCCAAAAAAGGCGACCAGGTTGCAGATAATGCTGCGGCGGGCTTTTTTACCGGTGACAATGCCCCGATATGCGGGGACAGCGGGCAGGGCCAGCATAATTACGGCTGCCGCGGGTACAAGCAATGTGAGAATGGTTGACATAGTGAAACACCCTTTCTGTGATTGACAAGCAATAATCAAAATAGAATAAGGGGAAAATCGGCTTTTTCTGATGCGAAATTCAGGTGAATGCGGATTTTGCCGGTTCTGGGCAAGCGACGATTCCTTCCGCTTGCAGCATCGCTTACTTGTCCTCCCCTTCCACGTCTTTTACATAGTCGACCGTGGAGGCTGTGGAAAAAAATTGATTCTTTGCCCTGTCCCTATAGAGAATCCCCAGGGTATGGGTCATGGGGTAGTGGGCGATGTCCGGGTAGGCGACGGCGTCAAACTCCAGGTAGCTGAGCACCTCGGCGGAGGTGTTGACAATGCGGTGAGCGCCGCCCGGTGTCGGTGGGCACACAATCAAGTCCCCGGCCCGGATTTCCCGGCCGCCGTCGGCGGTGATGACAACGCCGGCGCCCGACAGGATATAGAAAACCTCTTCGTGGCTTTCGTGATAATGAAGGGGATAATTGGCCTTTCCCGGAGGGATGTCGTAGAAGCGGACGACGCTTTTGCCGCCGCCCTCTTCGGTTACGGCCTCGTACCGGGTGAAGGCGCAGCCCTCGCCGAACTGTTCTTCCACCGGCTGCAGAGACTCCTTGCGGAGGATGGTGAGCTTGTCGTATTGCATGGTGTGGCTCCTTTCGCCGGTGCGGTGCCGGGCCTTCGTTGGATGCGGTTACTGGCCGTACTCCATTTGGACGGGGGCGAACAGGTCGCCGTTGGCCCCGTAGAAACGGCTGAACATCTCGTAAAACTCCAGGCGCAGCACCTGGATGCCCACAATCAGGCCCTCGATGCCCATTACAAAGACGTTGCCGATGACGATGACTGCGATGGTGGCGCCGCCGGAGTTTATCATCTCGGCCAGGGTGAATACCACGCTCATCATGCCGGCGTGAACCAGGATGAAGCCGCCCACGCGCAGGAAGCTCATGGTGTTGCTGATGAAGCTGAGGATGACCTCGAACATCTCGAAGAAGGTGACGGTGAAGAAGTTTCCGAAGCCCTCGGGGAAGATTTTTTCGAAGAAGGTGCGGCGGCGGGAGGGCTTGATCTCGCCGTATTTTTCCTGCACCGTTACCGTGACAGGCGGCTCGCCCATCTCGATGCATTTCTTGATGAAACGCTCCGCGTCCTCGGTGGTGCGCAGGTCGTCCTCGGGGATGAAGATGCGCTCAAAGTACAGGTCGTGGAAGATGGCGTCCATCTGCTCCTTGTTGGCGATGGCGGTGGCGTAGATGAACCAGATGTATTCCGGGTCGGTCTTGACCGGATACAGCATAAAGGGCTCGTTGGAGTAGAAGGTCAGCTTTTTGTAGCTGTCGGTGGGGATGCGGCCGAACCGGGCTGTCATAAAGGGGCTGGAGAACAGCTCCGGGATGTTGGCGTCCTTCTGATCCAGGATGGAGTATTGGGTCAGCTGCTCGTCGTGGCTGATGAGGCTGTCCTGATTGATGCTGTGGATGATGTGGTTGATGGGCTCCCGGAAGAAGATGACAACCAGCGGCAGCACAATCAGTGTCAGCACGTAAGGGGTGGTGAACACCGTGTTGCCCATAATGGTTCCGATGGCGCCGAACAGGACAGAGCCGTAGAACAGCAGCCCGCACAGCCCGTTGGAGGACAGGAACACCCGGTCAAAATCCCGGCGCTTGAGCCCGGTTATCATGTTGAACACAATGGCCGACATAATCAGCAGCGCGCCCACTCCCACAGCCGCAATCAGCAGGGTCATGGTCATGGTGGGATGGAGCACCTCGATGGGCTTTTCGTGCAGGCCCAAAATGCCCACGTAGAACCAGTCCAGGGCGTGCTCAAAGCCAAATACGGAGCCGTATAGGAACCCAAACACCATGGAGGAGAAGCCGATGCGGGTCATAATACCGCCGAGGGGCATTCGCTTTTTCTCCCACAGGAAGTAGCCCAGAAGAGCTACGCAAAGCCCGTGGCCCAAATCACCGAACATGATGCCGAACAGCAGCGTGTAGGTATAGGCCAGGAAGGGCGTCGGGTCGATGTCGTGGTAGGAGGGGGCACCGTACATGTTGACAAACATCTCAAAGGGGCGGACAAACCGGTTGTTTCGCAGCTTGACAGGCACGGGGATTCTGTCCTGCCCGCCGGCGGGGATCACCTGGATATCCAAGCCCTGAATGTTGGCGAACAGCTTGATGAATTCCCCGGCATCCCGCTCCAGCACAAAGCCCACCAGGTGGAAGTGATCCCGGATGCTCACCACATACCGGCGCAGGTCGTAGGCGTCGTGAAAATACTTGACGATGGTGTACACCCGCAGGAAGGTCTCCTGCTCCCGCTTGACGAAGTCGTCGATTTCCTCGCCGGCCTGCCAGAGCAGCTTTCGCTCCTCCTGAAGGCTGTCCCGAATGGACGCCATGGCCTGGCTGGCGGTGCCGTGGACAAAATCGGGCACCCGGAGCCGCTCAAAGCCCAGGGAGAAAAACATCTGGTCGATGTCGTCCTTGTATTCGTCGGCCGTAAAGTAGAGGCACCAGATGAAGCTGGGGTTTGAATCCAGCTTGTACCACTCGTAGGGCTTATCCTCGTAGACCTCCAGCTTGGCGGCATTGGCCGTGGGCAGGCGTCCAAAGCGGATTTTCAGGAACTCGTTGTTCCAGATATTGTCGAAGTTGACATCGTCCACATTGACGTGGCCCAGCATATCCAGCGCCGAGGTGTAGGACGCGATTTCGTCCATCACCTTTTTTTGCTTTTCAAAGTAGCCGGGGTACTCCTTGCGAAGCTTGTTTAAGTATTCATGGCATTCCTCGATAAACGCTTCCCTGTCCGACGTGTCGCCCAGGCCCTTGGCGTCGCGATATTCCAGCGGAATTTTCAGCTGGGCAGCCATGTCGTTGATTTTTACCATCAACGCGCCGTAGGGGTTGCGGAGCAGCGCGCTGGAGCCCACGGAATACTCGCTGAGCTTGGCGGCATACTCCGGCTGGAACTTCCCGGATTTCATGGCTATCAGCAGCACGTCATCCAGGTTGGCGCTGTTCCCGTTGATATCGAGAAACATCATCCGCTCAATTCCCAACTGACAGGCACCACCTTTCCTTCAAAATGAACCTCTCTGGTACATAAAAAACACAATCTCGCCTGTGCATGCTCTTCCCCCGCAAATGTGCTTTCCTCATTGTTTCCTCCCGGCGTCATACAATCAGAAGCTGGCGGATTTCCTCCGCCGGCAGCTGGTACCGGATTCCCTCGATGATGTTGACGATGTTGCTGATTTCAATTTCCAGCAGGAACATATAGCTGATGACGACGATCATCGGCTTGACGGAAAACCGGAAGGTCTTGTGGGCCAGCTCTCTCTGGGAGCGCTCCAGCAGCGAGGAGAGCACCTTGTTGCGGCCGTCCCAGTCGATTTGGAATTTGCGGGAAAGATAGGAGTTTTTCATGGCTTCGTCGATTTCCCGCTCGTCGCGGGCATTCAGAAGGGCGCCATAGGCCCGCTCCGGGTTGGTGTCGGTGCGAATTTGGAGCATGCTTTCCCGGACTCGCTTTTCCGAATACCCGAAATATCGCTTCTGCCGGTATGCCACCGACAGGTTGTGGTAATCAATCTGGCTGTACAGCAGCCGGTTGAGGTCGTCCCGGGTCTCGCCGCTGTAGTCGGCCTCCACCATATCCAGCAGGGTGCGGTAGTAATACTCCAGCAGCGCCTTTTCGCAGCCCACAATGTCCACGGGGCGCTCAGAGGACATCGGCCGGAATTTGGCCACAATGCCGTGGTAGCCCGAGTGGGCCAGCACCGCCAGCAGCTGGTCAAAGGTGGTGACCTTGGCCAGGGCGAACAGATCAAAGGCCATGTAGCGGGACAGGTACACCGGCAGCTCCACAATGTATCTGTCCATGGAACCGGCGTTGAGGAAGCGGATGGCCGCCAGCAGCTGGCGCACCTCGTTTTCCATCATATACATGGTCATAAAAAGCTTGTCGTTGTAGGAATAGCGGAGCAGGCTCATGTGAAGATTCAGACTGCGCCGCCGCACCAGAGTTTCCAGCTGGCCCCGGTGCACCATCTCCTCCTTCACCTCGGCGAGGGTATCCCGGTAGGCGGTTTCGTTCCTCAGGTACGAGGCCACATCCGCCACGGATTTGGACTGGAGCAGCCGGTTGTAGTCCTCCGCCGCCAGGCGCTTGCCGTAAAGGGCGCGCACCTTGGCCATCATGGCGTTGTCCGCGTAATTAAGCACCGCCGCTCACCTGCCCGGAGGCCTTTTCGACACAGCGCCGAAACAGCTCGTCCTCCCATTTTTGGTGGGATTCCTCGTACACCTGCTCCAGCCGGCTGATTTTTTCGGCCGTGTCGGCGCCCAGCCGGTTCACGGAATCCTCCACGTGGGCGGATTCGGTCTGGCGGACATCGGCGACATGCTGGGCAGCTTTTTCAGCGTACTTTTCGCGAATCTGTTCCTTTTCCTTATCCAACTCTTCGATAGTCTTGTCGTAATACTGCTTTGCGTCGTCCAGCAACTGCCGCGCCCTGCGATCCACATCCAGCAGCTTGTTGACCACCGTATTCACACGAAAGCCCCCTTCAGCTTACCCATTACTGGGAACCAGCCCCTCCTGTTTTCTGTGGAAAACACAAGAAAAGGCTGCTTCCAATTTGATTGCGGGACATAAAATGGAGCGATGACTCTACCAGTCAACCGCCGTTCTATAGTCTATACCTATTAATAAGTGTTTTCAATAGTGATAGCTATAATAAATCGATAAATTATTTGTAAAAAATTGGAGACTGTGTATAAATTATCGGATTTTATTAACAAATAATGAACACGAAGCAAACGGTTTATGCGTTCCGCCCCTCTATGACCGAATGCTCACCGACATGGGGACGGGAGCGCGTATGCGAGGTACGGCGCGATGCTTTTTTCCAATCCAGCCGTCAGCTTTTCATAGTATATCCGCGCAGCTTGTGAACTATGTGCGCCACCGCCTCGACTGTGCGGTCGACTTCGGCGGCGGTGGTGTCGGCGGAAAGGGACAGCCGCAGGGATCCCTTTGCCAGCGGCTCGGGGATGCCCATTGCCAGCAGCACATGACTGGCCGCCGGATCCCCCGTGGTGCAGGCAGAACCGGAGGAAGCCGCGATGCCATCCAAATCCAGCATCAGCAGCAGGCTCTCCCCCTCCACCCCCTCGAAGGAGACATTGACGATACCGGGCAGGCAGCGGCTCCCGGAGCCGTTTCGATGGCTCCCGGGGATTTGCAGCAGGCCCTCCAGCAGCCGGTCGGACAGCCGGGTCAGGGCCCGGCTGTGCTCATTCAGGTGAGCGACCGCCTGTGCAAGCGCCTCGCCGAGGCCCACAATGCCCGCCACATTTTCCGTGCCGGCCCGCCGGTGATGCTCCTGTCCGCCGCCGTGCAGATAGGGGGGAAGCGCCGTTCCTCCCCGCACATACAGCGCGCCGACGCCCTTGGGGCCGTGGAATTTGTGGGCGGACAGGGACAGCATATCCACCGGCAACTCCTGCAGGTGGATGGGCAGCTTGCCGGCGGCCTGCACGGCGTCTGTGTGGAAGAGGATGCCCCGCTGCCGGCACAGGCGGCCGATGGCCTCCACCGGCTGAAGGCTGCCCACCTCGTTGTTGGCCCACATGACGGACACCAGGCCCACATCCTCCCCCAGAGCGGCCTCCACCGCTGCCGGATCCACGACGCCGTCGCCGGTTGCACCCACAATGGTGTGGGACACGCCCAGCTGCTCCAGCGTCCGGACTGACTCCAGCACCGCCTTGTGCTCGATGGCTGTGGTCACAACCCGGGTTTTGCCCCGGGCCAGGGCCAGCCGGGCACCGCTAAAGACGGCCCAGTTGTCCGCCTCCGTGCCGCCGGAGGTAAAAAAGATTTCCGTGTGGGAGGCCGCGCCCAGGGCGATCGCAACTTGGCGGCGGGCAGCTTCAACGGCTCGCCGGGCCTCCCGGCCCTTGCGGTACACCGCCGACGGATTACCGTAGCCCTCCCGCAGCCAGGGCAGCATGGCCTCCCACACCGGCTGTGACAGCGGGGTGGTGGCGGCGTTGTCCATGTAAATGTGGCGCTTTTCCATCGCTCTCTCCTGTGGGGAATGCCCCTGTGTTGTTGGCTACTTGCCCATTTGCAGCTTGGTGTAGTATGCCACGGCCAGCTGGTCGCATCGCTCGTTTTCCGGGTGGCCGCTGTGGCCCTTGATCCAGTGGAAGGTCACCTGATGCCGCTCCAGCAGCGGCAGAAGCCGCTCCCACAAATCCACGTTCAGGGCCGGCTTTTTGTCGGCCTTTTTCCAGCCGTTGCGCCGCCAGCCGTAGACCCAGCCCTTGGTGACCGAGTCGATGACGTATTTGGAATCGCTGGTCAGCGCCACCGCGCAGGGCTCCTTCAGGGCGGAGAGCCCTTCAATCACAGCGGTTAATTCCATGCGGTTGTTGGTGGTATCCGGCTCGCCGCCGCTCAGTTCTTTTTTGTGACCGTTGTATACCAAAACGCACGCCCATCCACCCGGCCCCGGGTTCCCCGAGCATGCGCCGTCTGTGTACAGATGTATCTGCTTCATTCGCTTCACTCCGTGTTTTTCTATCCTTCATTGTCCGGATTCATTATACCCCCCGGCCGAGGCGTTGGCAAATGTTTTTTCCGCATCTGTACTAAACCGGGCGAAGGCAGCCCATACTAACACCGTATGCGATCCGGAGCCGGAACAACTTCCGGCGGAAATTCCTCAAGGAATGGAGAATCAGTGGAATGAAAGCAATTATCATGGCGGGGGGCGAGGGCTCTCGGCTGCGTCCCCTGACCTGTGACATCCCTAAGCCCATGGCCCGTCTCTGCGGCAAGCCGGTGATGGAGTACATCCTGGATTTGCTGGGGCAGCACGGCATAACCGAGGCCGCCGTCACCATCCGCTACCTGCCCGACGCCATCTCCGGCCACTTTCCCGACAACCGCTACGGCGACATCGCCCTGGAATTCGCCGAGGAGGACAAGCCTCTGGGAACGGCGGGCAGTGTCAAAAACGCCTGCGGTGACGCTGATGAGGTGCTGGTCATAAGCGGCGACGCCATGTGCGATTTTGACCTGACGGAGGCCATGCGCTTCCACCGGGACACCCGGGCCGACGTGACCATCATCGGCAAGCCGGTAGAGGATCCCCGGGAATACGGCCTCATCGACATTCACGACGACGGGCGCATCGCGGCCTTTATTGAGAAGCCGGCCTTTTCCCAGGCCATCAGCGACCTGGCCAACACCGGCATCTATATTTTGTCCCGCGGCGCATTGGATTTGATTCCCGACGACACTTTTTTCGACTTCGCCAAGGATCTCTTTCCCATGATGCTGGGGGACGGCAAAAAACTGATGTGCAAGGTGGACACCGGCTACTGGTGCGACATCGGCGACCTGGACACCTATATCCGCTGCCAGCGGGACATGCTGGCGGGCAAGGTGGAATGCCGCATTCCCGGGCGGCGGGATGCCCAGGGCAACATTCTGGCCGGAGACCCGCCGCCCCGCACCTGCACCATTGTTCCCCCCTGCTACATCGGCAGGGACGTCGTCATCGAGGATGGGGCCGTCATCGACAACAGCGTTGTGGATACCGGCTGCTCCATCGGCCTGCAAAGCCGGGTGACCGACAGCATCCTGCTGCAGGGGGCCTATGTGGGTGAGCGGGCCCGGCTCACCGGCGCCTTGGCCTGTGCCGGAGCGGGACTCAAGCAGGGGGCCATGCTCTTTGAGGGGGCCACCGCCGGGGCAGGCTCCATCATTGGGCGCAGGGCCGTGGTCAACGCAGGGGTGAAAATCTGGAACGGCAAAAAGGTGCCGGACTCCGCCCTGGTCACGGAGCACCTGAAAATCAGCCTGTCGGAGCGGGGCACCTTCGGGGAAAACGGCATCACCGGCGAAATCGGCGTGGAGCTGACCCCGGAATTTCTGGCCCGACTGGGCAGTGCCGTGGGCAGTGTAAAGCCCAACGCCCGCATTGCCGTAGGCAGCACCATGGGCAAGGGTGTGCGGGTGCTGAAGGACGCGCTGGCGGCTGGCATTCAGTCGGCCGGGGCCAGCGTCATGGATTTTGGCGAAAACTTTCGCGCCCGCTTTGAGTACGACATGGCGTTCAGCGCGGCGCCCCTGGGGGTGTTCATCACCGGCGGCGACAAGGCGGGCATCCGGGTGCTGGGGCCGGGCGGCCTCCCCGCCAACCGGGAGACGGAACGGAGCATCGAGGCCATCCTGGCCCGGGGCGAGTTTGTCCGCTGCCCCTACGACCGGATGGGGGATCGGGTGGAGATGTCCGGCATGGAGATGCTCTACAAATCCCAGCTGATTCGCTACGCTGTAAAGGGGCTGGCCGGATGCGCGGCCCGGGTGCAGTCCCGCAGCATGATGGTGCAAGATACCCTGCGGGATGTGCTGTACAAGCTGGGCTGCGACGTAGGCGACGGCTTTGTGCTGGACATTTCCTCTCAGGGGGACAGGGTGCGGCTGTTCGACGAGGAGTACGGCCACATCGCCCACCACCGGATTCTGGCGTGGTGCGCCATCAGCCGCATGGAGCGGGGCGAGGACATCGCCCTCCCCTTTGACGCGCCCCACATTTTGAACGGCATTGCCTGGGAGCACGACGTCGCCCTGCACCGCTACTACGACTGCCCTGCCGACAGCTCCGACGAGGAGGCGCGAAAAATCGCCGCCTTCCAGATGTGGTCCCGGGATGGGCTGATGCAGGCTGTCATGCTGCTTTCCATCATACGGGACGCCGGGGGACTGGGCAATCTGGTGGAGCGGCACCGGGCCTTTGACATCGCCACCCGCACCGTGGAAACCGACGGCAACCCCGCCGGCCTCATCCGCAAAATCAACACCGCGCGGGAGGGCATTGTCCGGGAGGGCGTCGTCCTCACCCGGGACAACGGCGTGGTTTTGGTGAAGCCCCTGAAGCGGGGGCGGGGCATTAAAATCATGGCGGAGGCAGCCAGCTCCGAGACTGCGGAGGAGCTGGCCGCCGATGTGGAACGACTCCTGCTGGAGGAGCAGAGCAAGCGGCTGTAACA